>JAGQMY010000016.1 GCA_020428465.1 Candidatus Saccharimonadota bacterium
CGAGTCTGGCTCGATGAGAAACCCCGAAGGGGTGTCTCATAAGCGTAGCGTTCAATTAGTGCGATGATACAGAAATTACGAATTTTGTCTTGACTCATTTAAAGCATTATATCATAAAAACACTTTTAATAACAGGGGTGGATTATTGAATTTTAATAGGTTTTAAAATTATTTTTCGGACCTTTTCGAATATTGCTTTCGGCTCTCTGAAGCCGAACACTGATGACATTGCTAAGTGAACTGAAAATGTAACGAGAACAATTGCGCTTAATTTACCGCCTAGTAAGAAAAATCCTGTGTCATTAATGTTAAACGGCAAAATGTTAACCATAATAAACGCAGCGACTACTGTAAATCCAGTGACTGACAATAGCTTAGTGGTGTCATTCCAAAATTCTTTATCTAAAATTTTCTTATCTCTTATTAGCATCACGCTACTAATTACGATAACTTCTGCGACTGAAACGATCGACTGCGCCAACCCCAATCCTCCAGGTCCGTAAGTCTCTGGTCTTGCTAAAGTTATAACCAAAATAATATTTAAAGCAATGGCAAACAGAGAAATAATCAATGGTGTCGTCGTATCTTTGTGAGCATAAAAGTATCTAGAAATTAGAGCATAAATTGACCGAAAGAATATAGCTATAGATAAAAACCCCAGTAGCATTGCAATTTCAGGCGAACCTTTAGTAAAAATTATTCTAGCTAAGTAGCCACGACAAAAATAAGCAATAACAACTGTGGGCATTGAGAGCCACATTATCGTTCTAAGAACCCCGGCAAATTCCTTTCTAAACAAATCAGACCTTCCCTGTGCAATTCTCTCACTCAACCTAGGAAATGCTGCATTCGATATCGATGAACCTATCAATAATACCGGTGCGGTATGCAACATAAATGCCCCTTCGTACGACGAAACAACGCCGTCGCCAAATAATCGCGCTCTGTTGGTTTCTACAATCGAGTTAAGCGAGTCAACACCCTGATCTAAAGACCGGGCAGGAAGTAGTCGTAATACTCTACGAAAATCGACATTTTTAAAGTTAATATTCGGGCTCCAGTGGAAATTTAGTCCAGTTACACCTAGGAACGCAAACAATAATTGCAATATTCCACCCATCATTGCTCCAATGCCTAGACCGACGATACCGATATTATCCTTAAACAGAAATATACTAGCGATTAACGATAAATTATAAACGACTGGTGTAATGGCGAAGAAGAAAAACCTTCCGAATACTTGTTGGGTACTGGTAAGAACTCCTGAAAGTGTGAAAAATAGCGGGTTAAAAGATATAAGTCTGAGTATATGAACAGCATTATTTAACTGATCAGGGCTTAAGTTTGGTGCAACGATATGGGCAAGTGGGCGTGCAAAAATTAACACAATCAACCCGACGAAAAACATCAACAAAGCCATAAAATTCATTAAGCTATTGGATAGAGACCAGACGCCTCGTCGATCACTTTTTTGCATGTGTTCACTAAGAATTGGTATAAAGGCAACACCCAGAGCGCCGGCGGCTAGAATATAGAAGAAAAAATCAGGTATCTTAAACATCGCGAAGTAAATATCAGTGCTTTCCGCACCGACTTTAGGAAAGTTAGCAAAAACTAACTTCGTTCGCATAAAACCTAATACCTGCGACAACATGGTCGCCAACACTAGCAATGTAGCTGCGCCTGGCAACGACATCCTTTGTACAATACGAGCAGAAGGCTTTTTCATCCTAGACTTTATTATAGGCTTTTTCTATCTTAAAATGAATGACAAATTTTAATAAAGTGCTGCTTCTTTTGGCAGTTTTGAACCATCTAGAATTTTAGCAACTTCATCGGCTTCAACTGTTTCTTTTTCGAGTAATGCGTTCTTTAGATCTTCCAGTTTTTTCAGGTTAGCTTTAATAACAGTTTTTGCCCTAACAGCAGCTTCGGTAATTAAACTCTCGACTTCGTCATCGATAACCTTCGCTGTTTCGTCGGAATAATTACGTTCATGCATCATCTTATCCATAATCATGCCATCGTCAGTGTGGAAAACTTGGTTTCGCAGTTTTTTACCCATTCCTTGATTTGTAACCATTTCGCGTGCAAGTTCTGCTGCTTTCTGCAAATCATTTCCAGCTCCAGTTGTAACCCTATCATCACCGTAAATTACTTCCTCGGCGATTCTTCCGCCCAACATACGAGCTAATATGTCCTTATACTCAATAATCGAATGATAACTTTTATCTTCTGGTGGTATAAACCAAGTTACGCCACCAGTCCCGCCACGCGGAATTATCGTTACTTTATGAACCATATCACTATCTGGCATTACGTGACCCACAATAGCATGACCTGCTTCATGATAAGCCGTTAATTCTTTCTCTCTTTCGCTCATAACTTTGCTTTTGCGCTCTGGTCCAATAGCTACTTTTTCGAATGCAGCTGTTACATCTTCCTGTGTAATTGTTTTACGATTATTTTTTGCTGCGATAATGGCTGATTCATTTGCTATATTGGCGAGATCCGCTCCAGAACTTCCTGCTGATTTAGCGGCCAGTGCATCTAAATCAACATTTTTCTCAAGTGGTTTTTTCTCAAAATGCACCTTCAGAATTGCTTCACGATCTTTGCGGTCAGGTAAACTAATGTTTACTCTTCTATCAAATCGTCCAGGTCGGAGAAGTGCCGGATCAAGAACATCAGATCGGTTAGTCGCTGCTAGAACTATTACGTTTTGCCCTTGTTCAAATCCATCCATTTCAACCAGAATCTGATTCAGAGTCTGTTCTCTTTCATCATGACCGCCACCCATTCCAGAACCACGACGTCTACCGACAGCGTCAATTTCATCGACGAATATGATGCATGGAGCATTCTTTTTAGCCTTACCAAACAAATCACGCACTCTGGATGCACCAACACCAACGAACATCTCTACAAACTCAGAACCCGATATGCTGAAAAATGGCACATCAGCCTCACCTGCGACTGCTCGTGCAAGCATAGTCTTACCTGTTCCTGGAGGGCCTACAAGCAACATACCTTTAGGGATGCGCGCTCCAACACCTTCGTACTTTTTCGGACTCTTAAGAAAATCAACGATTTCCTCTAAGTCTTCCTTAGCTTCATTGCTTCCGGCTATATCTTTGAACGTAACTTTATCTTTTTCGTTACCGTATAGTCGGGCTTTACTCCGGCCGAAACTCATAGCTTGATTTCCCTGGCCTTGCGCGCTACGCATCATCCAGAACAGTAAGCCCCCAAGCAATATTACTGGACCCATCGTATAAAGGATATTTTCCCAAACTTTTCCTGACGTATCAGCTTTGTTTATGGCAATTTCCAGGTCTTTGTTCGTGTCGTTAAAAGTAAAGCCCTGATCTGATAGAGACGATCCGGATTCTTTTATTGATTTTTCAGTAGGTTTATCGTCGCCTTTTTTAGTAATCTTTAAATCATCACCGGTAACTTCAATTTTACTTATCTCACCGTTGTTTGCTCTCGTTCTAACATCAGACAGAGCAACTTCCTTAAGACTATCACCACTGTTATAGCCCGATATTCCAATTATTAGAAATATGCCGAGTAAAATAATAAACAATACATTTCGTAATGTACTGCGCTTTTTAACTGGTTTTCCAGGCATCGGTCGTTTAATCTTTTTCTTATCCATCGCGCTTGCGATATCCTTTCTGTAAATTGTAGTAATTTGTAACCGTTAGTATTTAGTAATTAACACTAACGATATCTATTAATTGATTATACACGGAGGTATCAGTCAATTTGTAAGTTAATCCTCAGTCTACCAATAATTAATTTTTTGTTACTAGTAAGCTCAAATACTTTCCCTGGCTTAAACACTTTAATTGCATTTGCTGCTTTTTCGAGTAATTTTGAGTCAAATGCCACATTGTTCAGCCTGAACCAGGTTGATAATATTTCCATTTGTACTTTAACTGGCAACACGACAAATCGCGACCTAACAAGCTCACTCTTTTTCATGCACTGAACTAATATTTTTTTATCAAGCGCGTCAACTTCTCTATATATATCGACAAGTTTCTCTCGTATTTTCAAAAGCTCAGTACTCTGCTTTGCACTTAATTTCGGAATAATATTCTGTCTAATGTAATTCCTTAGGTACTTAGGATCGGAGTTAGTGCTATCTTCATGCCAAGTTAATTTATGTTCATGTGCATATTTGATTAGATCGGCTTTTGTTTTGTCGATAAACGGTCGGATAATTTCAGCTCTACTAAAGCCCATTAAACCTCTCGGGCTTGTACCGCGAAGTATATTCACGACCATAGTTTCTATAACATCATCGCGATGGTGGGCTGTAATAATTCCATCTGCTTTGTATTTTTGCATAACTGTAAAGAGAAAATTATACCGAGCCCGTCTTGCCTCATCTTCGCTAGAATTTTTACCTAAGTTACCCTCACCAAGCTCGAATGCTAATTGCGAATTTTTCGCAATTTGTTCGACAAATTCAGCATCAGCATTCGAATCCGGTCTAATTCCGTGATCAAAATGAGCAACAATGTAGTTAATATTCGGATGTTTTACACTTACAAGCTTATGTAACAGCACTACCGAATCAACACCACCGCTCACTGCGATAATAAAAGTCTTTTTCATTGGTAATAGTTATCATATCAGTTTTTATAAAGTTCGCATGAATTCATAACAAGTTGACCCTAACAAATTCAAAACCCCACTTACGTGGGGTCATAAATTTGGTAGCAGGACCGAGATTTGAACTCGGGACCTCAGGCTTATGAGTCCTGCGCTCTAACCAACTGAGCTATCCTGCCTCGTCGACGTGTAATGTTTGTTTTGCCTGACTGTCAGCAAAATAAATTTCCTGACACTCTAGGCAACCCAACCAAGCCGTCTCCTCTCAAATTCATGAATCCTCTCATGAATTTGTTAATTACTTTGTTCTGATTGTATGAGGATTTTAGCAGTTTTTACTCTTTATTTCTAGAGTCGTTCATAAAAAAACGCGCCTAGGTTAATAGGCGCGTTCTCGCAGTTTATTGACATTTATTAGATATCAAACATTTTGTCAAAAAGCTTAACGAATAAGTTTTTTGAGATTGATCGTTCGTAACTCATAGAATATGCTTCGCTATTGAGAAATGACCAAGAAGGTCTGTGTTCTCTTAAGTAGACAGTTATATTTTTAACTGGTACTGCTCTTTTCCCTAAATAAATGGGAATAGAACTAAAAGCTACTACTCCTTTCTTTTTTGTTTTTTTAAGGTTTTTTGTTTTTTGTTGTGACAAGTACTAGTATGTCACATTCTGTTTTCAAAAATCAATAAATTTTATTAGATTTTTGAAACTATTTTATTGATGTTAACAATTATTTATTGAGATAAATTATGTTAACACTTTTAATGGGTTGCGAGCGATTTTTCATTTTTATTTTTGTTTTAGAAATTTCGCTCGTCCCCACTAAAATTTGTGGGGGTTCTAAAATTTAGCGTCCTGATTTTAGAAATAATGAACTTTAAGTTGGATTACGATTTGACACTTCGATTTTATATTCGCTTTTTTGAAACTCAATTTTAATGTGTTTCATTTTTTATTTTTGCCTTTCTTTTGCTGAACGTTTTTTGTTTTTCAACAACAATACTATTATAGCTTATGCTTTTATTTTTGTCAATAGTATTTGTTGGTATCTAGTTTTCTTCACCAACTAGTTTATCAAGTATCGGGTTAAATATTTTCATTAGCGTTACAAGAATTAGTGAGCCGATTAATACAAGAATATAGTCGATTCTAAGTAGTGGCTGAACTTCGAAATACTTAGCCAGTGCAGGCATAAATAGTACTGCCAATAGAATGAGAAAAGAGGCAAGCAATGAAACACTCAACATCGGATTTGCAAACCACCTGATTTTATAATCTGTTCTAATGTCAATTAATCTAGCGAATTCATATACAACCATACCAAAGAACATGGCTGAGCCAGCAGTCAAAATCCCTGATGAATGCAGATTGTAATTATAATGAGCAATCAAAGCTATGCTCATCATGAATCCAAAAATAAAGATTTCCGTCCATACGCGTCGAGTTAATATTGGTTGGCGGAAATGATCAGGTTTTGACAATAACGCATCCTTCCTAGTTG
Organism: Candidatus Saccharimonadota bacterium; assembly: GCA_020428465.1. GTDB lineage: Bacteria > Patescibacteriota > Saccharimonadia > Saccharimonadales > SZUA-47 > JAGQMY01. Next base: position 6,131 of record JAGQMY010000016.1, read on the forward strand.
GGTCTGATCCTAGTGCGACGGCCGGTAACCCATCTGTAACGATATTTATAAACAATATTTGAGCTGCAGTAAGCACCAAGTCCTTAAACACAATTATTCCAAAAATCACGGTAATTACTTCGGCAATATTACAGCTGATTAGAAAGTTTACGAATTTTCGTACATTATCAAAAATACCTCTTCCCTCCTCAATTGCTTTTATTATCGTCAGGAATTGATCATCAAGCAGAATTAAATCAGCTGCTTCCTTACTCGCATCTGTGCCAGTAATACCCATAGCTATTCCGATATCAGCTGCTTTAATTGCCGGCGCATCGTTAACGCCGTCACCCGTCATCGCAACCTGATGTCCGTTCTTCTTCAGGGCCTTAACAATTCGGAGCTTATGTTCGGGATTAACTCTGGCATACACCGATATATTTTCAACTCGTTTTTCAAACTCTTTTTGCGAAAGCTTATCTATTTCAGCACCGCTTATGGCATCTCCTCGAATCCCAATTTCTGTAGCTATAGCCCGTGCGGTGTCAATAAAATCTCCCGTAATCATTACAACTCTCATTCCAGCGTCTTCTTGAACTTGTTTTATGACTTTAGCAACTTCTTTTCTAGGCGGATCCATAATTCCCTGCAGTCCTGTAAAAATGAGTTCACTTTCTACTTCCTTGTCCGTAACTGGTTGTTTTTTAACTTCCTTAAATGCGAACGCTAGAACTCTCAAGCCTTTTGTTGATAATTGCTTGTTCATTTTAAGGATCGAGATTTTATCTTCTGGTGATAGTTTAGAAACTTTACCTTGAGCGTCGATAATGAACTTGCATCTACTCAACGTTGCTTCAATTGAACCTTTCGAGGCTACGAAAAAACTATTCTTGTCTTTGTGCACCGTGCTCATGAATTTACGGTCACTCGTAAACGGTACTTCGTGAACTCTTGGCATCTTTTCCTGCAAATTCGAAATATCAAATTCAGCTTTTTTTGCTAAAACAAGCATCGCTGCTTCAGTAGGATCACCTAAAACTTCTTTTTTATGTAGACGCGCATTGTTACAAAGTGCTCCAACCTCACAAAGTTTTTTGTGCGCAATATTTAGTTTTGTTAACTCCCCAGCGGTGCCGATAAAATCTCCTTCATCATCATAACCTGTACCTGTTACAGATAGAGATTTTCCTGCTGAATAAACTTCTACTACTGTCATGATTCCGGTAGTTAATGTCCCTGTTTTATCTGAGCAAATAACATCAGTAGACCCTAGTGCTTCAACAGCGCTTAGTCTACGCACGAGTGCGTTTTTTGCGGCCATTCTGCGGGCTCCAAGCGCTAAACTTATCCTTACCACAAAAGCTAGACCTTCAGGTATAGCAGCCACCGCCAAAGCGACCGCAGCTGTAAAGGCAAATATAATTCTCCCTAAAGTACCCCTATCCGCACCATCGCTCGCTGCGAAGAAAAACACAATAACAAACACAATTACACAAAGAAAAAGGATTACCATACCAAGTTTTTTTCCTAAATCGTCAAGTTTCCTTTGCATTGGTGTTTGCTCTTTGTCTGTCTCATTGATCAAACTAGCTATTTTTCCAAGCTCAGTGTTGCTAGCAATTGCCACGACAACACCTTCGGCCGTTCCTTGAGTTACGTAAGTACCTGCGAATGCCATATTTTTCTGATCACCTAGGGGCACATCTTTATCGATAACATCTTCTTTTTTTGTAGTTGGCAAACTTTCTCCCGTTAGACTAGCTTCATTTATTTGCAAAGCCCTCACCTGAATAAGCCGAACATCTGCGGGTACTTTTGTGCCTTCAGATAACAAGACGATATCGCCAGGTACTATGTCTGTACTGTCGATATCAATTACTTTGCCATTTCTTCGAACCGTTGTCTTTTGTGAAACTAACTTCTTTAGAGCCTCTACAGTTTTCTCGGCTTTAAATTCATTAAAAAATCCTATCATTACTATCGCTGCGACTATTGCGAATATTAGTATTGCTTCCTGATCTCCACCAGCATGGTTACCACTGAAATGCTCAGCTATCCATGATACAGCAGCGGCACCCATCAATATCAGAATTAAGATGTCTTTAAATTGTGCTAATAGTATCTTGAAAGGACTGATTGGCTTGGCAACCTCAAGCTGATTAAAGCCGTGTATTTTTTGGCGATGTGCTACAACTGCTGTACTTAGACCCTTACTTTGCTCAACTGAAAATTCATCTAAAATCTCGTTTGCTTGCTTTTTATGCCAATTCACTTTTAATCCTTTACTCGATACATGATGCTTAACTTATTTTATATGCTTAAGCTTGATTATCCCAGATAAATATTAATCTGCTGGTTGTTTTTTCGTTTTTGTGCTTTAATATAGCTAGCAAGGTTCAGCTTGAGAGTGAAAAGTACTAGAATATCAATTAACGTTACAGATCCTCACGAGAAGAATGGTCGATTTGCACCTAAATTAATGAGGAAAGTAACAAAATAGTAATGAAATTATTTGTAGGCGGATTACCGTTTGCTACAACCGATGATGAACTAGCGCAAGCTTTTTCACAATTCGGTACAGTTGTCAGTGCTAAAGTTATCACCGATAGAGAAACTGGCCGTTCACGCGGTTTTGGTTTCGTAGAATTCGGAAGTGATGACGAAGGTAAAGCAGCAGTAGCTGGTATGGACAACAAAGAGCTAGGCGGCCGCACAATTCACGTAAGTGAAGCACGCGAACGAGCATAAATTAGCAAAATTCCTAGAAAAACTCCTTTTTAATAGGGAGTTTTTCTATTTTTATTTCGCTGTAAGTTCAGTGGTTTCAAGATATTCTCAGATTCAAGAGTATAATTAATCTCATGAGAATCCTCATTGTCGAAGACGATATAAAAATATCCAGCGCCCTAAAAAGAGGCTTGGAAAGACAAGCTTATGCTGTTGACCTCAGTAATGATGGTCAGGACGGTTTAGCTATGGCGACTACCGAGAATTACGATTTAGTGATTCTAGATAGAATGTTGCCGAATGTTGACGGAATTCAGATTCTGCGAGAAATGAGGAACTCATCAATATCAACGCCCGTTCTTCTCCTGACGGCGAAAGATAGAGTGCTCGACAGAGCTGAAGGACTTAACGCAGGTGCAGATGATTACCTGGTTAAGCCCTTTGCTTTTGTCGAATTAATAGCGAGAGTTAGAGCTTTACTAAGACGACCTCAGCAAACAAAAGAAACCAATATCGTTATTGACGGGCTTGAACTAGACCGTGACAACTTCGTTGCTATAAGAAATAATCAGCGAATAGAACTCTCGGCTAAAGAGTTTGCTCTGCTTGAATATCTTATGAGTTCCGGAGGTCGTATTGTTAATAAAGATCAAATTATGCAACATGTCTGGGATTACGATGCGGATATTCTTCCTAACACAGTTGAGGTTTACATTGGTTATTTGCGTAATAAATTAGACAAGCCATTTCCTCACCTACCTAAGTTAATACATACTCGTCGCGGATTTGGTTACTACTTTGGTATAAAAAAGTGAATAAAAAAAGGCTTTTTCACAGCACGTCAATCAGGCTAAGTGCTATTTATTTAACAATAGTCATGTCTATAAGCGTGCTTTTTAGTATTGGATTGTACCGACTATCTTATCAGGAAATCCAACGTGGTTATGATCGACAACGAGGACCGTTGCAACAGATTATTATTTCTCGTGGTTGGAATGTAAGTTTAGAAGAGTTAAAAGAAAATCAAGATCAACAACTTAACGAAGCTCGTGTACATTTGATTGAAAGACTTGTGTTAGTAAATTTATTAATCTTATTTTTTGGCGGGTTACTAAGTTATTTCTTAGCTCGTAATTCCCTACGACCAATTGAAGAAATTCATGAAGCACAAAGCAGGTTTACTGCTGATGCATCACACGAACTCAAAACGCCAATAACAGCAATGAAGCTGGAGACTGAGCTTGCTTTGACTGATCCTGATTTAAATTTAGATGATGCAAAAACACAGCTAAAAAGTAATTTAGAGGAACTAGATAAATTAACTAATTTAAGTGACAGTTTACTAAGATTATCGCGTCTTGAAAATAATGAGCTAAATCTTGAAAAGATCGAAATAGACAAAATAATACGTGAGGCTATCGATAAAGTTAAGCCTCTGGCCGTGAATAAACATCAACTTATATCCTATAAAAGTGAAACTAAAGGCTTACAGCTAAGCATAGATAAGCCGTTGATACTGGAAGCGTTTGTTACAATTCTTGATAACGCAGTTAAGTACAGCCCAGATAAATCAAAAATAGAAGTTAGAAGCGACAAGCGTGGGAATTTATTAGAAATATCATTTATTGATAAAGGTGTAGGAATTTCAGAACCAGATCTTCCAAGAATTTTTGATAGATTTTACAGAGCTGATCCTTCGAGAAACAAAAATTCAGCCCAAGGCTATGGAATAGGGTTATCTATTGCAAAATCGGCAATTGAGGCTCATAACGGCAAAATTGATGTTGCCAGTGTAATAAATAGTGGTTCAACATTTACTGTCAAAATACCTGTTAAATAACCTACTCATGTTTTTCTAAGTTAATATCAAGCATCAAATTAGATTGCAGTAATAGAATTGGTCTAGTTCATCTAAGTTGCAGTGCGCAAGCGCAAATATCAATTAGCGGGCGTAAAACTGTTATCAAACTGACGTGAACTAGATAAATAAATTAAAGGAGTAATTTTATGAAGATTAAGAATAAACTACTAGCAACAGCAATCGTTACTGGCGTGGCAGTCACGGGAGGACTAGGATTAAGTAAGGTAAATAGTGCCTATGCGATGAGTAATGGGCCAGGAAATTTTGCTAGCGATTTAGCACAAAGATTTAATTTAAACCAAAATGATGTTGAATCATTTCTGGAGGAAAAACACCAAGAGAGAGAACAGCAAATGGAGCAAAACCGGACAGAGCAACTACAGAATTTAGTCGATTCCGGCAAATTAACTGCTGATCAGAAGAATGCACTTGAAGCAAAGTTCGACGAAATGAGAACCGAACGAGAAAGTTTGAAAAATCAAAACTTAACTCGCGAAGAGATGCACACTAAACATCAGGAATTACGAGATTCATTCAAATCATGGGCTGACAGCCAAGGAATTGATTTAAGTCTAATTCGACCATTGGGTCCTGGAGGTCATAGACACGGGCCTGGAGGTGATGACAATAACCATTAATTAAACTAATCTAACAACAAAAGCGTACCAATATTCGGTACGCTTTTTACTTGATAAATGGCAATAACAGCTCCATACTAGAGTCTGAAGAGGTAATCGATATGGATATTAGACAGCACAGAAGGCGTTTAGTACGTGAGCTTAAAGAAGCTGGCATAACTAATTATGGGCTACTAAAGCTCGAGACGAAGCGACTGCCGAAAATTATCCATGAAGACGAGCAAATCGGGGGTATTGTCTATGGGCGTACGACCGGCAATAAGATTGGGTCTGCTATGTTGATTGCAACCGATAAGAGAATTGTTTTTCTTGATGCTAAACCTTTCTTTACAACATCAGATGAAATTGCATATAGGGTAGTCTCTGGAGTGAAGATTAATTATGCGGGACCATTTGCTAGCGTTACATTACACACTAGAATTGGTGATTACGGAATGAGATTCGTCAACAAAACGTGCGCTCGTATATTTGAAACGTTTATTGAAACTTACATTGAGCTTCATAAGACTGGCGAGAAACAAGTTTTTAATAATATCGATAAAATGACATCTAAGGAAATGGTTGATGAAAACAAATTTGGTACACCTAGCCCTCGCTTACAAGAGTTTCTTGATCTAGTCGAGAACCAAAATACAGCCGTTTTATCTACAGTCGACAAAGACGGCAATGCCCACGGGTCGGTTGTTCATTATATTTTTCGTGATGGTGTATTCTTCATTGTGACTAAATCCCAAACCCTAAAAGCACAAAATATATCTGTTCATAAACAAGTATCATTAACTGTTCAGAATCCGAATGGCTTAAAAACCGCACAAGTATCAGCGATCGCAGAGAAGGAAACCGATTCCAAGGTTATTAACGATATATATTCTATTATTGCTACTGCTCGGCAATACGTAGAGGGTAACCATTTTCCTCCTATTGTCTCCATGAAAAAGGGTGATACGGTTGTATTTCGTATCACCCCAATAGGACTGCAGTTCCAAGATTTCAGCAAGAAAAATTGGTAAATTCTTATTACTTTTTAGACCTAACGGATATTTTCTTTGGCTCTGGTAGCTCCTTAAATGGAACCATAACCTTCAAAACACCGTCTTTCATTTCGGCATCAATTTTATCTTGGTCAGCGTGTTTTGGAAGCATTACCCTTCTATAGAAACTGCTAGATGACTCTCGGACAACGTATTTCTTTTTCTTGTCCTCTTCTTTTTCGTGCTTCTCTGCTCTTACGACCAAATATCCATTTTCAACATGCACGTCTACGTCCTTTTCACTAAAGTTTGGCATGTGAGCCTCAACAACTAGTTCTTTATCATCATTTGTGTAAACATCCGTTGTTGGCAAAGCTGCTAAAGTTTTCATAGGCAGTCCAAACCAATCATCATTTCCGAAAAATTGTTTTTGTAAGGATCGCATTTCTGCGAAAGGATCCCATCGTGTTAAATCACTCATATTATCCCTCCTTAATTATTGATTAAGCGTGGTACATCCACACTTCTATAATAGAAAATTAGCACTCGTGTGTCAAGAGTGCTAACATCAGAAAGTATAATCTAGTAACCTGTTAGCGAATCTACTTCCCGCTATTTCAGAGTAATCACCAAGCTGGACTACGTCTAATGAAAAGGATCCGTTTTCATGGGAAATAAATTGAGCGCCATCATTTTCGTGGTCTACTGTAACTTTTCCACCAAAATGAGCAATAACGGCTTTTTCCAATCTTTCGATTCTCGAACCAGCTTCGGGGTGATTTACGACACCAATTACAATCGGTTCGTATACTTCACCGTTTCCAAGTATGTGTTTGACAATTTCAAGCCCTAACTTATGTGGCTTAGCTTCAATCATACCTACCACACGACCTAGCTTTTCTTTAGTAGTAGCCGCATCTGCAACGACTCGCTTAGCTTTATCTTCCTCGCTTCCTTGTAGGCACACATATTTATCGTAAAACTCACCACTTAATTGACAATCCTGAAGTGACCTTCTCGTAACTATTCTGCGCTGATTTATATTAGGACGTCTGCTAATTATGCTACCGATTTCAATTAACGGATCTCCTTCGTCATCTTCGACATGCAATCCCGAGAAGAAATCAAGGAAACCTGGCATGGGTTGTAATGGGTATTTTCTAAAATTTCTTAGGCTATATTTTGGTGCAGTCTGTACAATTGTTCCATCGAAATCAAAGTGAATTACGGGTCGTAGAATTTCTGCCATTGCTAAATAATGAATTATCTTGCATGGCATTGCAAGCATAAACGAAATGCGTTTTCTGATAAATGATTTGTTTAGTTAAGCTACAATTAAGATATGAAACACGTTATATCAATCACACAATTCAAGGACAAAAATCAACTAAAACAGCTATTTGACCGAGCCAAAGAATTCTCACAAATGCCGAGAGAAAAATATCCGAAACCTCTTGCTCATGCTACGGTTGCAACCGTATTTTATGAACCAAGCACGAGGACTAGGCTTTCTTTTGAAACTGCGATTCAAAATCTTGGAGCTAACCTCATATCAACGGAAAATGCCGGCCAATTTAGTTCTGCTGTGAAAGGTGAAACAATAGAAGACTCAGTAATAATTCTTTCTGGATATGCTCAAGCAATTGTGATGCGTCACCCAGAAGTTGGCTCAGCCGAACGTGCAGCAAACGCATCATTAGTTCCTGTAATAAATGCCGGTGATGGTGCTGGCGAACACCCGACTCAGGCACTTTTAGATGGTTACACAATCTATGACAATAAAGGTAAATTGGATGGATTAAAAATAGGACTTGTCGGTGATTTATTAAACGGACGAACAATCCATTCGCTGATTCAACTTCTTAGTTTATATGATGTTGAATTCTATTGTGCAGCACCAGATAGTCTGCAACTGCCTGAAAAATACATTCAACTTGTAGAAAAGAATGGGGCTAAAGTTACCTTGCTCGATTCGTGGGATACTATGCTCGACAAAATAGACGTACTTTACATGACTCGCGTGCAAAAAGAACGATTTGAAGCAATAGAAGATTATAATGCAGTAAAAGATAGTTTTATTTTAGACTCACAAATTATGAAAAAACTCAATAAAGATGCAATAGTTATGCACCCGCTTCCTCGAGTGAATGAAATAACTATTGATGTCGACAAAGATCCTAGGGCTAAATATTTTGAAGAAGCTCGCAATGGTCTCTATGTCCGCATGGCGTTGCTTGAGATGATATTTAGTAACTAATTATTTGCAATAAAGTCTAATACGGTCGTTGTCTGATCTTCCGTGATAAGTCCAGCTTTACTAACCCTGTCGATTAATTCTCTGATTCCCATAACAGCTTCGACTTTATAGCCAGCATCAGCTAAAGTTTGGATCCCGCCCTGCTCTCGGTCGATCAAGATTGCAAACCTATCTACGACTAGTTTATTGTCAGTGAATTGCTTAATAGCCTCTATTTTTGAATCACCTTTGGTTATCAGATCGTCAACCACGATCACCTTGTCACCGTCGCTAAATACACCTTCGATTGATCTTCCAGTGCCATGGTCTTTTACGACTTTTCTTGGCTGAACGAGAGAAGCATTTAGCTGAAACCCAACTGCTGTAGCTAGTGGCGTTCCTGCTTCCGGAATACCAGATATTTTAAATCTATCTTGTATTTCACCGATTAGTTCGCAGTAAGCATCCGTTACGGCATGAAAAAGGTCAGGGTATGATTGCGTCATCCTTAGATCAATATAAAAGGGTGACATTATTCCCGACTTTAGTTTAAAACCCGCTTCGCCTTTATCGGCAAACTTTAGAAGTCCACGTTTCATCAGTAATTCTGCGACAGTTTGTCTTGTTGTTTCAGATACACTTGGCATTATTTAAATCTCCTTAATTTCTTCTAATATTTTGCTTACTGCGTCCACTGTAGACCCAATTTCCTTTGGGGGTTGCGTGATAGGTCTTCCGATTACCAACATATCAGCACCTCGTTTTAAAGCTTCTATTGGTGTTGCTGAGCGTTTTTGGTCATTACTTTGGGCCCAATCTGGTCTTATTCCCGGTGTAATTAACAATAAATTCTTGAGTTTTGGATTTTGCCTGAGTGTTCTAACTTCTTCCGGCGAGCAAACAATTGCATCTAAACCGGCTTCTGCGGCATTTTCGGCAAATTGCATTACCTTAGTCTCAGCATCTGCACCATAAATTGTTTTACACTCTTCCTCAGATATTGAAGTAAGGACCGTAACGCCGATTATGATTGGCGCTTTGCCACCATTTTCAGCCACTGCTTTATCCGTACCTCGTCTTATTGCTTTTAGCGCTTCAAGACTATTATCTGCCATTACTGTAAAATAGTCCGGACCGTGCTTCGTTAGTGAATATGCAGCGGCTTCAACCGTATTTGGTATGTCTTTAAACTTCGCATCACAAAATACTTTGAATCCACGCTCGTGAGCAACATCAATGCACGCTTTCCAGCTTTCTCGTGTCGCTACCTGCAGTCCAATTTTTATATTTTCAAGTACATCAGAGAACGAATCCATAGCTTGGATAACTTGCTCTAATGTATCCACGTCTAACGATACAAAAATTCGATCTTTGGCTTGCATAAACTTCCCCTTTACAACTTATTTTACAGGACTATTGCGTGTTATAGTAGGGACAATAAGGAGAATCTATTATGAGTGATATGGCATATTTTTACGACCCAAACAAAACTTTTGAGGACAATTGTGACAATGGGCCGTTCAATATGGACCTCACGAGCGTGAAAAATACTGGAGAACCTCAGTATGAATTCCTAGGACATAAAGTTTATTTACCTTTTGGTATCCCTGCAGGGCCATTGCCGACTTCAAAACATACAACTGCTGCTTTCAAACTAGGTTATGATGTGGTTGTCTATAAAACGCAGCGAACAGTTCCTTTTACTGGTAATAAATTCCCACATATTTTGTCATTAAAACTTGATGGCGATCTAACTCTAGAAAAAGCCGCAGGATCAATAGTTGCAGATCAAAATTATCCAGAGGATTTATCAAAGCTAACAATCACGAATTCATTTGGCATGCCTTCGCAAGGACCTGATTTCTGGATTGATGACTTGAAAAAAGCCATTGCCGGAGCCGGCAAAGGACAGCTTCTAATCATGAGCGTTGTCGGGACTATACAAGACGGATTCACGCCTGATGATTATTACAATGATTTTGCATACGGTGCTCAACTAGCCGCAGATGCTGGTGCACCTGTTATAGAAGTAAATTTATCATGTCCAAATGTAGCCACTGAGGGCGTCTTGTGTTACTCCCCTGAATCAGTTCTGGAAATTTGCAAACGTGCTAAAAAAGCAATTGGCGACGTACCTTTACTTATAAAAATCGGATATTACCGACCTGACCAACAAGATTTATTAGAAGAAATCGTTGAGCAGGTTAGCCCGTACGTTGCCGGGATAAGCAGTATTAACACAATTGCAGCGGCGGTTGTAGATAAAGACGGTAACCAAGCGCTAGAGGGTGAAGGTCGTCTAAAGAGTGGTTGTTGTGGTGCCGGTATTCGCTGGGCAGGACTTGAAATGACTAAAAGATTAGACGAAATCCGCAAGCGCAAAGGTTACAGCTATGCAATTATCGGCGTTGGCGGGGTTATGACTCCTGATGATTATAAACATTACGTCAGCCACGGTGCAGATTGCGTGATGTCAGCAACTGGCGCAATGTGGAACCAGTACTTAGCTCGTGATATCAAAGCTTCGCTATAAATTCAGCTAAAAAATTTGAAATTTCTTTGTTAGCCTTCTTATTTGGATGAGAATCAAATGGAATAAATCTTCTATATTTTCTTTTTAAGAACCCATTATTGTCAGCAAGAAAATTAAATAGGTCTATAATCATGATATTTTCGGATTTTGTTTTACCTTTAAGCCAATTAGCTAGTTCTAGGGCGCGCCTCGCTCTTATTTTCTTAGTCATGATCGGTTGTAAGGGTGGCGAAGTTAGAATTATTAATTTTTTATTTGGTTTTGTTATAAAGAAATCAAAGATTTGATTATATTGATTATGAATTTTTTCTAGACTTTTCTCATTCACGATATTCGAATTTGGATAACATGATTTAATCATTATAAGGTCGTAATTCAGAACAAAATCTTTCATTTCACTAGGTTCTTCTGAAAACAATTTAGAGTAATTATCTGGATTCGTATTGGAACCTGGCATTTGAATATTCATCTTTGTATTACTATTTAAACTACGCAAAACTTGTGTGTTTTGATTGAAGTCTTCAAGTGTTAATTTTTTAGCGGTAATTCTATTATATAAATCACCTTCTACGATAAGGTTTTCACCAACAGACCTATGAATAAATAGTAGTTTCTTCACTTCTCGCTTAGTAATCTGCTACTGCCAGGGGTCGCTATAATTTCGCCGTTCTCATAGACTGTTTCTCCACGTAGTACAACTTTGCTAACTTTTCCAGGAACTTCTACGCCGTCAAATGGACTCCAGCCACATTTGGTTTTGAGATCCTTATTTTTAATAGTGTACGGAGTCATATCAACTTCAACGTATGTATCTTCGTCAGTAGGAATACCGAAAACTCGCGCAGGAGTTGTGAAACATTTATCGATAATCTGAGAGCGAGTAATTTTGCCCTCAACTTCAGCTTTTAGTAGAAGTGGGAGTGTTGTTTCAAGGCCTGGTACGCCGAATGCGCCCTCTTTTTTCTCCTCATGAGTGTGCGGTGCATGATCGGATTCAAACAAATCAATCCAGTCTAAATTTTCCCATAAATAATCAACATCTGATTGTGGCTTAAGTGAAGGTTTCATTTGACCGTAAACGCCTAATTTATCCGCGTCTTTTTCGTTTAAGAATAAATGATGAGGAGTCACGCCACAGGTTACGGGCAAACCTTGTTTTTTAGCTCCTATAATTTTATCTAGAACTTCGCGGTTAGGCATATGACAAATGTGCACTGGACGTTTTAATCCTTCCAATGACTCAATCGCAACGTCGATAAAATCTTCTTCAGCATGCAATAAAACGACTTTATCTTGTGGCCAGGCGGCGTAGATCTTCTTCAAATAGGCCGGGTCGAGCATGTAGCCACCGGTGGTGTTGTTAAGATACAATTTCAGGCCAACTGAGTATTTAGCAGCTTCCTCAAACGTATCTAAATTATCACCGAGTGAACCGTAATGAAATCCAATATCGCTAACTGCTTTTTGTTTTGCGAGTGCGTGCTTTGCCTTCATACGCTCAACCGTTGTGATCGGCTCGGCGTTATTAGGCATGTCCACCACACATGTAAACCCACCTGCCAGCGCTGCACTAGTTCCAGTAAGTAAATCTTCTTTGTGTGTTTGTCCGGGATCTCGCAAATGCACATGGACATCAATAAGGCCGGGAAGTTTAATTTTGTTAGCCATAAATCCTAACCTTTCTGCCAAAGTGGCATGATTTTTTTGTCAAAAATATCCTCAACCTTTATAACAGCGCTTGGCTGTTCGATACTGTCTGTATAGAGCATAGCATCCAGTGTTTCGCTTAAAATCGTATAGCTGCCCCGGAGGAAAAAAGCATGAGTTGTCGCACAAGCCACGTTCTTAATACCTTTAGCTTTTAGCATTTCTGTTGCTTTGATAATAGTCGAGCCGGTACTTATCATATCGTCGATGATAAGTACGTTGTTATGATCATGGTTAATATGCTCATGATCTAAACTCTGGATGTCTCGGTAGCTGTCACTGTCGGTAACAGATAAATCCTTGTATTCACCTCGGACTTTTTTCATATTCTTACTACCATGATTTTGTGTCAAATAACTTGCGCCGGCGTCAGGACCAATTACATCAAATTTTGCTTTGCCAACAGATTTCTTATAAGAGGCAATTAGCTGATCACCGACAGACAAGTTATGGATTGTTAGGCCACCGCGTTTTTGTTCACCAGGACCCTTCATGAAATGGCAATCTAGTACATATAAAGTCTTGCATCCAGCTTTAGATAGCATTCTGCACACGGCATCTGCACTAATTGCCTCTCCAGGTATATATCTTTTATCCTGTCTGCTGTATGGCAAATACGGAATAAATACGCTAATATCTTTAGCTCCGTGCTCTCGCATAACATCGATCGTAAATAGCAGTTGAATTAATCTAGAGTTTTGGTTTGGATAAAGTCTATGAAATAACAAAACCGACTGATTTTTGCAGTCGGTCACCTTCTCAACAATTGCGTGTATGTCGCCGTCAGGAAACGACGAAAACATAACCGGATACTTAGTCTTGTCACCTTTAAGTACGTAAAAACTCTCAGCCATTAGTAGCTAGTGTAGCTCTGAAAAATTAACTTATCAAGTAAAATATTAATAATATTTACTAAATGCCGGAGCCAGTGTTCTTACGCGCTCTGGGGTTAAGGCTGAGAATAATAACAGCCGTATACCGTTTAAATCAGCTGATTGTGAACAACCAAATCTTTCATAATAGAGTGGAGCGGAACCTGGTACTAATATTGGCCCGTGTAAATCAAATTCTCCGTATTGTGACTGACTTAAGACTGTTGTACCAAATGATTCAACCCTTAAAGTAGCTGGCTCAACTCCACTTAACCATAACGTGGCTCTAGCATGCGGACTTCTATCAATAGTTGTAATTTCCCTGTTTCTATCTTGCTGCTGTAGTTTGTATACCAATTCACCTTTTTCACCTGTAAAAAAGATAATTTCACCTAGAACATTGGATCTTAGAAATGTAAAACTTTCGTGTCCATACTCTCCAGGAACCATATGTTCATTGCCTATATTAATTAAGGCATCAGCTGTAGATCCATGTGGTAAGTATATTTTTACACCAGCAAGTTTACTCATTGACTACTAGTTTAGTGCCTAAAACTTAACTATTCAAGTTACTGAATTTTATCCTTGAGCTATCTGAGTAAATTTAGTTGTGTTTTTTAAATCGACTAATGGTGGGGGTACCTGGACTTGCCCACATTCTGTGGGGCTTAAACTTTTGTAGCGACAGCAAGTTACCAGAAGAAAATTTCCTTGTGGCATGTCTCAACACCGACCAATTTAATCGTAGTTTCTAATGAAAACTCGCACACAAGCAAAAGGTCGGCAAAAATGCCGACCTTTTGCTTGGTGGAGATTGGGTAAGCTTACTTGAAACCCGTCCACTTGAAGATATCCTAGCAGATATAGCGGTTGGCTGGAATGACATGCAACGTTGCATCGGTAGAGTTAGGGCTGGTACGACCACCGAGGTAGCTTACGTTCTCTAGGGTGTAATTGTTCTAAGACGCAATCGTTTGAAACAGAGTACTTAAACTATAATTAATCTTATGGGACTGCTAACTCCAAAATTTCCAGACAATGATAACGATAAGTATGGTTTATATCTTTCTAGCAATGGTAAGTTGTATCATGCTTTAGATATTCAAATTACCTCAAAAAAATCTAGCGAACTTCCAACCCCTAAAAATTTTAAGAAAAAGCAGAAAGATGGTTACAAATATTTCCAAAATTATGAAATGTCGGTATACGTAAAACCCCCATCAAGAGCGGTGTACAAAACGCACAAATTCACTTCACACATCAATAAAGAAGGTGTAATTTCACACAAAATCCCAAAACTGTTAAATGACTGCTTATTTCAGCCGTACATTTCCTGGCATGGCGGTAAGAAGGCGTACGACGAAAACGGACTTATAGCTATGAGAGGGTTTGATTTCAAAGATAAGAATTCACATGTTTTAAACGAAAAGCCTACAATGGGCAAAGGTGAATTAGCAGCACGGTATTACATGTTTGCTAACGTGGTCTACCCAATAGACTTAACAAGCTTTCCAGCTGTAAAAAACATAAAAAATCTGGAAGTAATAGAGAGTTTTGATGATACATTTGCAAACTCAAAAAGGATAGAGGGCTACAAAAATCTCCTTGTTGATGTGGGAGATAGCTTTAAAGGAGGCATCTGCCTCTATTTATTCATACATGGTCTTGGTTTGCTTCATTCAAGTCGCTTTGACGAACATGAGAAAGCTCTCTGGAAGACAAAACCTATAACGCTAAACCCTAGTCTAAATGTACCTTTGGGCGTTAGTTTAGTTTTTATGGATGACGGGGGTGTGGTTGAGAAAAATGTAAGCGATGCTATTTTCATTGCTAATTCTACAAAATCCAACACTGATATGTCATTCGGCATAAAGCGGACAACATTGTTAGAGAATATTCACATCATGCTATCTAGATTAAAGCTCAGAATGAGAAAATAAGTACTAGACGATTTGTTCCCGCCCCTGTTAAAGATACTCCGCCGTATAAGTACCCAATTTTTGGGGGTAAGTTGACCAACGTATTCTTAAGCTTATTCCATTGATAGGTAGGTATTGCGAATTGCTTCAATAATTTCTGGGTCTAGTCCTTGGCTCTTAGCCATTTCTGCAAGCAATGACAGGTCTTTCTTCGGTACTTGGCTTGGCTTAAACGGAACATTAGTCGTCATCATTTCTTTCAGGTCTTCTTTCCAAACCTGCCCGAAATTATCCAGTGATTGCTCGCTCATAAAATCATAAATAGCTGGGATATTCGCATTATACTTTTCAAGCAGCCTATGTGTTTCTACCCCTACTGCCAGGGTTGCATACCTACTGAGATTAAATGTGAGTTTGGCGAGTGTGGCGGACGGTATATCGCCCATAAAGCGAGCTTTACCCATTGCACCGAAAAGCCTCTGACTGTCTTCAAATACGTTGTCTGACCCTTCAACCAAAAACTCAATCGCTCCGCTGGCTGCGTGGTTTTTACCACCAATCATTGGTGAGCTTAGGAATTGTTTGCCCTTGGCTTCAACCATATCGGCAAACTCTTTAACGATTTCGGGAGTTAAGGTGCTGGTCTCAATGATTGTAGTCACGTTATTGTCTGTTCCAAGCAGCTCAGCAATAACATTACGAGAAGTATCAGGGTTTGGTAGGCAGAGTACTACGACTTCGCAGTCATGAGTAATTTTGGCTACGCTGTCCGTCTTTTGGAGACCAAAACTTTCTAGCCCCGTCAGCTTTTCGGTATCTATATCAAAGCCAGTTACAGTAAAATCTTTTGAGAGTAGGTTCTTAACCATGCCACTCCCCATATTGCCAAGACCGATAAATCCTATGTTCATAGCTACATAATAACAGGGGTAGCTGACAATATCTATATAAAAGTGACGGGGGCGGGGTCGCCCTTTGTTTCTGTCAAAAGGTACTCCGCCGTATAAATGCCGAATTTATGGGAGCAAAATAACCAAGCGTTTTTTGTGAAAAAGGAGGTGTCGAATTTTTGGGGCTGACTTTGAAAATACGTTATAGTTAAAGCACAATATTAACAATCTATGTATTTCATGTAGCAGCCGACAACGGAGACGACCCGCTCAAACTATCGGGGCTGCACATATACATGAAATGTAAGTAATACGAGATACGACCTCGGCAAAAAACGGACTTACGAGCGTGGCTAACTATGCCATCAGGTGCTTTTTAGTACTTATGGCTTGGGAGACAAACTGTGAGTACCGTTGCTCAAAATCAGACCAGTTCGGTCGGTAGTTTAGTAGAACTAATAAAAGTGTTGCAAGAAATAGACACATCAGGTCCAAAAGCAGAGATTAACGAACAGTCCATAGACGACAACAATGGTGGGAGGATTATTCTGTAATCTAACGCTATACTTTCAATATGTATGATGAGGAAGAACTTGATCTAAAGACACTTAAATACGTCATGTACGTTCGTAAATCTACAGAAGGTGCAGAGCGTCAGGTTAGGTCAATAGATGACCAAAAGAAGGAGTGTTTTGACCTAGCAAAACGGCTGGGTCTAAATGTTGTTGATGTTATTCGGGAGGAAAAATCAGCAAAAATACCTAATAAGCGTCCTGAGTTTAAAGACATGCTCAAACGTATTCGGGCTAAAGAGTTTGATGCGGTAATTGCTTGGCATCCTGACCGTTTAGCTCGCAATATGATTGAGGCTGGCAAGTTGATACACATGCTTGATACAAATGTCATAAAAGACATGCGTTTTGTATCTCACCAGTTCTCAAATGATGCTAACGGCAAAATGCTCTTGGGTATGCTGTTCGTTTTCAGTAAACATTACTCCGATGACCTCTCGGCTAAAGTTAGCCGTGGCGTTAAAGGCAACCTTAGGGACTATAAATCGGGCGGTACGCCCAAGCACGGCTACATTCGTGATAGTGAGGGTATCTACCGTAAAGACGGTGACAACTTCGTAATACTACAAAAAGCATGGCACATGCGAGCTAAGGGTGTAAATCAGCAAGAGATTTGTGACTTCATGAACTCGCAGGGCTATCAAAAGTTTGTAGCTAAAAGTGGTGGTCATATTACATGGACGATGACCGATAGTGTGCTAAGCAACATTTTCAAGGACACTTTTTATTATGGTGAGTTAGTTCAGGCGGGACAAACGGTCGACCTAGTCAAAGCACCTGTATCATTTGACCCCATGATTGACCGTGACTTATTCTTTACGGTTCAAGAGCTAAGTAGAACTAGGAGGCGTACGAGCAAACTCAGTCGCAAGCCTTTTCTGCCACTTCGCTATATGGTATTTTGCGATGTCTGCCAGTTCCATAAACCAATGCAAGTCGGTCGCACCACTGGTAGGGATAAGATTTCTCGCCTTAATTACGCATGTCTTAATAAGGAATGTCCGAGAGAAAGAGGCTATAAGAGTGTTCGTGGCAAATTAGTGTTTAGCGAGATTGATAAGGTGATAAAAGATAAGCTTAGCAGCTTGCCTGATAGTGCATACGATGAGTATCTAAAGGAAGTTAAATCGTTCAGTGATACTGCAAAAACCAAACTGCGTAGTGAGCTTGCTAGAGCAAAAGTGACCAAAGCTGGTTACGAAAAGAGAATTGCAGAACTTTCGCCAAGCCTATCAATCATCAAAGATGAGCGAGCCAAAGAAACGATTAACCAACAAATTGCTGAGGCATCGCAGTTTATACAAGAACAAGAGTTGTTAATCGAACGAAATGAAAAAAGCCTAGAACGAAGTACGCTACCTGCTATTGATAAGGATGCTTTCAAAGCTACCCTAAAAGAAATGGCAGAAAAGCTGAAAGCAGCCGATGTGGTTCAAAAAGATATTATTGTTAGTAATTTGTTTTTGAAACTCCATTTTGACCAACAAAAAATGACGCACTACTCCCTAAAAGAGCCGTTTGCGTCATTAGTTGCGTTAACGTCATTCCAACGTGGTGGGGCGAGCTGGACTTGAACCAGCGACCAATCGGTTATGCGTACTACTACAGCTTTCACTGCCCTTTTCAAGTTTGTAGTCTGGACTGTCTCTTCATCCGCCTACTAGCGGACGCTTGCCATACAGTCTCTACACCTTATCTCGATTGAGATTTTGGCTCGGGATTACCAACTGAATCACAGTAAGGCTTCCCCGAATTTGACAAGATATACTTACCGGTTACCCATGTAAGCAGCCCTAAACATTCTGACTTATCTAGACTATAATATCGGTTATGAATAGTTTAACTAACTGCATTATCTGTGGCACTCAACTCCGTGGAAAACAAAAGCAATTTTGCTCTACTAAATGTAAAAACACAAAGCACCAATCATATGATGCTCAAAAACAACGCGGTTTAAAACGAAAACTTCATTTTGTAGAAAAATTAGGTGGTTGTTGCGTTAAGTGTGGCTATAGAAAGAATCTATCTGCACTTGCCTTTCATCACCTAAGAGGAAAAGAATTTCAGCTTGATGTTCGCGCTCTATCGAATAGAAAAATCGAACCAATTATGAACGAGTTAAGCAAATGTATACTTCTGTGTCATAACTGTCATTCTGAAACTCATAATCCAGATCTAGACTTAGCCAAATTGTTAATTGAGCCGACTGCTCTAACCACTGAGCTACACCCCCTCAGCGGGCTACACAACTATATGTAACAGATGAGATTATAACAGATTTTATTATCGTTATATAATGGTAAAGTATATATGTTAAATAAAATTAAAAACTTTGTAATTAATTTTGCCAAGCGCCTAACAGACGTAAGATATCTTGGCCAAGTAATATTTGTAATTGTTTTGTTACTTGTTAGTTGGAGTACAACAAAAGCTATCCAGGCAAACTACGAGCTTCAAAAAAATGTTGCAGAGAAGCAGAAACAAAACGAGCTTCAAAAACTACGAAACGAGAACTTAAAACTTAAAAATGAGTACCTCCAAACAGATGAATACCTTGAGTTAACGGCCAGAAAACAATTGGGCTTAGCAGCACCGGGCGAAAAACTAGTGATTATCCCAAAAGAGACGGCGCTTAAATACACTGTAGAGAGCTCCTTTAAAAATGAGGAAGAAATTATCCAGCAAACAGAAGATAATAAACCAGGCTACAAAAAGAATTTAGATGCTTGGGGTAGATTTTTCTTTAGGCGTTAAGATCGAATAATAAACTCTAAAATTTGGTTTCTAAAGACAGATATCAGCAAAAATATTATCAAAAAAGCAACTGCAAAGCTAACAATTCCAGTAACAACTAAGCTCACGGTAGTCGAACGCTTTTTCATATATTAAATATAACGTATTATGGGTGCATGACCAATAAAGCTGGGGAACAAACAGAGTCTGTTAATGAAAAAACCTTAAAAGAACTTAGGCGGTTAAACAGGCAATTAGCAGATAGAAACTCCAAAAAACAAACATTTATTAGGGGAATTTATAGAGGGGTAGGTGCAGCAATCGGCGCCACGGTTATCGCGGCAATTGTTTTATCCGCACTATCATTTAGTATCGAAAAGCTAGAAAACGTACCAGTACTAGATACATTAATAGAAAAATTTAATCTCAACGAAGGCTTAGAACAGCGTTAGCTGAGTTTAAATAGAAATTTAATCAACCAATAATTCTATACCAAGCGCTAAGTTTATTCCTTGCGTGGTTGTATTAGAATCAATCAGCAGTTGTTTTGGGTTACCTTTTGTGTCTTCTAGCTCAACAATAAATTGGCAACCTCTTTGGGCTGCGGCACCTATTGCCTCAATAAATGTGGCTGCCGGTTCGCCTGGCAGTACTGCTTCGTGTCTGACTGGTTCTGGCGACCATTTTTGGGGATTATTTTCATGACTAAGCCTATTTTGCTGAAACTGTTGTCTCCAGTTTTCTGCAGCACTAATGACAGCTTTAGTAGGATCGGTAATTTCCTCAATACGTGTATCTAATGACAAGTTAACTCCTTTGTTATGATGCATGTTTATTCTACAATTTACAGTGATAAAATCAAGCATAACCAATAAGTAAAATTCCAAAAAATAAATTTCAATTTGTTTTTGTGATGCTTGGTTTGTTGTTATTCAAAAAGTATAATTATGATATGAATTTAAACAAAATGGTGGTTTTTGCGGCGTGGCTGTTAAGCCTTGTTGTGTCAGCTATTGCTATTACAGTTTGGGTGCAGTGCTTTAATGGGGAAATAACACTAAATAATTACTCTCTGTTTCCATTATTTGGTTTGCTGGCGTTTAGTTTAATGTGGGTTCACTATATAGTTGGCGCGCTTAGAAGGTATTTTGCGGTAGACAAAAAACATTTAAAAATATATTACAAAGTAACTTCTGTAACCGTATTGTTAGCAATATTACTTCACCCTGGGCTTTTTATTTATCAACTATGGCGTAATGGGTATGGCTTGCCGCCAGAAAGCTATAAATACTACGTAGCATCCAGTGCTGTGTGGGCGGTGATGCTTGGAACAATTGCTCTATGGATATTTTTAGCTTTTGAAACAAAAAGAGTTTTTGGCAAAAAACAGTGGTGGAAGTTGGTTGAGTGCGCTCAGATTCTGGCTATGGTTTTGATATACATTCATGCCCTCCAGCTAGGTGGAGAAATTCAGACAGGTTGGTATAAAGTTGTTTGGGTTTTTTATGGCCTAAGCTTCTTAGCAGCGTCAACTTATATATTTATTAAAGATAGAGGAGAGTCAAAATGAAAAAGGTTTCAGTAATTTTAGGCATAGTATTAGCACTTGGGTTATTAGCAACCCTAATTGTAAATGTGGCTAATGAAGACGAGCCAACGGACCTAGTTACAGCTAGTGTAAATGAAAATACAGAAACAGTTCAGCAGGAAACTACTGAAACAGAACAGTCAGCAAACAAAACGTTTACTGCCGAAGAAGTATCTTTGCATAATAGCTCATCTGACTGCTGGACAATTATTAATGGCGGCGTCTATGATTTAACAAGCTACATATCTAGCCACCCTGGTGGTGATGAAATCGAGCGGGCGTGTGGAGTAGACGGCACAATTTTATTCGAATCACGAACTACTGAATCAGGTGAGCGAGTTGGTAGCGGAACATCACATTCAAGTAGCGCAAGCTCGCAACTTGAGCAGCTAAAAATTGGCACATTAACTAGTTAGGTCAAACATTAAGGCTTATAAAAAAGCGGAGTTAAAGCGGATTTAAATCCGCTTTCGGTCAATACAACAGAGGTATTTATAAAACCACCTAGTGCATAGTGAGCCGTAACCCAGTTACAAATGTTTGCTTAACCATGTCCGCTTATGCGTCAGCAGGCAGATGGAACAGAGTTTATGGTGAAGTTGCTAGATGTAAGGAAATCAAAGCTCGTTAATTCTCATAACTCTTTGGTCATTTTTTAATATTTGCTGAAATCTATTTAATACCTCACCCTTAAGCTCCCAGCCACCATCTGGTGAATTTAAGTTAGAGTCAAAGTATGTCCAAGCAACTAAATCACGGTTATTTTCAAAGGTGTGTTCCCATACTTCCTGAATGTCAGCGGCCGCAGCAGCGTTAGTTCCTCTATCCCCCCACTCTCCTACTCCGTAAGGTAAGCTCTTTGAAACCATGTCAGCTTCGTAATTCTTCCACATTGGCGTATCTATAACAGACCACCCACCATCTAAACATCGACTTTCGTTATTGCAATATGAATTTGCCGTATAAACATCCCAGATATTTTTTGCATCAGCGGGAACCCACTCAGCAGGATTTCTACCAGAAGCACTATCCCAGGTCCATGTCATCAAGTTTGCTACAAACGCAATGTTTTTTGTGCCAACCGCGTTCATCCTTGATCGGATATATCTCTGCATAGCAACCCAGCCTTGAACACCAGATGCTTCATCTTCTCCCTTTGGCCCATTTCCTCCACCACCACCGCCTTCTGGCTCATGATGTATAACTAGCCAAACCGGACCACCTAGGTTATCTAGTCGCCTAAGTAAATCATCTATTACTGCCTGATCAGCACCATTTGCGGTATCTACCCAAGAATGTCTTAGCTTGTACGAAATAAAGGGTAGTCTATTATTATCTATGTCGTTTTTTGTGGTCACTAAAGACTCTTCAAGTCTACCTCGTGCATCATCATAAGGCCATTTGTTGTTCTCTTTGTTTGTTCTCATATCCCAATATGTGCGCCTTATAGACAATGATTTTCCCGTAGGCACTTCATGCCTACTAGGATCACCATTACCATGTATTGCCGCTCCCCAATATGCCTTACCAGTTACAAGTGGGTTAGGATCACCGGGGAAGCGTTTAATTGCTGAAGCAGCACCAAATTGAATTGCTTCTCCGCCACTATATGAGTTATCACTAAGAATGCTAACATTTGTCTTCTGGCCATCTTCTGGCTCAACTGAAGCAAAATATCCAGCAGCTTTTGTTGCAGTTAGTGCTATAAACCCAATAGCCGCAATAGCAATAATAATCAGGTAATTTTTGTTTGGAACTTTTAAAAGCATCCTTTTTAAGGATTTCATATAAACATATTAGCATTACTGTAATAATTTATATGAGAAAAATAAACAAACAAAAACCCCTGTCATAAATAACAGAGGAGATAATGCTTATAATTGCCCTGGTTCGCTCAGATTGGAACAGGGTATATGGTGAAATAGCTAGGTGGGTTGATAATGCAGGGGTATTGGTTTGCTAACGACTATTTGACCACTAGATTTGATAAGTGTATGTCATTTGTTGAAGAAACTTTTATATCTCCACTTAAAATGCCGTTCTCTTCAAAATTTAAGCACCCAATTTCATAATTATCATTATTTGGCTCAAACTGAAAAGTATATTCAGTAGACCCAAAACTAACAAGCAATAATCCACTATCACTAGAATATCCATAAATACAATAAGTATAGTTGCTATTTATATTTGAATTAATTATTAAAGGTTGATTGTTTTCAATGTTGTAGTATTCAGATTCATAATTTGCAAGAACACTAATGCTGTATGTGCCAGGTTTTGAAATGTCTTTTTGATTGTTTGCCGCGTAGCTTCTATAAACAATAACACTACCAAAAATACTAATGAATGCTAGAACAATAAGAAGCTTGTCTTTGTTTTTATTACCTAGCTTTAGCATGATTTAATTTTAGCAAATCCAAAGAGAAAAGGATTAGCGCAACACTAAATAACAATAAACTTACAAGACTTAGAAGTTTACCTATTGAGTTAATGATAATTAATGAATCCATTGATGATACATTCTGAGCAACACCGTACTTGATTATGCCAACAACTACGACAATGTTTACTATTGTCCAAAGTATATTTGAAATTATTAATGGGGTTAGTTTGTAAGCTATGCCATATGCGAGAGGTATAAAACACAGAAATAAATACATGACCCATGTTTCCAGTGAAAGACCTGCCGTTACTTTTGTGGAGTAAAGGGTGCGAATTTGCGGTATTTGTACTAGGGGCATGATTACACCCACAATTAACATTGACGTGGCTATGACTTTTTTATTTAAGTGTTTTGTATTTTTCATATTTAGTATAATTAAAGCACATGGCAAACAAAAAACATAAACACAAGCGAAATTACAGAATGTATGCCTACATATTTTTTAGCTTAGGCATAGCAATGATCAGTGTGTCTTGGATACTTAATTTCCTATTCATTGATGAGGATTTTAAAGAAGAGTATAGAGCCATTCAGTACAACGAATGTATTGAGCGAAAAACGGATAAAGAAGTTTGCGAGTCTCAATATAGTGATAAATAGAAATAAAAAGAGACTGGTTTTGGAGCCAATCTCTATCTATAACTCTGACTTGGTTGCTCTGGTTCGCTTGGATTGGAACATGATTCTGGAGGAGCTGGGAAGGTGGAGTTTTGATTGCTTGAGCAAAATAAGGAGGATTTAGTTGTTGCTTAAATCACGCTGAAGAAGCTGAATTCTTGGCTTTTCTTGCTTAAGGTCAACATTTGTTCCTCTGACATAGAAGGATAAGTCGGTCATACCACTTATTTCACTTTCCCTCCATTGTCTCAGGATGGGGCTGAAGGGTGACGGAATTCGATTCGGTCTCAATTCTATCCCTTCTTTCGGTGTACATTGAACTACAATATCGATATCAGTGTCTGGTCTGATAGCAGTATCAACACCATTATCAGGGTCTACAAGCTGTCCTGTAGATTCCCTTGCAAACCCACCTAGAATATATACACCAATTGAATACACTCCTGATGTAGCAAGATGGTCAGTATATTCTGTTAATAGTGAATCGAGCTCATCGGGTAGTTTTACCGCAGCTTCTTGTAGTTGCTTATAGCGTTCCAGGTCTTTACCCCCATGAGTACCCCGCCTTTCTAGTATGGCAGTTAGGGTATTGGTTATTGCTAGCCTTTCTTCGGGCGACCAATTAGTCCCCTCGACTTCGTGATTTCCTGTAACAATTTTAGTATTTTCGAATGGAACATCTGATTCAGTGGGTTTG
>JAGQMY010000017.1 GCA_020428465.1 Candidatus Saccharimonadota bacterium
TGGTGGCTCCTCCCAGACTTGAACTGGGGACACAAGGCTCTTCAGGCCTCTGCTCTACCAACTGAGCTAAAGAGCCACGCTTACTCTTTGATTATACTTGTTAAACGTAAACTTATCTATCTTTATTGAGCAGAGGCACTTACGGCCTCGCCACATTCTGCGACCCCCAGAATTTTATACTACCTAAAAAGTCTGTTTCCGAAATGCCACTGGCATTTCTCACTCTACCATCCGCCAACTGGCGGAGAGCTAAAGAGCCACACTGAATCACAATTTTAACAGATATAACACTAATAATCCATATATAAATTAGTTCAATTTATGTTATATAATATATTTATAAATGTGAATAATATATGACAGAACAAGAATTGTTACACTATGCTCCCCACCTACCACGAGTAGCTGGCTTGGAAAGTGAATACGGCATATATGCACCCACAATGCCTAGTGTTTCTGATTTTCAATTATCTGATCCAAATTTAAAAATCATAATAGACAACATGCATAATCTACATGGCGGGAGCGTAATACCAAATATATTGGGTTATTCAGCTTTTGGTAGAGTCTATGAGGATGTAGGCAGGCACATTGAACACGCAACTAATGAGTACATAGACTACGCATCACTAGCATACGCCAAAACTGGTGCTGATTTACGACTTGTTGATGCAGTTCAATGTTACTTGCAACAACTTGAACGTACAGATGGACATTCACCCGCCACATATGCACTGCTTCCAATCCGATCGAGTGACGGTTTTGGTAATTTTTGGGGAGGTGTTCACATTAACCTCGCTATGCCTAGATCTGGTTTTAACCGAATACTAGGTAATGAAGCAAAATCGGGTATCACTCAAAACGGTTTACCTATTGAGCTTGTTTCATTTGCTAGTTTCTTGGTTTGTAGCGCGATTACTATGGGCAAAGGTGCTCTTCGTGCTGATGATGGGAAATTTAACGTTTGTCCTCCAGAACGTTTACAAGCGACTTATAAACTAGTCGGTGGCGGTACTACTTCAAGTAGGCCACTAGTTAATTCACGAGATGAACCGCACGCAGATAAAAATGTTCATGCTAGATTGCATATTATTAGTCAAGATGTACATACTCGTCCATTGACAACTGCACTGCAATTGAGTGTTTTGTCTGCAATGTTAAGAACAATAGAGATAGGTAAACCGTTAGAATATAATTTGGATTTAGGTGAACTTGGATTTATCAGGACGATAGCGAGACTTGCTAGCATGCATCATATGGATGAACAAACAGTATATTCACCAAAAGGAACTGCTAGTATGACGATTTTCGAGTTATTTGCAAGAAATATCGAACAGCTAAGGATTCTAGCGCATACGGAAGGCTTTCCAGCGCAGGAAGTAAGTGCACTTGAAATTGCTTATGATGCTATTAACCTATATTTAAATGGCGATATTAATAATACTAAAGTACGAGTCCTAATGCCTTGGGTTTATAGAAAATTAGCAATTGATAGGTCTGGCCTAACCGGCAGACCTCTGAAGAGTGAAGAGGTAGAAGAATTAAAAGCTATTGATAGGACTTTCGATTCATATCTCATTAAACCCGACAAAATTGTAGTCGGCGCAGAGCTTCAAAGAGTCAGAACGCCTAAGGTAGTCGAAATTGCAAATAAAGAAATCTTAACTCCGCCCACGAATACTCGAGCAGATATCAGGGCTAAATTTATCGCTAGTATCCCAGAACATGCTAAAAATCCACGAATCAGCTGGTCGCAAGGATACTACGACGAAGAAGATAGAAGAATAACTTGGGCTTGTTCAGATCCTAGGGGTCTAAGCAACTAAAAAATTTATTCGCTACTGTAGTAGCTGATGTACCAAGTCTGTTTTATTGAATTTTGCGGTAGCGCCAGACAGCGATTGGCGCAAATACAACCATCAAGCCGGCAACCCATAATAATGTTCGCCAGATATACTGACTTCCATCAGCAACACCACCCTCTGTAAGATGTCGAACGGCATTAACCACCTGTGTAACGGGCTGATTGCGCGCAAAGACCTGAAGCCATGATGGCATGGTCTGTACAGGAACAAATACTGAACTAGCAAAAACGAGTGGAAATACCCACAAAAATCCAGCCACTTGAACCGTTTCTGAATCTTTAAGTAGCAGTCCAATAACCGCGCTAACCCAGCTGAAAGCGTAGGCAAAAAC
This sequence comes from Candidatus Saccharimonadota bacterium, assembly GCA_020428465.1. Taxonomy (GTDB): domain Bacteria; phylum Patescibacteriota; class Saccharimonadia; order Saccharimonadales; family SZUA-47; genus JAGQMY01. Next base: position 2,197 of record JAGQMY010000017.1, read on the forward strand.
AACAACCAACAAGGCAGCGAAAGCGAAATTAATAAACCCCTGATGAAACCTAAATCCAAGCAAAAATCCGACACATGACATCAGAATAATTACGAAAATATTACGAACCGAATCTGCTAAGGTTCGCCCTGCCAGAACGGCATATCTGGCAATCGGTAAGCTTCGCAACCGGTCGATAACGCCTTTGTTCAGGTCTTCAGCAAGCCCAACCCCGGTCTGGATAGCACCGAAAAGCGCCGTTTGCGCTAAAATCCCAGGCAAAAGAAAGTTTATATATTTTACTTCCCCACCACCACCTACCGCACCACCAAAGACAAAATTGAACAATAATAAGAAAATAACAGGCTGGATGGAACTAAAAACCAGCAATTGCGGTATACGGAAATTTCGCTTAACATTACGTTTAACAATCTGAGCTGTATTGCTAATGCCACTCATTTGTCAGTGTCCTCCGCATGATTTCCGGTGACTGCTAAGAAGACATCATCGAGCGTAGGCCGATGAAGACTCAGTTCCTCAGCCTTAATATTCGCTTTTTTTAGCTCGTTAGCCACCTTTAACAAATCTTCAGAACCTGATTCCGTATGAATCCTTATTCGTCTAGTCAGGTCATCCACAACCGCATCATCGCCTGCAAGTTTTTTGAGCATTTTATGTGCTTTATCTAGATTACTATCAGCTACCTTAAGCTCAATAATATCCTGGCCTAGACTCTTCTTTAAGTCCTCAGATGTGCCTTCAATAATCATTTTGCCCTTATCGATAACATAGATATAGTCACACAGCGCATCGGCTTCTTCCAGATATTGTGTGGTGAGTAGAATAGTTACACCTTGCCTTACTAAGTCACGAATAATATCCCAGAGTTGTAGTCTAGTACGCGGATCTAGTCCTGTTGTCGGCTCGTCCAGAAATAATACCTTCGGGGTTGCTACTAGACTTGCACCTAAGTCCAATCTCCGCCTCATCCCACCTGAATATGTTTTTGTCTGCCGATCAGCAGCGTCGCTTAAACCAAGCTTATCTAGCAACTCGGATGCTTTTTCTTCGGCTTGCTTTTTAGGCATACCATATAATCTAGCTACCATAACTAGTGTTTCTCTGCCCGTTAGAAATTCATCAACTGCAGCAAATTGTCCAGCCAATCCTATGTGTTTTCGGGCTTCTTTGTCATGCAAAAGAACATTAATACCGTCCACGACAACTTGTCCTTGACTTGGTTTTAGTAAAGTCGTCATAACTTTTATTAACGTAGTCTTGCCTGCTCCGTTTGGCCCTAGTAGACCTGTTACTTTGCCGTATGATGCCTTAAGTGAAACACCGTCCAACGCTGTAAAATGTCCAAATTTCATCACAACATTGTCTACATCTATCGATAGATTTTTACTAGCCATTAACTCTATTGTACTCCGAAACCATAAACATTTTTTAAAAATCGCAACATACGATCTTGAATTGATATCTTGATGGAATAGATCGAATTTGTTATGATTTTACCTGATCCATAGGTGTAAAATATTTATCATTTTTATTCGTTAGAGACAGCAAACGAATGAAAAAACGAAACTAGCGAGAAATTTAGTTTCAATGATTGTGAAGCCAAGATCAAGTACTTTAATGTTTTTATAGCTCATCGCACAAAGAGAGGATTCTTTGGGCGAAAGGGCCGCGAAAATTCTGTTATGCTAATTGTGAACAAAAGTTACACCTTTTGTTTACATAAATATAACTAAATTTTCGCGGGTTTAGCTCAGTTGTTTAGAGCGCATCCTTGCCAAGGATGAGGTCGAGAGTTAGAGTCTCTTAACCCGCACCAAAACATGAACCCCAGTTTATCTGGGGTTTTTGTTTTGATCCGAGCTGAAAGGACTCAAACTTCGACCGACAGAGGTCGAGAGTGAGTACCGTATAGCAAACATGAACTGCTTCATGTTTGTAGGTTCGCAAGGCCGGAGCGTTGTCTGAGTTTGAGCGAAGCTAAAGGCGAAGACCGCGAGGAGGGGTCGACGAATTTTTCAGTCAAGAAAAATATCGGTGACAGAGTCCTGTGGCAGTTTGCAAGACCGGAGCACCGGCGCAAATTATTGCCCGATGCGAGGTGTGGGGACGGCTGATTTGTCCTAGGGACAAGTAAGACCGTGCCGAGCCTCTCCTGACCTTCGAAGCTCCAAGCGAAGAAGGTTAACCCGCACCAATCAAAGAAGCCCAGGTTTAATCCTGGGCTTTTTTAATTGACTTGTAAATATTAAAACTCAATAGCCATTATTGATTATTTTTAATTTTAACAATACAATTACTAACCCACCATGAGCAATAACGGACAAGAACATATTGGATCTATAGAGCCAGATCCAGAACGACACCAAAGATTAGAATTTAAAGATGCTGAAAATGGACATAGATTTGCTGTTGATGATATGTTTGTAGATCCTGACAATCCAGACACAGCTTCATCGGCTGTATACGAATATGATTCAGATGGAAAATTCGTAGATAGACATGAGGTCATAACTCCAAAACGACTAACAGAAGCAAAGCGTGTAGCGCTAGAATTCACCGAGCGACATAAAAAATCATTAGCAATAGGAGCGACAACTATTTCAGTTCTTATATCGGTTGGCACACTGGTGGTTAAAAGGCGTAAAAAAAGTAATTAGCTCAGTCTGATTGGTAAAATCTAAGGTGTATAATAGTTCTTGTGGTTAAGAATAATATAAAAACTAGAAACCAAAATATATTCCAGAAATGGCGATATTGGCGATTTAAGAATACATTATTACTATTTATAAGTCTGGTTGGTTTCTATTTTTTAACCAGGACTAATCTAGTCGATAATGCACTTAATAAAGTTGGCAGTTTAGGTTATTTTGGTGCGGTCATAGCTGGCATATTTTTTGTATCTACGTTTACCGTTGCTCCGGCTGCAGTTGTAATTTTTCACATGGCAGAAGTACTTCACCCTCTAGAAATTGCCCTGTTATCGGGATTCGGCGCAATGATTGGTGATTATTTCGTGTTTCGTTATGTAAAAGACCGCGTTTTCCAAGAATTACTACCAATTGCGCGCAAACTTCACACACCGAGAATGAAGGCGCTGTTTAAAAGCCCCTATTTTATCTGGATCTTACCCGTTGTCGGAGCTTTTGTCATTGCATCACCCCTACCCGATGAAGTTGGTGTGGGGATGATGGGTATGTCAAAGATAAAAAGATGGCAATTTTTTGTTCTTGCATTCGTTCTAAATGCCGTGGGGATATTTATCATAGTATCGGCGGCAGCAATAAAGTGAGTTTTATCACAAACTAAAATGAAAATAATTATTAAAATCTTCTAGTAATGAAGATTCCTAGTCAAGCTCGTGAAAGTGGTCGTCATAGCCCGTATTGTGTGCTTTCCAGAGAAATGTGCCCAGATGAATTAGCACATGCACCAGGGCTCAAAGATCTAGCAGGATTTGTTTTAGAAGAAGCAGCACACGCAATTGAAATTAGTGCGAGTTTTGCTCGTGCAGCCGGTTCAACAGCGCTCGATTTTTTACATACGGCCAAAGAGTCATTAAGGATTTAATTAATTAACCTCTTGCCTTGCTGAGCATTCTATCGAACAATTCCTGAAAGTGTCTTTGTTCCTGATAGCTAAGCGCACCAAGAATTTCTGCTTGAGTATAGTCCAAAATCTCTGAACTTTGGATTAATAGTTCTTCGCCTAATTCAGTGATAGATAGCTCCCTTGCCCTTTTATTACCCATAACCGAGCCGACTACGATTAGATCTTTTTTCTGAAGAATTTTAATCTGTCTACTTACGCTTGCTTCTGTCTGATCAAGCAAATTGGCGATTAAATTCTGTTTTGCTAGAGTATTCCGTCCGATCGCCTCGAGTACCTTATATTGAGCAAGGCCAATCCCAACCTGCGATTTCAGACTTTCATCTGCGCGCTTCTCAAGTAAGAATGCTAACTTGTGTATTTGCCAGTATAACCTCGAAGACATAATATATTTACCTGCTAAGTATTATACCACTAAGCACAAGTGGATTAGTGTTCGGCAGGTAAACCTTCGTGTTTTATCATGCTAGGTTTGAATATAAGCCAGAATACAATACCTGCAATGGTCATCAAAGTAGCAGCCGTAACTGATGGCAACCAAATTGCAATACTTGCTATATAGCCACTCAATATCGCTGGAATTCCTTGAGCCATCGCTTCGACACTCGATAGAATCCCCATTGCTTCACCCTGAATTTCTTTACTAACTACAGAACTAACAAGTGCTGTTATGTTTGCCATCGTTAAAGCGATGAATAATGGAATAAGCGGAGAGACTACAAGAGCTGCTTTAAATGATGTGACCGACAAAATTATCAGTACGGCGCCGGCGGCACCAAACAATGAGAACCGAACAACCTGGTAATTTTTCAGTTTTTTAGCGACTAGCGGAATTAATAATCCCTGGAAAACAGCGATCCATATACCTATAAGACTAAAGTAATCAGCAACATTTGCTGGCGTAAAATTAGGGATTCGTTCAATCATCGTGAAGCTGAAGAAAGTTGTGAAAAAAGTAAACCCACCACTGAATAGAAAATTAACCGGTAGAATATTGCGCAAACCTTTTATGCTGAATGCTCGCTTTATGTCGCTGAGGGATTTAGACCAGACTACTTTTCCGTGAGTTTTGTGTTTAACTGTTTCTGGCAGGACGAATAATACCAACATAACATTTATTAATGCCACAATGGCAGCAAACCAGAAAGGTGTCGCTGGATTAAACCAGCTTGGAGTCGTAAGAGCTTGGCGACCAAAAGCATTGAAAAACGGTATGCCCGCTGTTGCTAATCTACCACCTAAATATGGTCCAAGCACAAATCCAATACCGAACATTGCGCCTATTAAACCGAAATTACGTGTGCGATGCTTTGGTGTGCTAACATCTCCTATAATTGCCCTGGCGACGGCAATATTTCCGCCGGTAATACCATCGATTATCCTTCCTAAAAATAGAAGTGGTATGTTCTTCTGGATTACACCAACAGCAAATACAGCATAACCGATTGAAGTACCGAACAAACTTAAAGCTAGGACTCGTTTTCTTCCGTATTTATCAGAAAGTTGACCAAGTATTGGCGCCGCGACAAATGTGAAAAGTGAATAAAGCCCAGATAGCCAACCCACCATGATGAACCCGCTTCGGATACTCCAGTGCTGTGGAATTACCTGAAATTCACCAGGTAGTACCAGCGCTGCGAAGATAGGTATTAAAATCGCAACTCCGATAGCGTCCAAGAACACAGTAAACAGAGCTGCAGGCAAAGCCTTACTCTCTAAAGATTTTTTAATTTTTTCTTGCATAAATACACAATACCCTTTCAGAAATTTACACTATATTTTTTATAGTTACTTAATTACAAATATAACATTTTTATTAAGTTAATTCTAGTTTTGCGAGCTAAAGTGACTATAGATTTTATACCATTCATCTAAGCTTAGACTTTGGGCACGCCTGCTTGCATCTATACCCGCTGATGATAGTAATTGTTCAACTTCTGATTTTTCCAATCGAAGTCCACCACTCAAAGCATTACGTAAGGTTTTACGTTTTTCTGAAAATCCAGCCTTAACGAGTCTAAAAAATTCTTTATCCTCGACATCGAACAGCTTCGAATTTCGTCTTCCTAGCACAACAACTTGCGAATCGACCTTCGGTGGAGGGGTAAAATATTTTGCCGGTACCTCAACGCCTAGAGAACAATCAAAATAAAATTGAGCTATTACGCTCAGAATGCTCATTTGCCCCGGCATTGCGCAGATTCTCTCAGCTACTTCTTTCTGAATTAAAAGGACAGCGACTTTTGGCGGATTCGTAGATTCACTAATAATACGAATTAGGTTACTTGTTAAGTAATAGGGAATGTTTGCAATAATCTTATATCCACCTGGGAGTATCTCAAAATTAAATGTACGTATGTCTCCACTGCTTATTGCGAATTTTTCGCAATAAGCAAATTTCGTTTCAAGAGCTGGTATTAAATCTTGATCAAATTCTACTGCGTGGATTTGAGCACCAGTGTCAATTAGTTTTTGTGTTAGTGTACCCTCACCAGGACCTATTTCTAAAACGTAATCCCCTTCTCCTACCTCTCCAGCATCAACAATTGACTGTAAGATCTGTTCATCCCTCAACCAATGTTGCCCAAGTTCTTTTTTCGTCTCCGCCATTACCACCATCCTTGGGCAAGCCAAGCTTTATAAGCTCCAGCCCATCCTCCATATCTACTAGCATATCCACTACACCATTTCAGCTGTGTTATCGGGTTTGTAAGATAATCTGCTCCTGCTGTTGCCATTTTACTTGCCGGAAGAGCCTGACATAGTCCATAAGCACCTGAGTAGCTATTGGCCGCACCTGGCCTCCACTGCGACTCTTTTGTAATAATATAGTCAACGAACCCGTAGTCGGACTCGCTAATACCCGCGGCTTCCATCAAAGCTGCTTTATCACCTGATACGGTAAGTGTTGAGCTAAATTTTGGAGCAACTATTTTTGTACCACGTAAAACAATTTCCGTTACCGGCTCCTTTAGTACTACTTCCTGGAGAATTTTCCTTGATATTTCCACTCCATTTTCCTCAATAATTTCATAGACCACTGCTCTTTGACCATCGACACCTTCAGTTCCGATTTTGGTCTTACCCGCTTCGACGTCGGCATCATTGCGGGATTCAGAGCCATGAGCAATCGCTTCAGTAACAACCGAAGTTTTAACACCTGGACGATT
>JAGQMY010000018.1 GCA_020428465.1 Candidatus Saccharimonadota bacterium
CGTTTGCCGATATTGCCGTTGTCGTCCCACATGACCGTGCCATGTTTTTTCTTCAAAGCCGAATAAACTTCTCGAGCTTTTTCAACAAGTTCTAGTTTGTTCTTAAGTAGCGGTGATACACAATATTTTACAGGCGCTATATGAGCAGGAAATTTCAAATATATACGTTTTTCACCGTTTACTTCGTCCTCTGTATAGGCACTACATAATACCGCCATAATTAATCTTTCTACACCAAAGCTTGGCTCTATTACATGTGGTACAAATGGCTCACTTCCATCTTTAGGACGGTATTCCATATTTTTACCTGATTCACGCTGGATATTCTGCAGATCGAAATCAGTTCTGTATGCCAAACCGAGCAGTTCATCTGCCCCATGCGGGTATTCGAATTCATAATCAATAGTACGTTTTGAATAATGCGCTAAATCTTCAGGTGACACTTCCGCTTCTTTGACTTTTGATACGTCTACACCGGCTTCTTTTAGAAACGACAAAATATCTGTTCGCCATTTTTCAAACCGTTCTTGCCAATCTTTTTCGTTGATAAAATATTCAATCTCCATTTGATTAAATTCGCGTGATCGGAATACAAAATCGCGAGGAGAAATCTCATTTCTGAATGCCTTACCAATTTGCGCAATACCAAATGGCACATCCGGGTAAAGCGTATCAACAACGTTTTTAAAATTTGTAAATATCCCCTGAGCCGTTTCAGGTCGAAGATAAATTTTACTACTATCCTGATAAAGTATAGCGCTATCATTTTTTTCGGAATCAATCCTGTCGCCATTGGTCATTTCTACTGAGTTTACTTTATATTTTGCGCTCTGAATATCTTTGGTAAGCGGTCCGGCAAATGACTTGAACATTAAGTTAAATTGCCGAGCTTCACCGAAAGAATTTTCCGCCCCGCAAGTTGGGCATTTGCGTAAGTCAATTTTATCGGCGCGGAAACGACCTTTGCATTCGCTACATTCAACCAAAGGGTCAGTAAAAGTATCAACGTGACCACTTGCTTTCCAGGTTCGTGGGTTCATCAGAATTGCTGCATCGACACCAACCATATCTTCGCGGTCTTCAACAAATGTCTTCCACCACAGATCAGTCAGATTTTTCTTTAAGCTTACGCCAAGCGGGCCGTAATCCCAAGTACCAGCTAAACCGCCGTAAATTTCAGAACCTTGAAAAATAAAACCACGTCGCTTACAAAGCGACACAATATCTTCTAGCGTAACTTCTTTACTCATTAGTAGAAATTATACAAGAAATTCTAAAGTCTACTAAATTTATCTATTATTTTAGGCTATGCGTTACAGCGGTAAACACTTACTCAAGCTATTGTTCATTTGTCCGATCTGTTGGGGTTCTGTCAACGAGATCATTAATTCCTATGTCCATAGGATCAGGAAAGCCTTGTGAACGAAATGCATCAGCTTGATCATTTACGAAAACATCTCTCAGCTCTTTATCGGCAGGGCTTAGATTATTTGGTATTTTAAAGTAAAATCCTAGTTCATTCATAACAGCTTTGTTCAATAAATCATCTCCAGTATTAACTCTGCTAAGGTTAGCTCCATATGCACTACTTGATGCTGAGGCTCGCTTCGGTTTTTTAACCCTACTAATTATATGGCTTTCGCGCTTACTTCTTGACAACATTTCTGGTTCTCCATGAAATCTAGAACTCTTACCTCTAGGCTCTGCCATTCTTCGGATGCCAACATGTTTTTTAAGCGATTTAATTATTCTATCAGTATCAATTATCGGTGGTATTTTTGGATTCCATCCTTCTGGGTAAGTAGGCGCACTTTTTATAAGTTCTTCGTACTCGCGCCGTCTTCTATCTAACTCTGGATTAGCACCATCGCGTGTCATAATGCTTAACTCAAACGCCGTAGCATTATCATCGACTCTTTGAATAGCATCTGCGATCAGATGCCTAACTACAACTTCAGGAGTAGCATCTGTTATCGCGAAAATTCTTTGACCAAAATCGTCACGAGGGGCCTCAATCAGATGATTAGTTGGATTTTGTATTATCGGTATTTCGTTTGATGGTTCAATCATATCTTTATATTATATCACGTTTATGTTTAATTGTCTATACTTTTTTAATATTCTAATCTGTAACAATTATCTAACAATCCTTTCAGTCTTACCGCTATGTCCTGACTGCCCTCAATGTTAATCAAATTTTCGGGCGAGTTAACTTTTAATAGCAACCTGAGGAATTTAATATGTTTTGGTTCAAACCTACCATCTTTTCGTGCAAAAAACGCCATCTCATCATAGTTGAACTCATAATTACTGGTTTCATCGAACGGAAGTTTATTTGCTGTAGTATCAACGTTAATAGCAGAACCGTGCAGTTTTAAAAGTTGGCTCAAAAACCAAACATTAATAATCTCAGTATTTTTATCATGGATATGAAGCGATTCTAATCCGCTAATAAGCAAGTTAAAATACTGCTCTTCACATGATTCCTTAGTGTATTTATCAATTTTCTTAAGAAAGTCATATGCAAGTTTTGTTGATTCGATGTTCTCGACAATTTTACTGAAATATCTATCTAACTGCGTCGATATTACTGTTTTGATTTCACTTTTTCCGTCTATAAAAGTCACGTTTGATATCGAGAACAATTCTAATCCACCCGCCAGCTTGCTTTTACTTCGCCTCACACCCTTGGCAAGTAAACTTAGTTTGCCATGATCAGGAGTTATTACGTTTAAAATTCTATCTGCCTCGCCGTAATTAATTCGACCTAAAATAATTATTTTAGTGCTGAACTGTTTCATTTCGTGCAGGCCTACAATCATTTATAGCCGATAGAAGATTATCTACACTTGTTTCGGGCTTATAGAAATAACTTATTATTTTAAGGTCTTGCCAAGCTCTTGAATTCACAACCTCGAGTTCAAGTTTAAGCATGCTGTAAACAATAATCGGAATGTCTATCCAGTCCTGGTATGATTTAAATTCGTACAAGAACTCCAATCCACTATGACCTTCTAGCGACATTTCCATGATTACCAAATCATAATTATTTTCGGCAGCCATATTTATTGCCAAATCAGCATTCGGAGCAACATCAATGATATCGCTGTTATCTAATTTCGAACCCAAGAGTCTTGCGGTTGTTTTATGATGATCGATCAACAAAATGTGCATAGTCTATGAATTTATCCTTTAAACCATCTGTAATTGGCGGCTTATATGAAGTGTCGCGCCTAAACCAACTGTATTATTGTACGAAGATTTGCTAATTCCGGTGCCTAATAGTTCGAACAGGCCTTGTGCCGTAATGATGTCTGTAGCAGGTCCAGAAATACCTTTAATTGGCTGTGATGACTTTTTGTTAGCAGTGGAGAAATTTATATTACCAATATTTATCGACTTACTGTGTATAGATATTCGCACACCAAATGGTGTTTTTTTCGCTTGGCAAATAATATCCGATGACGGATTGGCGGTAGTTATCAATCCCTGCCAAAGACTCACAATCGCTGAAGTCAGCAAGTTTCTGTCTGCATCAACAGGCTGAAGTGAATGCTGGATAATCAGCTCTGTACGACACCCTGCCTCCCTCATTAAAGGCTCTACCTGTTTAGCAGCTTCATGAATCGCACTTCCAACGTGTACGGGCTCAAGGTTTAAATTAGTTTGCCCCGAACTCATACGTTGATACAAAAGTATGTTGTCGATTGTCATTAACGCATGCTTAGCATGCGCAGACATTTGTTCAGAAAGCTCATTTTCGGACATTTCTGCTAGTTGTCTTATTGATACTAGAGGTCTCTTCAGTTCCTCTCCCAATAGAAGAAGCAGATTCCGCTCCATATCACTATCTAATACTGGTGGATTTACCCTCTTCACTAACAACATTATACTCCGCATGTTGTTTTTAAGCGGTGTGTAGTTTTTACTATAGTCTTCGACTAAGGGATGAAGCTGACTGAGCTAATGACGTTTTCAAAATCTGATGCAAATTCTGCTGATTCGGTCCATATTTTTATAGTTTTGTCACGTTGTGGTAGTACTATCATTACTCCCTGTTTACCCGTTGAAATCTCCCCCGTTACTTTAAGCCCCAGTACACCTTCAACGTTTGTTGCGTTATAAGCCACAGCTGAAATTTTGCCTGCGGAAGCTAGTGTCTCTATTTTTTTAGCTTCTGTTGCATAATCGTCTGACAAAATCTGCGCTCTCAGAGCATAATTATTTCCCTTATTAGAAATAGCAGGCACCACATCAGGATGAGCATAAAAATCTAATACCGTACCGCTGTCACGCTCATCAAGATAAACGCTCCAAGTTTTTGGATAGCTAAAACTCAAAGTACCGTAAGTAGCCGAGCCGGTGTATGTTTTAAAGGGAGATTTTTCTTTTTCAGCAAATTCAACATCTTTTGCGTCTTCGGCTTTTTTGACTGCTACTGCTGAAGCGGCGGCAATTTTGCTATCCAAGTCTGTTTCATTTGCCTGCATACCAATAAATGCCCAGATACCGAATGCTGCCGCAGCAAAAAATCCTACGGTCATTATTACAGCAATTAACGCCGATACTGCGAAACCCTGTTGCCTATTCATAAGCAATATAATAACTTAAACCACAAGATTTTTGAAATTGTAATTTTAGGCTACAGATTAATTGACTCTATTAGGAAATTTACCAATTGCGGCGTTTAATATGTTATCAATCCACTTAGCCATTGCATTATTCATTGAACCATCTGTTGCCCAGGCATAAGCAGGAGCAGCCCATACATTACCATCATATTTATTAAATGAAGCTGGAGTTGCTTCAAAACCATATCCAAAAAGCTCCTTTTTTTTGACCATATCTAATATCAAACTCTCGTCGAACATATCATGAACTATACTAATGAAAAGTGTAGTTTTTTTCATTTTTTTTAACAACTCAGGGGTTATCAAATTTTTAGTATCGTTGTTCATTGCTAATGCGGGAAAAATAACATCCGAAACTTCAAATAAATTATTAATATCAACATATTCATAAGGAGTATTTTTAGGTGATTTAGACCAATAAACAACATTCATACCTAAACCCCTGCATCTTTCGGCAATCGCACTTCCAATATTTCCCAAACCTACAATTCCTGCCGTCTTACCTTTCAATTCTAAACCCCTATACTTCATAAAATCTTTATCATAATCAAGTGGAAAAGCTTCTTTAATTAAACATGGGATTTGCCTTGCTAGGTTGAACATGATTGTAATTGCCCACTCGGCAACTGCTTGGGTAGAGAAATTCTTAATATTACATACTGGTATGTTTTGGTTATCAGCGAACTTTGTATCAATCCAAGAGAATGAAGTTGCAGCGCCCAATATAGCCTTAAGGCTCGGTATTTTTTCATAATCTTCTGATTTCAAAGTCCAATTAATATAGTCGGGATTGATACACAGTATTCTATCTTCACTTCCCTCGAACAAATCTTTACATTTTTGTAATGGTGCGATCGTTGAAGTAACCTTAAGATCAATATTGCTATTTTTTAGTTTAATCTTTAATTCGTCAGTAATTAATTCATCCCATAGAGGATCGAAGATAAAAGCTTTCATTTCATGATAATAACAGAATTTTACTCGATGAAACTAATTAAACGTATAAAGTCGTAGGCCTTTGATTGACTTCGTGGGCTTTTTGCCGGGGATTACATAACCATAGCTAACTAATTTGTAAGATTGACCATTTGAGTATTGAATAACTTTTTTATCCAATTTATTCATGTATCTTTCAAGCAAAAAAACATACATTCCGTCACTTTTTGGCCATTCAGCACGCCAGAAATCACCCCATTTAATCTGTACTAGCTTTCTATACCTCCAAAGGTACAATTTAGTCCATAACACTAGTAACGGATTCAGTTCAAAGCCAATTGAACGTATCCCCCGCTCTGCTGCAGATTTTAAAAATCTCCCATCGCCACTGCCGAGCTCTAACAATGTTTGACCAGGCTTTAAATCAAGCAAATCTAGAGCTTGTTCGACCTGAGTATTTAAAGTAGGCAGATAAGGAGCTCCACGCAAAACAACAAATGCAAATATCAAAAATATAACAATAACCACTAATATCAATAAATCCATTAATTAACCTTTTTTATTCTATTCTTGGCCGTATCAATTCTCTTTTGTAGTTCTGCTATTAGTTTCTTCCCAGCGTCATAATCTTTAATAATCATGTCTAGGTCATCATAATTACCCGACTCAATTCTCGATAAAATTTGTGACAGCTCTGCTTCAATTTGTTTATAGCTTTTGTCTTTCATGATTTAATTATACCTCGTACGTCGGCATTAAATTCCCCATCACTTAGAGTAATTTCAATATTGTCATTCATACTTAGCTGTTTGATACTTGAGACTAGTTTGCCTTTTTTCTGTACTATAGCGAAACCACGTTTTAGTGCTGTTCGCGGATGTGCGCCTTCTAGCATGCTATCTGCAAGAGTTAGTTGGCTTAGTTTATAATCGATGAATTTTTGTAGTTGATGACTTATATTTATTAGCACATTATCAATTTTTGCTTGTTGGTTATTAATATACGCGTCTACAAGCAAATCGAAATTATCTCTTTGTTTATTAAGATACTTTGTTATTTGGCTTTTGTCAGGGAAAAGTAACTCAGCAGCATTACTAGGTGTGCTTGCTCGCATATCGGCGGCTAGCTCAGCCAACGACACATCAACTTCGTGTCCGACGGCGACTAATGATGGTATTCGACTTCCAGCGACTGCTCTCGTAACATTTTCTAGGCTAAAAGCACTTAAGTCATCTGCACTTCCTCCGCCCCGAATAATTACTAATACTTCAGGAGGACAGGCAAGTAAATTAAAATAATTAATAGCTTTTATTATTTCATCACCTGCTTCTTCTCCTTGGACGGCAACATTATATAGATTAACTTCTACATCCTGCCACCGGGTATTCATAATTTTGATGAAATCAGCGTAAGCTGCTGATTGTTCAGAAGTAATTAGTCCGATTTTTTCTGGGGCATAAGGCAATGTCCTTTTTCGTTCATCACTGAAAAGACCTTCTTTTTCTAGTTTAGCTTTCAACAAATCTTGTGATTTTTTAATACTGCCTTCGCCGACAGGCTTTATGCTTAAAATATTAAGGCTAAAACCGTACAAATTATGAAGTCTTGGTCGTGCTATCACTAACACTTTCATTCCATCCTCAATCGGTGTCGTCAATTGAAAAACAAGGCCAAAACAGCGAATTTTTGATTCGTCATCTTTAATATCGAAATATACCCACTTATTCTTCGATACTCTAAATTCTGAGATTTCACCTTCTATTTGAATTGTTGGATATGCATACTCTAACGTCTGATTCAAGACACTAATAGCGTCTGATACAGAGAACACTGGATCTTGACCCAGCATAGTTAATCACTCTCTTTAGATTGTCGCTTATGCAGATTTTTATGATAGAGGTAGTATCCAGGTGGCAATTGAATAAGTGAATTTAAGATCCTATACATCACAGTCACAGGCAAGCTTAGCGCTGCCGGCACACCAGCTGCTACTAGGACACCGGTCATTAATGCCTCATAGACGCCAACACCACCAGGTAGTACGGATATTAGTCCAGCAAAATTAGCTACTGCGTATGCGATTATTACTGCGCCTGGATTTACGAATTCGCCAAACGCCATGTATACAGAATATATCGTAAGGATTTCGGTAGTATTCGCCAGAAGTGCAAACAACAGAGGTTTTTTTAGAACTCTTATATCGGACTTGATGACCATATAGCCTTCGTGCAGTTCAGTAAATAGTGCCCTTACATTGTCGATCTTTATAGTTTCAGGATGTTTTCGCCTGAATACATGGATTATGCGATTCAAAATCTTGGTTATGAACGTAAAAAAGCCATTAATTCTATTTTGGTTACTCATTATATAGGCAAACAACAGCGTGCCTACCAATAGAAAAGAAGATAGAGTCGTGACTACCATAATCAAGAAATTGTTAGTTCGACCGCTGAAAGATAATAGTAGCAACCCTATGCCGAGAAAGATCTGAAATGACACAAAAAGCAGAGTGAATTTCATTACCTGTACAAGTGTTGATTTGCCACCCGTAACCTGAGCGTCTTTCATGCGAAGACCGAAATATGAGATACCGGATACACCGCCACTTGGGAAAACATTATTAACGAAGTTTAGTTCTAGCTGAACCCTCATCATACTTCGATAACGAATACGCTCATTAAGAATCCACAGTAGATGTCTATACATTTGCGTATAAGCATGGTAGTTACCGATCTGCATTATCGGCATCAACCACAAAAACCATAGATTCACCTGACCCAGATTACGAAATGTTTCAACGATTTGGTGCCTAATAGCAAAAACAAGAACAAAAAGAGCAAAAATCGTAATCGCACTAACTATCTGTTTAAGCCTGTGCGTTTGTTCTTCGGTTTTTTGCATATACACTGTATTATAACCAAAGAAATGCAAATAAACGAAGTTACAACTATTTCTATCTTGGGACGACAACCTGCACTTGGTATTGCTGAACTAGAAAGTTTGTATGGGCCTAATAATGTAGAGGTTTTTGGTAAACAATCATGTCTAATAACAATTGCTCATGACGAAATAGATTTTAACCGTCTAGGCGGAAGTGTAAGACTAGCAAAAATACTTAGCGAGTTACCAAATGACTGGAATTCAATCGAAAAATACCTTATCGAAAAATGCCCACAATTTGCAAACTATGCTCAAGACAAACTGTCATTTGGGATTAGTGTATATGGTGTTAATGTGTCACCCAAAAAACTTGCGAATACCGCGCTTCAGGTTAAAAAAGCCATTAAATCATCCGGTCATTCTGTTCGCATGGTCCCACACAAAGCTTTAGAGCTAGGAAGCGCGACGGTTATTCATAATAAGCTCACTAACGGTAATAATTGGGAGTTATTAATTGTCAGTAATGGTGAAAAAACTTTTCTAGCACAGACTACAAATATTCAGGATATAGAAGCTTATACTGCCAGAGATCAGGCACGACCCTTTCGTGACGCCAAAGTCGGTATGCTGCCACCCAAGCTCGCTCAAATAATTATTAACCTTAGCGTTGGTAACATAGGTCAAAAGTTTAATGTAAATGGACCTAATTTGGATCAGACTGCACAACTGTCCGGTATTGATGTTGCGTCCAGTGTACTCGTGCTAGATCCGTTCTGCGGAACAGGAGTAGTCCTGCAAGAAGCAATGCTCATGGATTATGACATCTATGGAACTGATCTGGAACCTAGGATGGTTCAGTATTCGATCGACAACCTTAACTGGCTCGATTCGCGCTATCCTAATTTGGGCGATTATAGGCGCATTGAGGTTGGTGATGCTACTAAACACACCTGGTCTAATCCCCAATCGATTTCAAACGTTGCTTGCGAAACATACCTGGGTAAGCCACTTTCAACCCTGCCACCCGGTGATCAATTGAGCAAAATTATGCAAGAAGTTAATACGCTTCATCACAAATTTTTAGAAAACATCGGCAAACAAATTAATTCAGGTACCCGTCTATGTTTAGCTATACCGACCTGGCGAGGTAAACATGAGTTTCTACACCTTAAAGTCCTTGATTTCTTAAGCGATTTGGGCTATAATCGAGTGAAATTCGAGCATGTTAGAAACGAAGACTTGATTTATCACCGCGAAGGTCAAGTTGTCGGACGCGAACTGCTAGTACTAACAAGAAGTTAGATTATAGATTTTAGAAAATAGAAGGAGCAACATTCCATGTCACATGTGAAAGCTGGTGGAACCAGTAAAAACATCCACGATAGTCCCGGACAACGTCTAGGTGTTAAGCGTTTTGGTGGCCAAAAAGTAAACAAGGGCGAAGTCATAGTTCGTCAAGTCGGACAGACTAAACTATCAGGCAAAGGTACTTATTTAAGCCGAAATTACACAATCCATGCAGCAAAAGACGGAATTGTAAAATTCGTAAACCGCCGCAAGAAGAATTTCACCGGTAAAACCGTCGCTCGCACCGAAGTCACAGTCGAGTAATTAGATTTACCTTTTAGAGTAAGGTGAAGATCCTACTCCCTTTGTCGCATGACGAACTAAACGTCTGGCAGCTCTTTTTCTTAAACCTAAACCAGACCTAGCTCTGTCTCCTGATACCGTTCTTGCTAACGCATCTTCGCGGTTTGTAGTGCCTTTTAAATCGCTATGATCACTTGATGTAACGGGACGTCTTTCGACGCTATGACCTACCTTAGTTGTTTCATCTCTTAACATGGGTTTAAGCTGAGTTTTTGCATCTTCGTGGCTATATGAATTAGGATCTTGACCTGCGCCTGTATTTTGTCCGTTCTTTCTAAAGCCACCAACATCTGTTATTAAAGCTTCTAGAGTAACATTTGGGCTTTGCGGATCACCCGCCGTTAACAAACACCCCGCCAATCTCATAGCCATTTCTTGGCTTCTACCTGGTTTTGGCGCTTCGAATTGAGGTACTGGGGCTTGCGGTATTTCTGGAACTGGTTGTCCGATTGTTTGAGTCATAGGTTCTTTATTTTTTATTATTTAATATTTAATAAAAGTATTTTAGCATATTTTTATAGTACATGTCAACCCTGAATCAGATAGCTCTCTATAACACTGTAAATAAGACTATGCTGCTGCAAGGTATGCATTTTGCCAAGCCGAGCTCATCGTTAGCCCCTCTGACCCAATATCTTTTTTGTCACCAGTAAACCTATCTGTATATTCGACCTTACCTCCTGAGGCAACACGAATTATTTCTTTCATGTATGCCAGCCTCATCACCTTATCATTTTCAATAATTTGCTCTGCGTCATCGTCGTTTATCGACTCAAGCCTCATATAGGTATCAATGGTGCTCATACCTTCAGCCTTTTTGGTGGTGCCCTCAAGGGTTTTTGTAATTGCAATTTCACCAAAATCAGACTGTTGCATTACTTTTATTAGACGCCTCCTTGTTTCAGGGTTCACAACATTGTTCAAAAAATTACTAGTAATACTTGAAGACACATAGTCTAAGCCGTATTTATCTTTAAACGAGATTGATCCTTTGAAATTCTTACCTGCTTCTTCTAGTTTCCGTTTCGGCACAATTTGATCTAATATCGCCTGTTTTAATGTATCGCTCACGTTGAATGACATTGGTCTAATACCCTTCTTGCCGTCTCTCGGCGAAGCAAATTCTTCGATTTCTTCTTTCCGAACGGCTGATTGGTCATAGCCATCCCTTATGAGGCTATGTAGTAGTCGCGAGGTCCTACCATTCCCATCCGAATACGCATGAAGATTGAGTATTCCAAATGCAACTACATCCGCAGCAGCATCCAAATTATCTATAGTGCTTAGCTGATCTGTTATGGTTTTAATAAATTCTACTCTATCTTCTGGATTCACAAATATACTAGATGTAACATACTCTGACTGAGCAGGATTATGCGCATATGACGCATTGATACCAACAACCGCTGATCTATCTTGCAACATTTGACTGAATTGTTCTGGCGTAAGTAATGAATGGAATTTATCAAGCATGCTCCCAAACTGATCTGGGTCTAAGCCCCTAATCCAATCTAGCCTCTTTTTTGGATCTGAGAAAGTATCAACATCTTGATCTAAAATTTCAAAAACACTATCAAAGTCAGGCTTAAAATCCTTACCTTCCTCCACTACTTCAGCTGTATCAATTAGTTTTAGTGTCACGCCACCTATCCCCGGAGCTAAATTTCGCGCTCGTATTGCTTCACTGGCTTCGCCAAGAGGAACGGCATCAATTAGCTCTGCGCCCGTACTAAAAGCTTCAGTTCGACCTAAAATAGGGTCAATACCGCCGTTTATTGGAACCTGATCGATAATAGTTTCTGGAGGTGATGGAGATTGTGCTTCTGACATTTTTATTTTTGCTTATTTATAATTTTATTATAGCAAATTTTTGCTTTTTTGTCTATATACTTATTCTACAACTTATTGAAACGATGTTCTAGTTACATAACCAGGTCTTCGATACTTGCCATTTTCCGTTCGCTCAATTTCCCCTTCAGGCCTAGTTGCAACACCGCTTTGTTCAAGCCATCGCCATATTTTTATAGCATCTTCACTTACACTTAATCCAGATGTTAATACTACACCGTCTGGTAATCTCTTCAGAACCCCGAGGTATGCAGCCTTTCCATAACCCTTATTTTTCTGCAGGTTAACATCAAAAACTTTCGCCGGGGATCCATCATAAGGCAGATCTATCCAAATACCACCAACAGAGCCTCCCCGATCGACAACAGTATACCGATGCTGTACTGAGTTATTCTCTGGATTATCTACAACTTCATCCACAAGCTCAATTTTCGGCAACATATTTTCAGGATCTAATAATCTATCCAGTTCCTTATTTCTTAATCCTATAGCCTCATCTATATAGTCTTCGATACCTTCCCTAGTTTGATTTCCTAGGTATGTTCTCTTGCGCTCAAGTAATTTTGCAAGCTGGCCATTGTCGAAAAATTCTCCATACAATTTTCTTAAAGTAGCAATTGAGTCTGCTAAAATATAATCTTTTGGAGCGGGGTTCCAAGGGTTGTATTTACGTTTACTCGGGACACCATCTCGACCATACTGCAGAAATCCTTCAAGTTCAAAGTCATCGACCTTAGGTTGAGAACCTACAACCGAGAATCTCCCCCATACATTTCCCGAAAAGGGTAAATCATCCTGCAAAACGTCTCCAGTTGCAGGCAATAAAACACCCGATAGTTCTTTGTCGATAATTTCGGCTATTTTTTGAGTTTCGGACATTGAACCAATATAAACAGTTGCTTCTTTTCCAGGTGCCCCGCTTTCTACCCCCCCACCGTTACCTATTTTAAAAGTAGTAATTGCTTTGTCGCTTGCCAATTTATCAAGTACTTCTTGTACTTTTCTTACGTGCTGTGGGTTTGTATAATCAAAATTAAGATGAAGCTTCCAACCTTCACCGGCTTGCTTTGCCCGTTCGGCATTACGTGCTACCTCTTCCGATTTTTGATCTTCTGCGTGTGCTTCATCGGGTTGTGACAAATCCAGAATTGCAGATCCTGCTTTCTGCATCGGACTTGTTGTTTCCCCTTCTGATTGCTCCCACCACCTGTCTGGTATTGAAGAAGCATCCGGTAATACCTTGCTGACATCTGTTGAATTTGGATCTTGAGTCCACCACTCGTCACTAACTTCATCGGACGAGGGTAAACTATTCCCACTAGCAGAAACTGGTGTGAGTAATTCTTGTCGGGTTTCTACGACTGGTGGTGGTAATGGTATTTCTGCTGACATTTTTTATTTTTTAACTTATTTACAGGGGTTATTGTAGCAATATTTTGCTATTTTGTCAATCTGGTATCTATAGTTATTGGTCTAAGCATCTCAAAAACAGAAAACACGCAGGAAATCTGGCCCTACCTGATTGCTAGCTGGTTTTTGAGTCAGAGTACTAGAGGCCGAGGTGGCGCTTAACGCGTTCTACTACGTCCGAAATAACAACCTGTGATTTGACTAGATAATCATCTACACCTAATTCTGAAGCTTTTTGTTTGTCTGTTTCCTGGCTGAGGGCTGTCAACATAACAACTTTAACATTTGCTGTTTCTGGTGTGTTTCGCAAGATATCAAGAACATCAAAACCTGAAACCTTAGGCATCATCACATCAAGCAAAATTATATCTGGGTGGAACTCAATAGTTGCCGCTAGCGCATCTTCGCCATTCGGCACCCTTTTAACATTAAATCCTTCAGCTTCGAAACGTGTTAGATACACGCTCGCTAAACTGTCATCGTCTTCTACTAGTAATACTTTTTTTGGTTTTAGGTTTTGTCCATCCATAGTGCTTA
>JAGQMY010000019.1:0-5313 GCA_020428465.1 Candidatus Saccharimonadota bacterium
CCCGATCCATCCAACTGTACTAACTGGCTTGCGCCGTTGAAGCTATTACCTAATAGAGTTACGTTAGTACTTAATCTGGCATCATCAACAGTGCCTGTTGTTATGGCATTACCGTTTAGATCAGTTAGTCCCGAACCATCGCCTGTAAAGCTCGTAGCAGTTATTCCACCTTCAACGCTAAGGCCTGCTACATATGTTCCGTCACTGTTTTGAATAGAGAATGTTGTGTCTGATGTGTTATCTAACAAGTCTAGAGTTGTAGTCCCGCTTGCGGTACGTCGGAGAGTTGAGTCGGATAGCACCAATACGTCACTGGAAGAGTCTAGAGTTAGATCTCCTGCACCGCCACTTTGAATAGTTAAGGCACCAGGACCATCAATACTAGTTACGCCGGATATTACTCCGGCATTTGTTATACCTGTGGTATTAAGATCTAAGCCACCAGAGGAGATGGTGATGCCATTACCAGCCGTAAGCAAGCCATTAAATGTTGAATCACCTGTTGACGATATTGAAAGTCTTGTTGCTCCGTTTGTAATAATATTTAGCCCATCTCCTGTCCCGGCACCAGTTCCCAACGTAGCAGTTCCTCCGAAGTTGTTACCCCCATTTTGGAAGTAACTGCTTGTGGCAGAGCTATTGTATTCAACCGACCAGTAAGTTGTGTATTCCGTTGAACCTCCTGGAGTCAAGCCGGCTGTGTCATAAGCAACCGTTATAGTGTCACCGGCTAAGAACGTAACAACTCCAGTATCTATGGTCGTGCTAGAAGTCCTAGGATTAGTTGCATCAATAACACAAGCGCCAGTTCCCACAGACACGCCATTGACCCGCCATCTTAAAGTTAATGTTCCGGCAGTCCTGTTTGCATTACCTACTACTGTACAACTCCTAAATGAGCCGTCCGCAGGTGCTACAAACCCTGTTGTCGATCCAGCAGTCCATGAAATTTTTGTAGTGTTAGTAGCAGTTAGCAATCCTGTTGCAGCAGCTGTCGTTGTACCTGCAACATTAATTGCTCCGGACACAAAACTTGCTGACGTATTAGAACTTCCTCCTCCACTACCACCAGATGTGAGTGATAACCAGCCTGAACCATCATAGACCTCCAAATCACTACCAGACCACCTAATTGTTCCTGCTGTCGTGCTAGTACTATTTCCAACAGTTACGCCCGCACCAAGCACCGTTCCACCAGTTTTATCAATCGTGAACACATCAGTTCCGTTGCCCTGTAATTGCAGAAGCGCTCCGGTACCTGCCTGGTTTAACCGGAGCGCTGCAACTGCTGCATTTACTGTTTGAATAGTCGAAGGAGCGAGTTGGGCAAGTTCGTCTGCAGTCTTTGTATTTCCGCTAGCATCCACCAGTGCACCTGATCTAAACGCATACGGAACAGCCGTAAGCTTGAAGCGAGGTGTCATATCTCCGTCACCATTAACGTTCATAGTCATCCATAGGTTTTGGTCCCACGGTACTGATGAGCCAAATGGATTGACACTACCGAGATAAACACTGAAGTAACCGTTTTGCACCGTGACGCTTTGAGTCTCCGTCCACTGGTTAGTTCCTACGGTAGGATCGTCATAGATAGTGAATGCAATATTGTACGACCCATCAGATACAAGTGCTCCGGAACTACTAAGCAGTCTTCCCTGAAAGTTAAGGGTATCAGCCGTAGCTGCAGAAGATTGTTCCGTACGAGTTATAAATCCAACCAAAACTACTGCAAAAATTAAGAGTGGCAAAAAGAAACCCTGGGAGAGTACTTTTTGCCACACGGCATGCCTTTGCTTATAGCTAAACATTTTTGGAGATTTTTGTTTTATTTTAGTTTTGTTTTTTATTCAAACAGAGCAGGTATATGCTACTCTTCTCTGTTTTGATCTGTTTTTTTGATTGTTTTTGTTTTTCTATCCTTCATAACTTTTTGTGACGAAGGATTGTCAGTCAGATCCCTTTCAGTGTACTAGTTATATATACCGATTTCAAGGTTTTTTAATCTGTTTTTTAGGTGATATTTATCCACAATAATTTCTTAATTATAGTAGTATTATTATACTAGTATAATAATACTACTATAAATAGGTTTTATTTTTGAATTCGGTAGTGAATGACAGGTAATGTTGTGATAGTTGCTTATTGTAAGCTACTATTCTATAGTATGTTTAAGTTCTTGTATTGACTAGACCCTGGATAGCTAACTAAATTTATATTAATTATGAAGTATGGATGTAACAACTGAGTCACAATTTCATAGCCCAAACACGAGCAGTCGCTTTCTTAAATTAGCACTGCCATATTTGATTTGTGGATTATCTGTTGTAGCGTGTAATGAATCTAGAGGCATTATTAGCGAAGAATATTCTTCAAACACTACTCAGTTTGTAGATCAATCCAGAAGTACATCGGAAATTTTAAGCGACATTTCCCCGCCTTCTTCAGCCATTGTATTGGATGATATAAATAGTGCAGTCGATCCTGCGGTGATGCGACCTGCAGAGAGACTTGAAGATGTTAACCCGTTTAAAATTGGTGTCTTCGGTGATTCTATAGTAAATGGCTATCTGACTTGTGGTGGCGGTAACCCTTGGCCTACTCAGTTAGAGATAGCCTTAAATGATCGAGTTAATGGAATACCGGTAAAAATAACGAACTTTTCTGTACCCGGGGAAACAATAACATCGCCGACACCACAAAATTGGTACGATGCAAATGGAAATAGATTAGGCGGAAACCTTGTCGAAAGAATCTTCGAGATTTTTCCTAGAGAATTATCGCCCGAAAGTTTACCTGACATGGTAATTATTGTTCCAAGTATTAACGAATTTATCCTAACAAGTGCTTCAACACCTGAAGAGGCAATAAGTTTAGCAACCAACACGTTAGATTTGCTGAATAATTACCTACGAAGTATAGGCATTTCGAAAGTCCTGTTTACTGAGATGTTAAGACCATCAGACAACTGGGTAATCCCTGGTAGCACAACGAATATTCAAGACTTGATAACACTTTTTAATAATACCTTGGCGGGACTTTTAGGAGATAGTCATATGTTGCAAGGAAATAATCTGGATTTAGTCAATCCTATAGGATCTGACATAGAATTCTTTAACTACAATGACAAAGAAAAGAGCACTTGTTTAAGTGATGGCCTTCACCCAACAAGCATTGGACAATCCAGGATCGCGCAACAGATATTGAATTCTGTTTTGGATTTGGGTTACTTTAATTAACTTATATTCTGAATTTTAGTAGCGACAAACCTTACTGTCTAGCAACCAGGTGACCACTGAATATTGGTCCTACACCGGAACCTGAAGTGATGTCTAAGTTGCTACCCCTGTTATGTAATACTTCAGTCTTGAAGTAATCTCCTGCAGAGGCATATGTATCACAACCTGTTGTTTGCACCAGACCAATAGTAGATCCATCATCTCTCTTATAACCGCATAGTTCTTGTAGTACATTAGAGCTGTTGTATCTTGCTATATAAACGACTCTATATCCCGTAGCAGAAGCTGAGCTCCACTGCACTTCGGTATCCAGATGCCAGATACCCGCCCCATTAGTAGGTACAGTATACCTATCTGTACTCAAGTTAACACCGCTACTAAAATCATATGTGGTGTTATCGTAATTAATCGCAGTTGTTGTACCTGTTGTTATTGTTTGAGTAGCTGTCGACATAGTAATTTTGAAAATGTAATCTTGAGAGAAGCCTTTTGTCGCATCTACTATTCCAGAGAATTGAGATGTTCCTGTGCCGCTAACTGTTAAGTCACCTGCAAGAGTAGCATTACCAGTCGTATATAACGATAGGATATCTGATGTAACATAACTACCGGAACTGTTGTTACCTGCTGCAAATACCAGTTTGCTGTTGTTTACATCTACACCAACAACGTTTGTATCCCATCGTTGACCCCATATACTTCCTCCTTGGCCCCCTTGCATTCGGAAAAGATTAAGTGTCGCCGGTGTTCCAGCTGGTCTCAAATCGCTTGGTATTTTGAGTTCCAGAGTTGCTCCTGGTGCAGTCGTACCAATACCGACGTAACCTACTGATTTATCTAGGTACAAATCATCAATAAAGAAGGCTATATCACCATTTGTAGTTGAATCTGTACCTATATTTAGGATATTTGTAGTTGTATTGTATCCGAATGTTGCTTCATCGGTGGTTGAAGTACCAAGATGAATTGTTTCACCTCCTAGGTATAGATTTGCCCAACGGCTACCTGTTGAACCTAAGTCATACGTATCATCAGCAAGAGGTAATATGGTCTTTGATGTAACTGTTCCCCCATCAGCTATAGTAAATACAGCTGAGCCATTGTCGTTTGCGACAAAAATTGCATCCGTCGAACTTGAGTTATCAACGGTTAGGCGGCCGGCACTTGTTGTACTTGTACCAACTGCAATCCGATCATTCGAAAGATCTCCGTAAATAGAGTTGCCAATATTTAAGGCTTCGCTACCTGCTGAAACGTTATAGCCTATGCCAATACCTAAGTAACCAACACTTGTGGCATAGCCTATTGCTATAGCTCCTTCACTTGTGCCAGAGGCAGTGTGACCAATAATTACTGAGTCTCCTCCAGTTGAAGATGCACTATCACCTATTGCAATACCACCGCTGCTAGTTGTGCTGGCGTTAGCATTGCTACCTATAGCTACACCACTTCCGGCGTTGGCTATTGCTCCGTAGCCTACTGCAACATTGTTTGTACCACCACCGGATTGGTAGACAGATGCACCACTACCAAATGCTTCGCTTTGGTATACACCCTGACTGTTTGAGAAGTAGGCAGTATTACCACTTAGTAAGAAGTTACCGGTTAAGGTTTTATTACCCGCAAGAGATTGTGTAGTGGTGCTTAGAAGACCTGGTACGGAACCGGTGGCAGTTTGGAGGTAGATAGTACTCCCGGATATATGAGCACCATTAGCTGATGTTGTGGGAGTATCTATAGCTCCTACAGTGGTGACACCTGAGCCAGAACAGTTCGCAAAAGCCAGTAGGCACACCGTATCACTAGCAGTAATAGCTGGTATGGTGATGTCATAGTTAGTGGCAGCTACTTGGGTGGCAGGCTTGAGGGTAATGGTACTGCTAGAACCGTCAGATATTAGGAGGCTACCAGCTACGGCTGTAGTACCAAGGCTTAGAGCATTCCTGATGTTGGTAGTACCTGTAGTAGCTCCTATGGTGATTGATGTACCGGCTTGGAAGGCATTGACGGTAGTGGCTGTGGTGTTGAGTAAGTCTACTGTGGTGGCATTAGTAGAGATAGTGGCGTTATTGAGAGC
>JAGQMY010000019.1:5451-36516 GCA_020428465.1 Candidatus Saccharimonadota bacterium
GTTCCATTGGAGTCTATGGTTAGTGCACGGTTAGCGGAGGTAGTGATGTCTGTGCCAATAGTACCGCTGAGGAGTATACCGTTTGTAGCTGTACCGGACGTCTGAGAGAGACTGAGTAGTGAGGTGGTGGTACCGCCTGCTCCATTACGGTCAATGGAGACACCAGCTACCTGAGTACCTGATGTATTGGTAAGGGAGATATTTTGTCCGTTGCCTGTTGAGCTGGATGTAATGCTGAGTCCGACTGCTGCTGCAGACTGAGTGACACTGATGCCGGCGAAGGCTTTGGTTTGAGCGACACTGAGAGCTACAGCTCCTGTAGCATTAGAGCTACCATTGACTGTGAGGGCTACTACACTAGCGGCAGTAGGTTGGATGGTGTTCTGGGCGGTGGTGGTGGGGACTTGGACAATAGCAGTAGAGGATGCTTGGTAGCCAGAACAGACACTTCCGGTAGTACAAACAGTACCAGTTTCGTCCGGTAGTGTAATGGTTCTGCTTGCACCTAAGGTTGCAGTTTGAAGAGTAGAACTAAAGTTATCAGTAGTGCCATCGGATAGAATTAGCTGTCCTTGGACGACACTACCAGTACTTGCAATTCTACCCAGAGTTAATTGAGCGCCACTACTACTAAATGATGCATTGACATTACTTGAGCTGTCCTGAAGTTGCAACAAATCCGATGTTTGGGACGCGGCAGCTTTAACCTTAAGATTCACTTTTGTCGTATTACCGCTTACCAGTTCAAAGAGGGCAGTTGGCGCGGGAGTTGACGTAAAGGCTAGATCTGTAATAGTTGTATAAAGAGAGGCGAACTGCAGTCTGTTGAGTTGTGTATCTGTTCCATACCCCCCACCCATAAATGTAAGGTTATTATTTGAAGTATTCTTAACCTGGAAGTAAGATGTTGTTTGAGAGTCGGCCCATCCATTATTATTTGACGTTACCCTCAATTGTGCAGTAGTTGTGCCATTTAGTGCAGATAGAACTAAACCACTTCCGCTAGAAGAGTTGTACAATGAAGAACCACCAGAGCCTACTGATGTTGTTATAGCGCCTGCATTATTTACAGTAAAGTTAGTTGCATTAATTATATTCGTAAATGTACCTGCTATGGTGAGGGCATTACTAGCTGTACCAGCAGTTTGCGATAGTCTAATGAGACTTGAAGTTGTACCACCCGCCCCATTTCTATCTATGGCAAGACCCGCTGTCTGACTACCAGATGTATTTGTTAATGAAATACTTTGGCCATTGCCTGTTGTGCTTGAGGTAATGCTTAGCGCCCCACTAGTCCCCGCATTGCTTAAACTCAAGACTCCTGCAGCGCCGGTATTAGTATTCGTCAAGCCCAGAAGATATCCGGCATATGAGGCTGTTGAAGTATCGTTTGTATTCTTCGCAATGTAACTTCCGCCACTTGAAGGTGCATAGCCGGTACAGACTGTAGCAGTGGTACAAACTGTGCCTGTCTCTGCAGGAAGGGTGATGGTGTAGCTTGATGCACCTGGGTTGGCTGGAGTAAGAGTAATACCACCTGAACCACCAGCGTTACGGAATATAGCGCTACCGGTAGTTGTAGAGGCTACACCAAGTGTGGCTGAAGCACCTTGGACTGTTATAGTACCAGTGAAGTTAGCCGAGCTTGAGATAGTCTGACCGTTTATGAGTCCTGATGTAATAGTACCTATGTTAACTAGGTTGCCTGAAGCATCTATTCGTTGAGTACCTGCTCCAGCTCCAGTATTAACACCAGTTGTAGCGTTTAGGGTTGTTCCAGTAACGGTACTGGTAAATGTTGCTGCTCCTGCACTATCAATTGTTAATCTATCAGTATTACTAGTCTCCAAGATTACCGAATTACTGTCATTACTACCGACTCGAACCGTGCCGTTCTGCCCATTATTAACTATGT
Source organism: Candidatus Saccharimonadota bacterium (assembly GCA_020428465.1). Lineage (GTDB taxonomy): Bacteria > Patescibacteriota > Saccharimonadia > Saccharimonadales > SZUA-47 > JAGQMY01. The sequence goes on from JAGQMY010000019.1 coordinate 7,367, forward strand.
CTCCCACGCCACCGACCCCTGCACAGTTACCTAAAGCCGATAAACAAAAGGTATCATTAGCCGTAACTGTGGGTATTGTAAAGCTATAATCTCCAGCTGTCGCGTTGACTAATATTGTTCCGGTGTTAGAACTGCCATCACTGATTATTAATGAGCCAGCTAGTGAACCGTTGCCAATCGTTACTGATCCAGCTGATACATCTACAAACAGACTCGCCCCAGCTACAGAGCTAGCACCAACCACCAAGTCATCGGTGGTAGAGGTTAGATATGTAAATGTGCCTCCATCTGTGAATAACCCGCTTCCTCCTCCTCCATCATCATCAGAACAGGATATGACTCCAGAACCATTGGCGGTTAATGCTCCACCATTGGCGTTGCCGGTGCAGTCTAGGCTAGCTATAGTGAATGTTCCTGAACCTTGGAAGGTAAAGTCAGGATTAGATGTACCGTTTCCGAATAGAATTGAGCTAGTGCTAGAAGGACCTAGGAGTATACTTCCCGTCGTCCCCGTAGCTGTACCTGTGTCTATGGATATGTTGCCTGAGTTGGATGTAGCTCCTAGAGCATTACCACTTGTGATGGATACACTGTCTGAGTTGGTGGATGCTGAGTTGGTTTCTTTGGTAGCTACGTTCTGGGAGGTATAGGCATATGGTACTGATGTTAGTTTGAATCTAGGAGTCATTTCTCCATCCCATGAAGGAGAACCAGAAGAACCACCTATGTTCATACCTAGGTAGAGGTCTTGAGACCAGTCTATGGTTGGTAGACTAGTTACATCTCCAAGGTATACAGAGAAGTAGCCGTTCTGAACTGTGACTAGGTTACCTGTGGATCTGGTTTCTACCCAGAGACATTCTGTGTCTGGTGTACCGCCACCATAGGTACAGGCTCCTTGGTCAGGAGTGCCTGCACTAGATGTATCGTTATATAGTTTGAACTCTATGTGATAGTTACCATCAGGAACTAAGCTACCTGTGGAGGATAGTAGTCTACCTTGGAAGTTTAGGGTTGCTGAGGCGGCTTGGGCAGGAGTTGTATTTACTGCTTGCAAGGTTATTGTAGATATTACTAGCGCAATAAGGATACCGAACAAGCTCAACGCTCGGGCGCATGAGGTTGAGCGGACTTTTATTGACTTACATAAACCATCAAAAAAGCTCAGCATCCGGGCGCATGGAGCTGAGCTTATTAAATGCTTTATAAGTCTATAAACGACAGCAAGGGATAGCTTAGCCATCCCTTGCGTACCTTTAATAATAAGTACGTGTTTGTGTTTTTTTGTGAATTTGTTTTTCATGTGTTGCTCGTTTTTTGTAGCAACACAGACGTCAGAAAACTGCGAGATTTTCCGACACTGCGCCCGTCGCGGGTATTTAAAACACCTTTGACTACCCTAGTGTATAACAAATGTGTTCACTATTTCAATGTTTTTATGCTTTAAAATACTAAGTTATCCACAATTAAAAAAGACTCCCTTGGGTGAGTCTTTTATGCTAAGTCAGTGGAAGTAAATTTACTATTTAATAGATACGATGCTTAGTTTACTTAATTTCTGTCTATGTCCACGCTTTGTGTTAACGCGCTTTTTAGCTTTGTAGCGTATAGATATTACCTTATCGCCCTTAAGGTCTTCGACAACCTTGGCGCTTACTTTTAGTGCTGATAGCTTATTGCCATCTACTAAAGTATCTTTACCTTCAATTAGTGCTAGTGGCGTAAAGTCAACGGTTTTTAAGTCGCCAACATAATTCACGACTATCTCATCGCCTTCTGCAACAAGGTGTTGTATCCCTCCGCATGCTATTACTGCTTTTTTCATCTAATAATCCTTAAACTTTTTACGTATATTTAACACATTTTAACAGAGAAGAGTAAATCTGTAAATACTCAGGCTTATCTTCCATTAGATTTGGTGACTGTTATCGCTAGTTGATAGCCTTCAATCTTGACTTCCGAGGTAGTCGTATTTGGATCAACACTTGAACTTATACTTATTGAATCAGCCAACACTTCATTTGCAATAGTGCTTTTATGGGCTTTTACTGCTTCCTGTAACTCAGTTTCAGAACCTAGTATTAACTTAATTCTATCGTCTATTAACAGACCAGCTGTCTTTCTAGCATTCTGAACTGCTCTGATAACCTCTCTAGCGAGACCTTCTTTATGTAATTCTGGAGTAATGTTTGTATCTAGTTGAACAGAATATTCACCATCACTAAGCCATTTAACCGTTTTGACGTTTACTTCTTCTTTAATAACATCAATGTAATCTTTAGCATGGATCCCTAAATCAGAAGCACCACTGACCTGTACCGATGCAAGTGGTTGACGTACCTTTATTTGTGCTTTTGCTCGTAAAGCTAAACTATCATTTACAGCTCGACGAACTGAGTCCATTTGACCAACAACCAACTCATTTATGTGTCCTGATTTTGGCCAATCTTCTAAATGCACGGATTTTCCGCCAGTTAAATTTCTATAAAGCTCTTCAGCCAAAAATGGTGTGAATGGTGCCATTAAATATGCAAGCTTGACTAAGACGTAATGCAACGTTTCGTATGCTTCGGCTTTATCTGAATCGTCTTCTGACTTCCAGAATCTTTTTCTTGACCGACGCACATACCAGTTACTTAAATCGTCAATGAAGGGTAATATTTTTCTTGTTGCACACTGTAAATCATACTTTATTGTTGCAGTTTCCACATCATTTATTAAAGTGTGTACTTTGGACAAAATCCATGTATCAAGAACGTTTTCACAGCTCATCGTTCTATCATTTAGTTGCCCTTTCCATACCCAGTTATCAACCTCCGCATAAAGCGTAAAGAAATCATAGACATTCCAAATCATTGAAAGTTTTCTATGAATATCAAGCACGTCTTTATCAATTAACGAGAAATCTTCACCGTTCATTAGTGTAGAGCTAAGGAACAAAAACCTAAGGGCATCCGCACTATACATATCCATTAATTCATTGGGGTCTGTATAGTTACCAAAGCTTTTACTCATTTTGCGTCCATCATTCCCAGCTACTGTGCCCGTAACGATCACATTCTTAAAAGGTTCCTTACCAAATAATCCGACATTAACAGCATGCATGTAGTAAAACCAAGCCCTGACCTGAGCTACGTATTCTGTAATGAAATCTGCGGGGAAGTTCTCTTCAAATTTTTGAATATTTTCGAAAGGGTAATGAAACTGTGCGAAAGGCATACTACCGCTTTCAAACCAGCAATCCATTACCTTTTCAATACGCTTATAGGTAATGCCTTCTTTTTCAAACGTAATATCATCGATCCAGGGCCTATGATAGTCTTCGAGCTCTTTACCAGATAAGACCTTTAGCTCTTCGTAACTACCTACCACTATTGTTTGCTCGTTTCCCTGTTTATCTAAACCCTTCCATACAGGTATGGGTGTTGCCCAGAACCTATCACGACTTATATTCCAGTCAGGTGCTGATTGGACAGTTTTTTCAAATCTACCATGCTTAATGTGTGCTGGATACCAATTGATATTATTGTTCTCTTCGAGCATTTCATGTCTCTGGCCATTTATATCCATAAACCAGCTTGGAACCGCTCTATACATCAGCTTAGTGCCACATCTGTAGCAATGAGGATAGCTATGAGTAATATACTCGATTTTCAACGCTACTCCATCAGCTAGAAGTTCTTTGGCTATCTGCTTGTTTACTTCCCAGATATTTGAACCTTTCCATTTTCCCAATGTGAAAAATCCACTTTCGTCAGTAGACATTACCCAAGGAATGTCTTTTTCCTTTGCCAATACGTAATCATCCTCACCATATGCTGGTGATTCGTGTGCTATTCCAGTTCCATCCTCGTCAGTTACAAAATCAGCATGCCATATTTTAAATGCATTTTTGTGTTCAATTTGCAGACCAAATGGTTGTTCATATTTTAAGCCAATTAGCTCTTTTCCTAAAAATGTGCGTAGCTTTTCATACAACAATGGCTTATGCTTTTCGTCAGTCATGACCTTTTCTAGTAAATTATCAGATATGATTAGCAATTCATTGTTATATTTTATCTCAGCGTATTTTAAGTCTTTGTTTACTGCTATCGCGCTGTTTGAAGCAAGTGTCCATGGAGTCGTTGTCCATGCTACAACATATCGATTACTTCCGTCTGCTAATTTAAACTTAACATATACACTTGGATCGGTATCGTCTTGGTATGAATTGTCCATTGCGATTTCAGCTTTTGCAAGAGGTGTTGCATCACGGGTACAGTACATTAGAACTTTCTCACCCTCATAAATTTTTCCTTTTTCGTATAGGGTTTTAAAAGCCCACCAAACACTCTCCATGTATTCTTTGTCCATGGTTTTGTATGCACCTTTAAACTCTACCCAACGACCTATTCTGTCGATAGTGCTTTCCCAAAGATTTCCAGTTTGCACCATATTGTCGCGACAGGTTGTTATGTATTTATCTAGACTTATTTTTGTACCGATATCTCTTTTGTCATGTATCCCTAGCTTCTTTTCTGTGAATACTTCTGCCGGCAAGCCGTGACAGTCCCATCCCCACACTCGCTCAACCCTTTTCCCTTTCATGGCCCAGAATCTAGGGACAGCATCCTTTACTACTGAGCTCAGTAGAGTTCCATGATGCGGGACACCTGTTATAAAAGGTGGTCCATCGTAAAATACGTAAGAATTTTCTTTAGATCTTTGTTCTATTGATTCTTCAAAAACCTTATTTTCTTTCCAGTATTGAACTAATCCTTTTTCATAGTCAACAGTCTTTCTTCGCTGGCCTGACTTATATTTCATTTAGCATTCCTTTCATTTCTAAATAAAAATCACCTCTTCTAGTGTCAGACCCAGAATATTTTCCGGGGGTACCATCTGACTTCCAAAAGAAGTGATTCTCTTTTAGCTCTTAATCCCATGTAACGTATGGCTAACGGGGTGTTCTAGTCTCTGATAGAAGATTTCTTCACCCTACTTCTCAGCTGATAACTGATTATTTGACTAATTATTAATCAAAAAGTATTTATGTAGTAATTCTACTATTAAACTGTTTGTAATTCAACCGCAGACCCGATAACTTCATCGATTAATGGGAGTGGAGTCCCTTCCCATAATCCAAGTAATCTGCCGTCGATAGATGTTGATATTATAGCTGGAAAATTCATAATACCGTATAAATTAGCCTCGGCAGCACCATCTCGCGTATCTATATCGAGCTCTCTTATAACTCGATCAGGATAACGTCGTCGCATCATCTCAATAAATTCGTACACAGGTCTAGCCTGCTCGCTGTTCTTCCTATAAAGCGCCACCAACATAAGCACTATTGTAGATGTTTATCATTTAATAGTAAATGTTTTAGCTAAATATTTAGCTTAGATTAATAAAGGAGTCTCTTTATGTCTGAGACTCCTCCATAATTCAAGGTATTGCGCTAACTACCGTGAATATTTAACTACAGCCCGTAGTTGAACCACAGGTCGTACAAACATAGCATGAACCACTTCGCTGGGTTTGGTTACCGCAGTTATAGCACATAGGTGCACTTGAAGCATGATCAGAGCTATCTTTATCTTTAGATTGATTAGCTGTGGATGTGCTTGCGGTGTTTTCAATTGTCGGTTTAGGGATTTCGATCGGCTGCATCTTTACCGTTGGCGCTTCCAGCACAACATCGACTAGGCTAGTCTGTTCTACTGGCATATCGTCTAATGAAGCAAGACCTAGTTCGAGTCGATCGTCGAAACTAAGGTAATTAATAGCCAATCTTCGGAAAATATAATCAACCAGTGATGTAGCTGTTCTTATTTCCGAATCATCTGTAATGCCTGAAGGAGCAAAAGAAATACTTGTCATTCCTTTAACAAATACCTTCAGAGGCACACCGTGCTGTAATCCGTAGCTTATAGAACGAGCAAATGAATCCATCAATCCTGATAGGGTTGATCCCATTTTTGCTACATCTATAAATAGTTCACCCGGTCGCCCATCTTCGTATTCGCCTACTATTAAATATCCATGGCAATCAGCGACCGTAAATGAGAATGTTTTTGAGTTACGTACTCTAGGCATAGGCTGTCGTACAGCGTAACCTGTAGTGTTTAACTGTTCTACAGTTGTAGATGCCACAACAGTATCTTTAGTGTCACCCTCTTTTTTGGTCATAGACAACGGCTGGGCTACTTTGCAGTTATCTCTATAGATTGCAACAGCCTTAAGTCCAAGCTTCCAAGAATCAAGGTGTAATTGCTCTATATCCTCCACCGTTGCGCTCTCAGGCATATTAACAGTTTTACTGATAGCTCCTGAGATAAATGGCTGGACTGCACCCATCATTTTTACATGTCCTAAGTAGTGTATTGAGTTATCTCCCATAGAACATGCGAATACAGATACGTGTTGCTTTTTGAGATGTGGGGCACCGATAATTGTTTTCTCGGTATCTATGTAGCTGACTATATCGTCAATTTCTTGCTTTGTATAACCAAGTGATTTTAGTGCTCTAGGCACTGTTCTGTTAACTATGCTCATTGTGCCACCGCCGACTAGCTTCTTGGTTTTTACCAAGCCTAAATCTGGTTCTATACCTGTTGTGTCGCAATCCATCATAAGCCCAATTGTTCCGGTTGGAGCAAGAACGCTAGCTTGAGAATTTCTAACACCATATCTCTTGCCTAGCTCGACTGCTTCGTCCCAAGCTTCCGCTGCAGCACTAAGTAGTTCTTCTGAAACAAGTGTTGCATCTATGCTTGAAACAGCATCTCTGTGCATCTCCAGAACATGTTGCATATTTGCTTTATCTTTTTGATAGCCGGCAAAAGGACCAACACGTTGAGCGATCTTCGCGCTTGTAGCATATGCATGGCCTGTTAGAAGTGCTGTAATCGCGGCTGCTTGTGCTCTGCCCTCATCTGAATCATAAGGCAATCCTTGAGCCATTAGAAGCGCACCTAGATTTGCATATCCGATTCCTAGCTCTCGGTATGCTTTAGCGTTCTTAGTTATGTTTTCTGTTGGATATTCAGAATACCCGACCAATATCTCCTGTGCGGTAAATATTAGCTCTACAGTGTGTTTAAATGCATCAACATCAAAAGTACTATCTTCTCTCAGAAACTTCATTAGATTTAAGCTGGCAAGGTTACACGCAGAATTGTCTAGGTGCATATACTCTGAACAAGGATTTGAACCATTGATACGACCTGCATTAGGTGTTGTGTGCCATTTATTAATGGTTGTATCGAACTGCAAACCTGGATCTGCGCATTCCCATGCTGCTTCGGCAATTTGTCGCCAAATATCACGGGCTTTCACCGTCTTTACTGCTTTGCCGTTTGTAACCGCATTTAGGTTCCAATCATCATCTGCCACGACAGCTTCCATGAAGTCATCAGTAACCCTAACTGAGTTATTTGCGTTTTGATACTGGACAGAGAATGAGTCTTTACCGTCTAAATCCATATCAAAGCCAGCCTCTTTTAGCGCCCTAGCTTTTCTTTCTTCTTTCGCCTTACACCAGATAAATTCTTCTACATCAGGATGATCTACGTTCAGAATAACCATTTTTGCCGCTCGACGGGTTTTACCGCCACTTTTGATTGCACCTGCGGAACTATCGGCACCACGCATAAAACTAAGTGGACCAGAAGCTGTACCGCCACTTTTACTCAATCCTTCTAGAGATGATCTTATTGCACTCAGATTAATTCCAGATCCAGATCCACCTTTAAATATCATCCCTTCTTCTTTGTACCAGTTTAAAATAGAAGCCATCGTGTCTTCTATACCAAGGATAAAACAAGCACTTGCTTGTTGTGCTCTTTCGGGTGCGCCTATATTAAACCAAACTGGCGAGTTAAATGCCGCTCTTTGAGTAGCAAGAATATACTTTAGCTCTTCTTTAAATGCCGAAGCTTCATTTTCACTTTCAAAATAACCTTCAGCTTGACCATGTTTCGTAACAGTGTCGACTACTCTATCTATAAGTTGCTTGAGAGATGTTTCTCGTTCAGCCGTTCCAGGGGTTCCGCTAAAATATTTCTGGGCTACAATGTTGATAGCATTCATAGACCAGCCTTCGGGCACTTCAACGTCACGTTGCTCAAAGACGTTCTTACCGGTCATCGGATTTGAAATAATCGCATCCTTCTTGCTCCATTTTAATTTATCGTACGCCTTAGTATTAGGTTCAGTGAATCGTCTTGCTATCGCCAGACTTGTTGTTTGTGACATTTTATTACCCTCACTTAGTTTATAAATTTTATATTTTTATTGTTTTTGAGTCTAACAAGCACATCGACATCTCTCATTTGACGATGGCCATACTAGCTCCTGTAGCCAAACTTTATTCAGCTGCAGCAACCAATATTTTTCGGTCGTTACTTTTTTATTTTCATTTTTGAAAGTTCTGCTTCAAAGCTTGCGAGATCTTTGAAGCGTCGATATACACTTGCGAAACGCACGTATGCTACTTCATTCAACTCTGCAAGTCTTCTTATTATTTCCTCTCCAATTTTGTGAGACGGAACTTCGGATTCACCGCACGAATAAAGTTCTTTTTCTACATCGTCGGCTAGTTTTTCTAGTTGTAAACTAGTTACCGACGTTTTTTCGCATGCTCTGTAAAGTCCAGACAACATTTTGTCTCGACTATACATTTGCCTAGTGCCATCATTTTTAACAACTATAAGCTGTGGTTTCTCTATTCTTTCATAAGTTGTAAACCTTGCTTGACAGTTTATGCACTCCCGGCGTCTTCTTATAGCTTCTCCATCTGATACCTCTCGAGACTCTATAACTTTAGTTTCTGCCGTTTTGCACTGATTACACCGCACATTTTTCTCCTTTATTTTATAAGGTACTTTTACTATATGTAGCGCTTACATGGATTATAGTAACGCTATTTGTGGTGTATAAGCAACTTATTTTAGTTGTAATTATAGTGACATTTACAGTTCGTTTTCATCTGTTTTTTCTTGCTGTTTTTCGTTTTTATTTCGTCTAAATCTTCTTAGGAATGAAGGTTTTTCTAATTCTTCGTCTTTTTCATTTTCCGACATTGGGACTGCGTCTTTTTTATCATCAGACTTGTTATCTTCTTCGTCTTTATGGCTATCGTCACTATGATCCATTGACCAAATACTTGGCACCTCTTCTGATTTTCCTGTTAGATCTCCGAGAACAGGAGTTGTGGGTTCATTATCTAAATCCATGTCAACGTCTTGCATATCTACGTCTTGTGCAGGAGAACTGTTCGAGTCATTATCGTTACTCTCTGTTACAGTTTCGTTGTTAGTGCTAGTAAGAGTCTTCGAGTTCCTGTTAGTGTAATAAGAAGCATCGAAGCCGGTAGCAACAACCGTAACAATGATTTCACCCTGAACTTGCTCGTTAATTGTAGCTCCAAAAATGATATTCGCACTTGGATCGGCTGCAGCTGTTATCGTTTCGGCTGCTGCGTTTATCTCATGCATCGTCATATCATTGCCACCAATGACATTGAAAAGAACGCCTCTTGCGCCATCAATAGATACTTCTAATAGCGGTGATTCTATCGCCTGTTTTGCCGCTTCTACTGCCCTATTCTCACCTGAAGCCCTACCGATACCCATTAAAGCACTGCCGGCTTTGCTCATAACTGCTTTTACATCTGCAAAGTCGAGGTTTATAAGTCCATGGACTGTAATCAAATCGGAAATTCCCTGAACACCTTGCCTCAATACGTCATCAGCAACCTTAAAGGCGTCTAAAAGCGGTGTTTTTCTATCGATTGTTTGAAGTAGTCTATCATTCGGAATAGTTATAAGTGTATCGACTTCTCTGCTTAGCCTGTCAATTGCGGCATCCGCATTAGTTTTACGCTTCTCGCCTTCAAAAGCAAAAGGTTTTGTTGCAAATCCAACGACTAAAGCTCCACATTCCTGTGCTATTTTGGCAACAATATACCCCGCACCGCTCCCGGTACCACCGCCGGCGCCTATTGTTACAAAGACCATGTCAGCACCTTCTAGTGCAGATCTAATGTCTTTTTCTGATTCATGAGCAGCCTTTTCACCTACACTCGGATCGGCACCTGCTCCTAGACCCCTTGTTGTCTCTTTGCCAATATGGATTTTGACAGTTGCTTTAGAGTGATGCAAAGCCTGAGCATCGGTGTTAACGGCAATAAACTCAACTCCATCAACTCCTGCCTCGACCATCCTGTTAATGGCCGCACCGCCGGCACCACCTACCCCCACTACTTTAATTCTAGCGAATGTCTCTATAGCTGGTGCAACTTGTGGCATACAATAAATCTCCTAAACTGTTTCTATGATATAGAGTATAACTGTACAAATTCATTCTTGCAAATAGTTGAAAAATCAATGAGCAACAATTTTCTTCGGCTATTTTCGTCGCTTGAACTTTTTGAACATAGAACTTAAATTTTCAACAACGCCTGAATAAGAATTTGGGTGTCCTGTCGCTTGCTGACCGTCCAAAAGCATATCTAGAAGCATCAAACCTACAGTTGTTGTGAAGCTAGCATTATCTGTTAATTCGTTTAGACCACCAACTTCGTTCAATTTTCCTAGTTTAGCTGGTAACTCTAGTTTTTCTTTAGCAAAATCAACAAGTCCTTTGATTTGTGATGACCCACCAGTAAAAACAGCACCACCTGGAAGTTTTCTTGATTTTCCTATCTTTTTAAGCTCTTTGTCTATTAGCTCAAATAATTCCTCAATTCTCGCTTCTATTACCATATGAACTTCATCGGCATTAAAGGTATGTTGTGCCTTATTTATCATTACAGAGTATGTTGAACGTGTCGGTTTTGTTAAATCAGCATGTTCTATTTTAACTTTTTCAGCTATATCTAGATCTGTTTTTAGGCCAATTGCTAAATCATTAGTCACATGTATTCCGCCAACCGGAATAACGGCAACGTGTTGGACTTCACCATCTTCAATAACGACAATGTTGGTCGTTCCTGCACCTATATCAATAATAACTGTCCCTGCTTCGCGTTGCTGTCTTGTTAAGACTGCCTCAGCAGAACCTAAACTAGAAACTGTTCTATGTTTTATACCCAATGCTGCTTTTTCTGTGGCTGATTCCAAGAGTCTTAGATTAGGAGTAGAGGCAGTCACAATATGCGTATCGACTTCAAGCCTGACTCCTTGCATGCCGATAGGATCTTTAATATTGTCCTGACCATCTAGACGATAAGCCTTGGGAAAGACTTGTATAATTTCTCTGTTAACGGGAAGTTGCATTACCGCCGCCGCTTCTTCGACTCGAAGTCTATCTTCTTCGGTTATTTCTCTATTAGCTGCACTTACTGCGATTACACCTCGAGAATTAAAACCCTGGACATGTGAACCATTAATGTTTACGGTCGCCGAAGTAATATGCCTACCCGATAGTCTCTCGGCGTCATGCAGAGCACTACTAATAGCCACTGCCACTTCTTCAGGATGTGAAACGACTCCTCGACGCATGCCTGTATTTTCAGCACTACTATAGCCAATTATTTCTGGCCGACCCTGTTCGTCAACTGTGCCTACTACAACTCTCACAGCAGACGTTCCTACGTCTACTCCAACGAAATGTGGTATGTTTGTTTCGCGCATTACAAATAGAAGTATAGCGCTAAAGGTTGTTTTATAGCAAGATAAGTGTTCTCTTAAAGTCTAGTCAGTATTTCTACGCCGTCCTTAAGTATAAGAAGCGTGTCTTCAAAATGCGCAGACATCGATCCGTCTCTAGTTCTTATTGTCCATCCGTCCGGATCCATAACGACTCTCCACTCACCTAGTGTCGCCATTGGCTCCACTGCGATTGTCATACCTTCCTTCAGGACATGTCCTGTCCCTTTGAAGCCATAGTTTGGAATCTCTGGTGGCTCGTGTAAATCATGACCTACTCCGTGACCTACTAATTCCCTAACAATTCCGAGATTATGCTTATCTAATACCTCTTGTACTGCGGCACCAATATCACCTGTTCTTACTCCTGGTTTTATTATGTTAATTCCTGCATCTAAAGATTTTTTAGTAGCTTTAACTAACTCATCCTCTCTAGCGGTTCGTGCCTTATTTCCTATAATAAAAGTTCTGGCAGCGTCAGTAATCATGCCATTAAACACAACACCGAAATCACAACCGACAATATCACCATTCTTAAACGGTATATTGTTAGGTATCCCATGGACAACAGCATCATTAACAGAAACACAAATCACACCCGGAAAATCTTGAGCGCTATTCCCGCTAGGAACACCTTTAAACGCAGGCCTGCCACCTAGCTTTTTTAGTTCGCTAGTAGCTAATACATCTACATCAAGACTTGTCATACCTTCGCAAATTTGTTCTTCAATCACATTCAGTACTTTGGCCAGCATCTGACCACTTATTCGGATGTTTTTTATTTCTTCATCTGTTTTTGGGTTCATGCCTTATGAATTCCGAGATCAGTTACTGCTTTAGTTATCCTCTCCCGTACCTCATTCTCAGTCCCATTACCATTAATATGTACTACCTTGGCACCGTTTTGTTCAAAATATTTAATAATGGGTAGCGTTTTTGTTCTGTATTCGTTAAATCGATTCGCAATGGCCTCTTTTGTATCGTCAGGTCGCCCTCTCTTAAGCAGTCTGTCCATTACTATATTTTCATCTACTTCAAGGTGTACTATGCAGCTTATTTCTGAGTTATTTTTCTCAACAAAATTCTCAAGCCACTCAGCTTGAGCTATTGTTCGTGGAAATCCATCTAATATAATTTCTGACTGATCAATGAGTTCTTTAAGAATTGGTTCAACGACATGATAAAGATCTTCGTCCGAAAGAAGATCACCTCGTACCATCTTTTCTCTTAGTTCACCGGAGATATGTTGTCTGAGTATCTCTCCAGTCGACACCCACGGAAAATTTAACAAATCCGATAAGTGTCTACCTTGGACACTTTTTCCTGCACCAACAACACCAATAAATAAAATCATTTATGACTCCTAAGAATTAATAATAATATTCACAACGCGCGCGATTATAGAACCTTCAGCATTTGGCTCGGCTTTTTTTACATAACCTATTATTGCGCCTAGGTCTTTACTGTTGGGGGTGCCGATATCTAGCGTATTGATTGCTTCATCTACTAATTGTTTGATTCGCGATTCCGCGACCTCTTCAGGCAAATATTTCTTAATCACGTTAATTTGATATTGTTCTTCATCAGCTCGTTCAACTTCGTTCGCTTTTTCATAAAGATCAACTGCATCTTCTCTAGATTTTTGCTCTTTCTTTAGAACGCTTATTATTGAGGTTTCATCCAGGCCAGTATCTCGTTTCCCCTCTGCAACTTCCTTGTATAATATCGCGCTCTTTATACTACGTAATATACTGACAAGTCTCTTATCTCCCGTTAGCATTGCAGCCTTCAGGTCTTTTTCGATTGATTCCTTGATCATAAATTAAAACTATTTCCCAAGTCTGATTTTCTTGAACTTTTGAACCTTGCGGTCCTTTCGAACAATAGCTTTTCTTCTTCGGTCTCTCTTACTAAGAGGTTTTTCGAAATATTGCGTTAACTTAGCTTCAGCTAACACTCCGGATTGTTGAACCTTGCGCGTAAAACGACGCATTAAATTTTCTAGTGGTTCTTTTGGGTCTTTTTTAGTAACTTGAATCATACCAATGCATTCTACCTCAGTTAATTAATTTAATCAAGCCTTAATTGTTCGTTATTAAAAGATTAAACGGATTGCTGTCGCTTTTGTGCGGCTCTCTGTGACTTTAATACGATACTTTGAAGTTCTTTAAAAATAATAAAGTGTTTATTCGTGTAATAAACTTTTGTGTTACCTTGTCGCTCAGAAATAAGAAACCCGGCTTTTTCTAGCTTCTTTAATTCACGTTGTATGTTTCCAGCATCCTCTTTGATAAGTTTTGCAAGTCCACGTACATGAGTTTTGAAATCCGGATACTTCGAATAAACTACAACGATTTTTCTCCTGACTCGTGATGTGATGAATGTGTCTAACATAAGCCTTATTATTGTTTTATGAACAACGTAATTAAATAAAGTATATATTCAACGTGTTGTTAAAGCAAGACTGTTTTTTAATTTTTTCGGCTAAAGAGTGCGATAATAGTAAATACGATGTTTTATTACGAAATTGGGGTAGGAGCCGATCGCCACTGGGGTAATTCGGTATTTACATACTCTAGTAAAAACAGGCTAGCTAAAGGAAGTGTTGTAAGAATTGAATTTGGAAAACAAAAAAAGAACGGCTTAGTTCTGAAGCAGATTACAAAACCTGATTTCAATACTAAGGACGTAGTTTTTGAACTAAATTCAAAGATTAACGAGCCAACACTTCGATTTATTGATTGGTTTGCAGGTTTTTACTGTGCTGATTATGCGCAAGTTTACTCGCAGTTTATCCCTGCATACTTAACAAAATTCAATATTAAAATGTCTAATGATAATGATGAGATAATAAAACCTCGCGCCAAAGAACCTGAACTAAATAAAGACCAGTTAGCTGCAATTAAACAATTATACTCGACTAAAAAATCATCCGTATTGCACGGTATAACCGGCTCTGGCAAAACCAGGGCCTACATAAAAATGATTTTAGACAATTTTGCAAAAGGAAAAAATTGTTTATTTCTTTATCCAGAAATATCATTAACGCCACAAATAATAACCGAAATCAGCCGGTATGTACCGGTTTTTAATGTTCACTCAAATCTACCTGACTCTGAAAGATCAAAGATATGGCACAAAATAGCTAATCACACTGGTCCATATGTCGTAGCAGGACCACGGTCGGCACTTTTTTTGCCGCATGATAATCTAGGCCTAATTATCGTTGATGAGTTCCATGAAAGTTCTTACAAACAAGAAACTGGTGTTAGATATAACTCAATCCTAGTTTCAGCAGGGCTTTCACGAATTCATAATTCAAAACTGATATTAGGTAGTGCAACACCTTCAATAACTGAAACCGAATATGTTGTGTCAGGTGGAGGTAACATTGTATGCATGCACAATAAAGCAATCATTAATGACCAATTAAAAAAAGAAATAGCGATCATTGACATTAAGAACAGAAAAAATTTTAAAAAACACAGTATTTTATCTGATACCTTGATTAGTAAAATAGATCTAGCGCTTTCCAAGAAACAACAGGTACTCTTGTTTCTTAACAGACGAGGCACTGCAAAATCTGTTACCTGTAATTCGGAGGATTGTGACTGGAAAGCTACTTGTAATGCCTGTGAATTACCCCTAACCTATCACCACGACATCCACAAATTGCTTTGCCATACTTGCGGGAGAAGCAGCTTAATGCCTACAGTCTGTCCCAAATGCGGGAAAACGACCCTATTGAAAACTTTAGGTGGAAAAGCAATTTATGAAGACCTTATAAAGCTATTTCCCGGTGCTAAAATTGGTCGTTATGATAGCGATAATGATATAAATTCTTCATTTAGCAAAGATTACGACGACATAGTAAATGGAAAAATTAACATCTTAATTGGAACACAGCAAATAATAAAGGGTTTGGATCTGCCTAAATTATCTACAATAGGCCTATTAAATGCGGATTTGTCTCTAAATTTCCCAGATTTCTCAAGTGATGAAAGAACATTTCAGTTGCTTACACAGGCAATTGGTAGAGTTGGTCGAGGCCATAGTGAAGCGACAATAGTTATTCAGAGCTCTCAGCCAGATAGCGCTTTAATACGGAATGCGTTAGATGATGACTGGCATGTTTTTCGCGATAATGAGCTTAGTTCCAGATTAAAACACGGGTTTCCTCCAAAAAATTATTACGCGAAATTAATTTTTAGAGCAAAATCTGAAAATGCTTCATTCAAAAAAGCTACTGATTATCTAGAGAAATTAAAAACACCTAATAATGTTAGTTTATTAGGTCCGATCAAATCTTATTATCAAAAAAGAGGCAATTTTTACTACTGTCAGATTGTGATCTATTCGAAATCGAGAAACGATATTGTTCAACTGGTAAAAAACATGCACACTGAAGCAATTATCGACTTAGATCCTACAAGCTTGTTGTAGTAATAGATTACAGGGGTATTTTAAGATATAATAAAGATATGAATAGACAAATTGTAACATTGCCTCATTCTCGGCTTAGACAGCGTTCAAAAAGAGTTGGATACATTGATGAATCAATTATAGAGCTCGTTAAAGATATGGAGACTGCTACATTAGACTGGGAGGCGAAGCGACAACATGAAGTCGGAGTAGCATTGGCAGCAATTCAAGTAGATGAGCTGAAGCGAGTCGTAATAATTAGAAATAATTTTGACAACAAACAAGATAAATCTTTTCAGGTATTTATAAATCCGGAAATAGTTAAATATGACGGTGATATGATTGAAGAATTCGAAGGATGCCTTAGTGTAAAAGATATTTACGGTAAAGTATCTCGTTATACAAAGGTCAAAGTCAAAGCTAAAGATATCAAAGGAAAAGATGTAAGAATTACAGCGGAAGGATTTTTAGCAAGAGTATTTCAGCATGAGATTGATCATACCAACGGAATACTTTTCGTTGATCGGATTAAAGAAAACCCAAATGCATTTTATAAATTAGCAGATGATGGGAAAATTACGGAGCTAAATGAAGATGAACGAAAAAATATCTTTAGTATTCTTTGGTAGTGGTCCTGTTGCCGCAGAGAGCTTAAGGCTGTTAACGAATACTTTTAATATTGAAGCTGTGGTAACTAAGCCCACAACAGAACAAGAGATGAGTTCGGCTTGTGCTTACGCTCCAATATTTACAGTTAAAAACAAAATGGAGTTAGACAGTCTGATAGAAAATACTGAATTCAACAGTCAACTTGCGGTATTGATAGATTTTGGAATAATTGTTAATCAAAAAGTTATCGATTACTTCCCACTTGGAATTATTAATAGTCATTTTTCGCTACTCCCAGAGCTTAGAGGAGCAGATCCGATTTCTTTTGCAATCCTGGAAGGAAAAGACAAGACCGGTGTTAGCCTCATGCTCCTAGTAGAAGCTATGGACGAAGGACCTATTCTAACTTTTGGTGAAGAAGTTATTGAAAAAACTGATACAACCCCTACTCTAACAGGAAAACTAATTAAACTTAGCTACAGTCTGCTCGATCACACAATACCAAAGTATCTAAAGGGAGAAATTGTACCTGCTGATCAAAATTATATTTCTGAGCAATTTTCAAGATATGTATCATACACCAGGAAACTAGCAAAGAACGATGGAGTTATAGACTGGAATAAGACAGCAGAACAGATAAATAACGAGGTCAGGGCTTTTTCTGGGTGGCCAAAGAGTAGAACTAATCTGAATGGTATTGACTGTGTAATCATAGAAGTTGAGCCTATTAAGGAGTCGTTTGGCAATCCAGGCACTATTAAAGTATCTGGCAAAGATCTAGCTATACAATGCGGGAACAAAACTGCACTAAATATCAAAATTATTAAACCAGCAGGAAAAAAAGAAATGACCGCTGAAGCATTTCTCGCTGGCTATGCTCAGAGATTAAAATAGAGTTCTTAGATATTCGGATTCCAGGGCTGTGGCTGTACTGGAGCATTTGAGTCAGAAGTATTCTCATTTACTCCGTTCGTAGCTGGCTGGTTACTGTTAGTATTATTAAATTGCTGATTAGCCGGAGGTTGTTGCGCGTTTTGTACTGGTGTTCCATAACCCATTGGAGCCTGCTGGTTAAAAGATTGTTGAGGCTGTTGAATTGTTGTTACAGGATTCACAGGCTGTGCTGGTTGAAGTGGTTGCTGTTGAGGAGTCACCATGTTTGGAGCAGCAGTTGGTTGGCTAAACTGCTGTTGCGGTTGAGCATACTGTGTACCTTGCGTCTGTTGTTGTGAGTACTGTGCCTGTGTCGTTGATACTTGAGCTTGCTGAAATGTATCTGTCGTTTGCGCCGGATTTGGGTTTGCTAAATTTGGACTAAGCGGTTGTGCTACTGGTTGTGTTTGCTCGACTGGTGTCAACGGTGGTTGTTGCATTGTAGGTGCAATTGGTTGTTGCTGAGCTGATTGAGCCAACGCTTGTTCTACTATCGCTGGTGCTGCTTGTTTAATTTCAGATTTTAGCTTTTCTAATTCTTCGGCAACAACTTGCTTATAGTTCGGGAAGTTGGTTTCAAGCCACTTAAGTGCACCTGCTTCATCATTATTATTTATAAAAGCCTCAAACTCATCTAACTGTTCATTACTCATTTTCTCTGCTAGCCTCATACCAACTCTCATCTCAAGAGTTTCGTAAATATGAGCAAGCATTTTATTTTTTTCTGTTGGTGGCAACGCACCAAGTCCTAGTTCAATTAAGAAATTGTCATCTAACTTAAACATAGTTTTATTGTATCAGAACTACTCATTAAAGAGTACGTTCTTTGAGCTCCTTTTTATAAAATTCCAGAACGTCACCCTCAACTAACTCCATTTTTGATTCGGTTTTGAGACTGACTCCGCACATTTCTCCTTCTTGAACCTCTTTAGTCTCTTGTGGACCCCTTTGTAATCGCGTTGCATCGGCTTCAGCTATCTGTTTTTTGTCGCGAATTATTCTAACATTTGCTGGTGCTACTAATTTACCTTTTGTCACTTCACCGCCACAAATTAGTTCTGTTCTGGTAGTTTTAAATACCTGCTTAATTTTTAACCTTCCGAAATCTGTAATTACAACTTCAGGCGCCAATAATGCTGATAGTTCTTCCTTGGCATCATCAAGCAGTTCATAGATTACCTTATAGTTTCGTATTTTTAGGTTGTCTCTTGCTGCATGTTGCCTTAAGCCTGCGGGCATTTGTACTCTAAAACCATAAAGTATAGCACCCGTTGATGCAGCCATATGCAGATCGTTTTCGGTGAACGAACCAACTCCAGAAGCTACAATCTTTATTGCTACTTCATCTGTATCAAGAGTTTTCAATGTATCTATAACCGAGGTTAGCGAACCCTGTACGTCTGCTTTAATTATTACGTTAAGCTCACTTAATTCAGATGTTCTGTCCATAGCTTTTAACAAGTCTCGAGCTGTCGCTCCTGACAACTTGCCTCTTGCTTCTTGAATTGATTGAGCCTCTTCACTTTTTGCCCGGGCTTGCTTCTCGTTTTCAACAGCGATGAAAGGTGTTCCAAACTCTGGTAAAGACTTAAAACCGCTAACCGAAACTGGGGTTGAAGGTCCTGCTGATTGAATTGTTTTTCCGTCGGGTGTTTCTAGCGTTCTGACCTTTGCATAAGTATTTCCTGCGACTAGGTAATCTCCACGTTTTAATGTACCGCTTTCGACAAGCATAATAGCCGTTGGGCCCATGCCCTGCTCCATATGTGATTCAATCACCAATCCTGTAGCGAGCCCATTGTAATCGGCCTTTAAATCTTCTACGTCAGCCATCAACAGAATCATGTCGACTAATTCATTAACTCCTTGGCCTGTCTTAGCAGAAACCGGCATTATTACTGTATCACCACCCCACTCTTCAGGCATTAGTTCGTTCTCAGCAAGCTGTTGTTTGAGTTTATTCAGATCTGCACCATCTTTATCTATTTTATTAGCAGCAACCATCATCTTAACTCCGGCTTTCCGTGCAAACCTGATTGCTTCAAGTGTTTGTGGTTTTATTCCATCATCGGCAGCAACAACAATTACTACTAAATCTGTGAGATATGCACCATGTTCCCTCAGTGCAGCGAACGCTTCATGACCAGGTGTATCAAGAAAGGTTATTAGTCTGCCATTATGATCAATCTGATAGGCAGAAATATGCTGGGTAATACCACCGCTTTCGCCGGATGCAACACTAGCATTTCGTATTTTATCTAGCAAACTAGTTTTTCCGTGGTCAACATGCCCCATTACGGCAATAACCGGGGGTCGGCTTTTTGCTCCAGGGCTATCGCTAGATTTATTCCGTTTTGGCTTGTTGTCTTCTTCTGTATTGACTGTAATTATCTCTACGTCTAGCCCAAGTTCTCCGGTAATAATTTGCGCTGTATCAGAATCAATGCGCTCATTGACGGTTACCATCATACCGTTTTTAAATAGTTCGCCAATTAGCTTACTAACGGGGATGTCGAGTTTTTCAGCGAACGATCCGACTGTAACAGTGCCATCGATTAATATCTGCTTGGCCATCCTCGACTCCTTTCGTTATTTAAGTTTTACATATAGGTTTATTTAGCGTCTTTTAAGCTAAGTGCGATTTTACGAGATTCAGTATCAACGTCAAGAACTTTGAACTGTTTAGTCTCATTAACCTTGAACACTTTTTCAGGATCAGTACCTTCGTCGCTACTCATTTCTGAAACATGAACTAGAGCCTCTACAGAAGGTGATAACTGCACGAAAGCACCGAATGGTGTGATTCTAGTTACTCTACCCTCAACCATACTGCCTTTTTTGAATTCCTTGACTTCGTTTAGCCACGGATCTTCAGACATCTGTTTAAGGCTCAAGGATAGTCGATCTTTGTCGATAGCGATTATTTTAGCCTTGATATTGTCGCCGTTTTTAACGTATTTCTTTGGATCTTCGACTCTTTCCCATGAAATTTCAGAAATGTGAATCAGTCCTTCAATACCATCTACGTTCACGAATGCTCCAAAATCTATAACGCCTGTGATAACACCTTCGACTACATCTCCGACTTTTAGCTTAGCAAACCGTTCCTGCATATCGTCTTTAGCTGCTTCTTTTTCTGAGAATATAAGTTTGTTATCTTTCTTGTTTATATCAAGAATTCTTACAGTTAAAGATTTCTTTATTAGTGAGGTTAGCTTCTGCATAATCTCGTCTTTGTCTGCACCCGATACACGTGGGTAATGGTCTGCAGAAAGTTGTGAAACAGGCATGAATCCTCTAATTCCTTCAAGCTCTATTAACAAACCTCCACGATTTGCATCGTATGGGAAAACTTGAATCACTTCCTTTTCGTCGAATATTCTTTGTAGCTCATCCCATCCTTTATCTTTTGCAGCTCGTTTCATGCTCAAAAGCGCATGACCTTCTTCCATTTCTGGATCTACTACACTTACGGTAACCGCCGTTCCTTTTTCTAGGTCTTGGCCAGCTCCAATTTCCCGGCGCATAACTACACCGATGCCGTTTGCTCCAAGGTCTACCCACATCTCGTGTTTCTTCACGGACATAACCTTACCTTCGACAACATCGCCACTTTTTAGTTGCTGAACATCAGACGACGCAAGAAGCTCGTCCATAGTAACTTTTGACATTTATTCAATGCCTCCTTTGAACGCTTGTGGTACGCCGTAGCGCAATCATCCACTAAACTTAACCTAATTATAGATGTTTTTAATCTGTAAGTAAAGAGATGATATCTTGTGTTAAAATTTGTTTATGTATTT
Organism: Candidatus Saccharimonadota bacterium; assembly: GCA_020428465.1. GTDB lineage: Bacteria > Patescibacteriota > Saccharimonadia > Saccharimonadales > SZUA-47 > JAGQMY01. Next base: position 28,767 of record JAGQMY010000019.1, read on the forward strand.
ATGTATTGATGTTGGAGGCACAAAGGTACTTGTTGCAAGTTTTAACGATGAGGGCGAGATTGTTAAATCGGAAAAATTCCCTACACCTGTGATGTACCCTGACTTCATAGCTAAATTAAAAGAAGTAGCGTTGAATGTCCTTGCTGGAGTTAATCCTAAAAAATGTGCGATTGCTATGCCGGGTACAATTGACAGAGAAAGCAATACGGTTTTATATTTTGGAAATCTTCCATGGGAGAACGTTCATGTAGCCGATGATTTATCCGATACAATCAAATGTCCGATAATAATCGAGAACGATGCTAAACTGGCTGGTTTAGCAGAGGCAGATAGCGTAAAAGATTTATACAAACGAGTGTTATACATAACAATTAGCACAGGTATTGGGCTGGGACTAACAGTTGACGGGAAGATTGATCACACCATTAGCGATGCTGGTGGCAAAGCAATCATGTTAGAACACAGCGGTAAAATTGAATCTTGGGAAGAATTCGCTAGCGGTAAAGCTATAGTCGCACAAACGGGTAAAATGGCTAGCGAAATAACCGACGAAAGTGACTGGTATCTTGTTGCAAGAAATATTGCACTGTATTTAATAAACTTAATTGTTCTGCTAACGCCAGAGTGCATAGTAATAGGTGGCGGGGTCGGAACTCATTTGGACAAATTTCACCAAAAACTCTATGAAGAACTCGAACTTTACAGAAGTGAGATGATTACCAAAATGCCAGAGATAATTAAGGCAAAACACCCAGAAGAAGCCGTAATTTATGGTGGGTATTTGCTGTGTAAGCAGGCTTAGATGAAGCAGTCTAAAATGATAGAAGTTTTGAAATCTAAATTTCCTGATATAAACCTCGTGCCTGGCGATAATCATTATTGGTCGCCTAAAGAACGTAATGTTTATTTCAAGCGTGATGATAGTACCCTCGAGAGTACCTGGTCGCTTTTACACGAAACAGGTCATGCGCTCTTAAATCATATTCATTATTTTACAGATATAGAGCTCCTGACTATGGAAATGGATGCTTGGGAAAAGGCTAAAAATCTAGCTACAGAGTTAGATATAGAAATTGATGATGATCATATTCAGGATTGTTTAGACAGTTATCGTGATTGGCTACATAAACGTAGTCTTTGTCCTGATTGTTTTTTAAGCGGAATCCAGATTAATACTAGTACTTATAGCTGTATATTCTGTCATAAGAAATGGAAAGTTTCATCCGAACGTTTCTGCCGTCCCTACAGGCGCAAAACTTTGTAAAAATAGCAACGGTCGATATTATCAATTCAATATTAAAAAATTAAAGTTTATTAAACTAACTAATAAATCCGGTAAACACCATAAATAGGTCTGATTTTGATGCAATTTGGAATTTTTCGAGGACACTTATTCGAGCTGTATTCATAATACTGTTCGAATAAGTTCGCGCAAGAAAAATATTCATAGTGCGCAAAAACGTAAAAAGAGACCTGGAGCGGATAGCTTCGCTATTCGACAGAGATCTCTTTTAACGGATCAGGCCTATTTAGGCTGACTTTTTGCCACGACGGCTAATACGACCGCCCTTAGCACCAGCAACTCGTGCTAGTTCACGGTTAGCATAAAAGCCACCAGTTACGCCTTTTTTACCACCTGCAGCACCGATTTTTGCATAAAAATCGGCACCATATTTTGCTTTGTTACGTGCAGCAGCCTTTAGACCGCCAGCTTTTGTTCCTGCCATATGATTACCGCTTCGCTATTCAAGACAAAACCAAGGTTTTTTCTCGACGCACGGGACAGTGAAATTAATTCCCTGTTCCGGCTGCTCTTTTTCCTTTTTTTGGGAATAAGAGCTCTGCGAAGCCTCCTTTCTTGATACCCAAGCACTTGATACTAAATGCAAAGATAAATTAGTTTATTAAGTCTCCCACCTTAGTTACAAAAAAGAAAAAGAGGGCTAAAATGACCATTTCTGGCCATATATACCCTCTATTTCTTTTTGTTTCTTACGAAACTAAATAAATATTAGCACAATGTTATGCTTATGTCAATATTTTTTATAACAAAATATATATAACATCAAACAATATTTGTGCTTTTTACCCTGTCAGATTTTTATTGAATGCGAAGCACTGCCAGAGGGCAATATTCAATTTCTAACTAAATTTGAATCAAATATCAGAGGACATTTAAATCTTTGATGCTGACAACTATGGAGATCTATACGTCCGTATATCTCTTTTTTCAGTCATAGGCATGAAAATATCCTTCATGTCTTCCTCCTTGTTTTTTTTATTTTTGTTTTTGTATTTTGGTAAATACACTCTAAAAATATATTTAATAGCACTAAAAGTCAACAGCCTATCAACGAAAAACAGATATCAATACTGTCGCTATACAATGGATAGTGACAGAGAAAATATTGGTGGGTTATTTTTTTCTTTTTGGTTTTTTTATTTTAGGTTATGGGGAGGAATTTTCGGAGGGGTTCAATTTTCCTTTTTGCTAAATAGTGATTGGGGTTATGCTTGCCTGAAGTGGTATATAACCTCTCTTAACATCAAATTGATAATCTGGGCTATCTAGGACTGTTAATACAGACGCGATGAACAACCCGTGCGTAAAGAATATTTCGTAGTCCAAGCTTCGAGAACGAATCAACTCTATAAACCTTTCGGCACGCATCTTTGTTTCCTCGGGAACCCACCCCTCATGCGTATGCTTTTGAATAACATTGATGCCTGATAATACTTCGCCCTCTACATTTGACTCGTTGATTTCTGGTCCCACGTCTATAACTTCTTCCGAAAAACCGACACTAGCTGCAGTTTCTTTGGTCCTTCTTAGCGTAGATGCCATCACTCGCCGAGGGTACGCTGTAGGATCTATACCCCTATCTATCAGCTTAGCTCTAAGCTCATCAGCTTGCACAGTTCTGCCCTTTTCAGTCAAAGGTGACTCTTCGTTGCCAAACGCTGCAAAATTACGCTTATTCGCTTCCGACTGACAGTGTCTAACCAATAATATCTCCGCCATACAAACATTATATATAACAATTGGTTACCATCTCAATTTCCTTACACAACTTTAGCAAAAAGAGTTTGTCACTATACAATGTATAGTGACAGAGAATATATAGTTAGGTTATTTTTTTCTTTTTGGTTTTTTTATTTTAGGTTATGGGGAGGAATTTTTCGGAGGGGTTCAATTTCCCTTTTTGCCTAGACTTTTGTAGACTTTAGATATGTATAGCCATGAACCGAAAAACTATGACTGTCCTCTCTGCCATATAGCAAACAACGAGCCAATCAAAGGAGAATCACAGGAGAGTACAGTGATTTATAGAACTGATTTAGTCACTGTGTTCATCGCTGGCAGATGGTGGCGTTCAGCACCAGGTCATGTGATTATAATTCCTAATGCTCACCATGAAAATATCTATGAACTACCAGACGATATTGGTCACGCGATTTTTGAAGAGTCAAAAAAGGTAGCCATTGCGCTAAAAGAAGTGTACAAATGCGACGGAGTGTCTACTCGGCAGCACAACGAACCAGCTGGCAATCAGGATGTGTGGCATTTGCATCTTCATGTCTACCCTAGAACAGAAGGAGATGAGCTGTATGTTAGACATAACGATACATATTGGCCTGCTCTGAGCGAAAAAGAACCATACGCTAAAAAACTACGAGAATACTTCAACTCAAAATAGCACAGGGTTCAATTTACCTTTTTGCTGAGGATTTTGAAGCCTTTTAGAATGGATAAGTATTCTGGATCATCTTCTCCAGAGTATTGCACTTGGCTTTCGGGTACGATTTCAGAGCGACGTTCTGTGACTTCTTGCTCTGACAACCACTCATACCCAGAATGGTCTTCTGGGTTAGTTTGTATATCATCAATACCACCAATAAACTGTGCTAGAAATATAATCTCGACTGAGTGTGAGCCTTTTACTTCATTGAGGTATGTAAAGGCTGCAAACGGATCTTCAAGCTCAACCTCTTTGTTGAGCTCTTCCCTAATTTCTCGCTTAAGTCCCACTTCAAGATCTTCACCAAAGTCTATGTGACCACCCACAAGTTCGAAAACATCAGGAAGGAACTTCTTTGTCTTTGCCCGCTTCGGCAGGAAAACCTTAGTAACTCCATCAAAGACATGATATATGAATGCACAGGCTGTAATAACCTGCTGTCCGTGTGCTGGTGTCTCACTGTCGTGTTGTACTTCACCCATGCACCAATGATAGCAAACAACGGGCTCAATTTCCCTCTTTGCTATGGTGTTGTAATGAAACCACCAAAGAGCAGAAATAATGCTACTAGAATTATTATTACTCCGACTGTAAGTATGGCTGTATGGACAAACCATCCTATAACACCAACTATTAATCCGATGATTCCTAAAAATAGCGGGAAGTTGTAAGCTTTGTCCATGTCTACATTCTAACAGGTCAAATTCAATTTCCCTTTTTGCTTATGATAAAAGGCTATTATTTTCTATTAAACTTTTCTGGATTCGCCTTCAACTATAAACTCTGACCACGGTATTACTCGACCACCACCCATTACATGTTGCTTTTCTCTTTGAAGTTCTTCCTGACCTGCATCAAGCTCTATCCAGCCACGAATCCACATGCTTGTTACAGCGCCTCCGACAAGCAGATATGGTCTGATATCGTGAACTCCTTCGAGCAAATCATCACCAATAATACTGCCTTCTATGCTTTTTGCATGCGAAGTTGGGTTAAGGACAGTTTCCCTGACACTAACTGCGATTTCAACTTCCCTTTGCACGGTTCCGTCGTCGGCGACCCTGTAACAAGCACTCGGAGGGTAAGTCGCATTGCCAAAATACAGTTCATGAACCTCTACCCAGTTTCTATTCGAGTCGCCCATATATTTTCCTCCGAATTATTTCTCAAAATCAATTATAGTATGAGTTCCAAAGATAACCATGAACGATAAGACACCGCGGTTCAGTTTCCCTTTTTGCTAATTTTCTCAGTATTAATTTCTGGCTTGTGCTGATTGCATTCTAGTGAGTTCGTGGTTATTGCTCCATGCACCCATCTCAGATATCGCAGCAACACCACCAAGCATTATAGCTGTCGCATGAGCTTGCGGGCTATCTCCTAAGAGTTCTACTGTTCCCGCTCCAGCTAGAGCAAGTCCTGCAACAACTTGCAGCGAATCACGAGCGAAGTGTATCGTATCAACCCAACTTGGACCTTCGCCTTTGCCAAAAAATGGTTTTAAAAGTTCAATTCCTGTTCGAAAATATTTATATGCCATAAATAAATAATATCACACGCCAAATTCGTGATTCAATTTCCCTTTTTGCTTAGTTTTTTAGTATGATCCTTCGATCGTTACTTTAAAGGATGCGTAGTCGCTCATTGTTTTATCGAAGATGATAATATCTGCAACTTTTGTTTCGCTGGAAGCTATATTCTGTACTGAACCTAATTGGGTGCCAATAACTTTGTTGGCTGAATCGTATAGAGTCGCCATCACACTGACACCTTGTTTGGCAGCGCCGTTATTACTGACATTTGCATAAATATGCTTATAACCAGACTCGTCGATCTTTTCGTTTGTATCGCCTAACTTAAGGTCAGACTCTGTAACCGTATTTTGTAGCGTACTAGAAATTGGCTGCGTTACTGCTGGTGTGTATGTGTCTTCGTTTTGAGAGTTGCTGTAATTCCAGTAAGCTAAACCACCTACAACCAAAATCACTAACAGCACTACCCCTCCATACTTGCTCGTATCAATACTCTTGTTTAAATCCGCCATCAAAGTTACTCCTTGTTAACTGAATAGTACCATGAAAACAGAATTGAAAAAATTAAATACATAAACATAAGCATTTTCACAATGTTTTTATTAATGTTGCAAATTCTACATCTAAAATCGGCTTGTTCCCTTTGTTGGCACTCAACTATAATGATTGCTAAGTGAGAAAACCTCTCCGAGGGACAAAACAAAACCTGTAAGGCCACAGGGTGGAAAAAGGGTCAAAACAATGAAAGGAGTCACAATATGACTCAAAGAAAATCGAGCGGCAAAGTTGCTAAACAAGCATCCAAAGTGTTACGTGGTGTCGGTTCTCGCAAGGATGCACGTGCATCAGCGGGTAGTGCGCTTTCGCAACGCGCACCAAGAAGAAAATCGTCACGCTAATCCGTTCAAAGAAAACGTGACGATGATGCTGGGACGAAGTAAAAATTCGTCCCTTAAAGAATACCAGATTAAGACACTTATAAGGAATTAATTAGATGAACAACGAGAAAATTGTTGAGTTTTTAAAAAGCAAGAAAGACAAGATTGAGCACTTAAAGACTCTTTCACGAGACGATGTAGAGTTTCGATCTTGGTACGAAAGCTTGCAAGCTACTGCAGAGCGTATGGGACAGTCTTACAAAACTAGAGTCAACAGCTGGAACTTTTGGCCGAGTTTCTATATCCCTGGTCAGCCAGATAATTCACGAGAAGAGTATCTTAATGGTTTATCAGAGGCAGAGGCATCGCTCGAATCAATGATTGAGGAACTAGAGCTATGGGGCGAACCCGCTTCTACTAAGCCGACTTCGTCCAAAAAGAGCGAGAAGGACGTAATATTCAATCTCACAATAAGCCAGCAGCAGGCTCAACAACTATCTAACGAGATTGAGATTGAACAGTATGAACCAGAAGTCCGAGAAATGATAAAAGATCTACTACAAGAGCTTCAAAAGAAGAATAAAAATAGAGATAAAATAGTTAGTATAGTTAAATGGCTGGCAGATAAGTCAGTTGACGCATTAGTTGCTCTTATAGCAATCCGATAAATCATAGATTATTTGCGGGTTTATCCCGCGAAAATCTATTCCGCTTCAGGGGAGAACAGCCGAAACGGGCGATTTACTCGACCGTCCCGCGCGTTAGGAGGGGATGTTCCCCTCCTAAAAGAAAACGCCTCCCGTAAAGGAGGCGTTATTCTATAACTCGGCACCGTGCTATTTTCCCACGAGTAAACGCAGTATATTAACCGCTACGAGGCTTAACTTCTGTGTTCGGTATGGGAACAGGTGTTTCCCTCGCGCCATGGGCACCGACCTTGGGATTTGTGCCAGTTTCCCTGCCGACCAGCAATGCTGGTTGCACTGGAAACCTCTTGGTCAATCGCGGTGTCAGCTATCTTTGCGCTCTTCTCTCTTCGTACGGTGAGTACGAATCGTTCAGATGCTCAGAGCTTCCTAGCGCTTGACTCAAGCACAAACGCCAAGGACACGTGTCCATAACGGTTGAGTTTGGTGTAACGAGTTGTTAAATTGTTCGATTGCTGTGCTGATGGGCACCGAAACCCAGCCTGAAACTCACTTTCAAAGTTCGGAAAGAGACTTGCTTGGGAGTTCTTCAGGCGGTGTTTCGATGTCCTATTTCTAGCATAGTATTCGAATATATCAGACTGACTATAATTAAAGCTTTGAGCATCAAAAACTAGTTGAAATAATGCATCCCGTGAGAAGCATCCAAAGGAACGGGGTTCCTTAGACAAATCTCATGGATCATAAAAAACCGATGGATCTATTAGTACGCGTCAGCTACACATGTCACCATGCTTCCACCTTGCGCCTATCAACCTGATGGTCTTTCAGGGATCTCATAGGGAAAACTAATCTTGAGGCTAGTTTCGCGCTTAATATGCTTTCAGCGCTTATCTATCCCGCACATAGCTACTGGGCAATGCAGTTGGTACCACAACCCATACACCAGAGGT
>JAGQMY010000020.1 GCA_020428465.1 Candidatus Saccharimonadota bacterium
TGGCAGTATTTCGTCTCTAACGTGATATCGCAAGCAGTAATAGGACTTATAACTCTCAGTGCTTCATTTGTCGTAGGGTTCTGGCTATTTGATTTGAAAGTCGTAGGCAATTGGCTAGAACTTGCAATATTTATTATATTTGGGATTATTGCTATATATGGAATCGGTCTGGCTATAGGTGGTTGGGCTAAAAATGAACGACAAGCAGCACCGTTATCAAACATTGTTGTTTTTCCTATGATGTTCTTGTCGGGTACTTTCTTTCCTCGGTTCGCCATGCCAGAATGGCTACAGGGTGTATCGAGTTATTTGCCACTAACACCAGTAATCGATGGAATCCGTTTGATTGCTACCGAAGGTAAACATCTTACTGACCTAGGACCGCAGTTGAGTCTTCTTGCTGTTTGGACAGTTGCTATTTATATTATTGCTTTTCGAGTTTTCAGGTGGGAGTAAATGGACGATTATCCATTATCTAAACAAGAATTTGACTCTATTTATCATAAAGTTCCAAGGTTGACAGTTGAGTTAATAATTCAAAGCGACAAAGGTGTACTATTAACACTGCGTTCGATTGAACCATGCACAGGCCTATGGCATATACCAGGCGGTACAGTTTACTATGGGGAGCCGTTTAAAGATGCAGTGAGGCGTATAGCAAATAAAGAACTTGGAATAAACGTTCTGCAGTCAGAGATGATTGGCTATATTGAATATCCTGAACACGTTAAGAGTAGGTATGGTGACCCCAGAGGAATAGCTTTTAAGATAACTGACTATAGTGGTGATTTTGAGACAAATAATGAAGCAGATAAATTTGAGTGGTTTAGTAAATTGCCAGATAAAATGCATCCACACCAGGGAGAATTCCTAATCGAGAATCAATTATTAAAAGGTAGTTAGCTTTTTAGTCTGGAATACACAACTAAGCCTAGTCCTATTGCAACTAAAACCAAGCCAACAGCCTGCATTGGCACAATCTTCTCTTTAAACAAGAATAAACTCGCGACAGATGTAATGACTATTGCACCACCGAAGACAATCGGTGCCACTATAGCTACATTATTTTGCTCATATGATTTTCCTAACGCAAGCGTAAATACGGATATTATTAATCCTCCCAAAAAAGCCGCAATAATACCGTTTTTTGTTGATGTTTTATCCCGTCTAGCGCCAAAAAATAATATCAGAGGAACAATAACAGAAATAACATTTACTATAAGCGCTACTAACGACACATTTGCGTGTCTATTGGCATAAGTTGCTATTAGCATCGCTGTTGAGTAGGTTATAAGTGCCAAGAAAATGTAAACCATTATTGCAAGTATAACAGATATAGAAATGGTAAATAATATTAGTAAGTTGTATAATAAAGATAATGAGTTTTGAGTTTGCCGGGTTTCCGCTATCGGGAGTTGATCATTTATGCCCTGATGAACAAGAACAGGTTGCTGTTGTGCTTGCTGAAAACGGTGAGCAATATGAAGAATTGCCACCTGGTGCTATTTATGCGTGTAAAGATGATTTAGTTGAATTTAATCAAATGATTGCTGAGTACGGTTTATCGAAAAGATTTCTATCAGAGATGTTTAGATTGATTAGACATAGGGTCTTAGAATACAAAAGAGTTAAAGCTGATGGCACAGGTGAAGACCCGAGATCGTATGGGCGCTTTATAATTACCAGGGTAGAAAGAATTAATGGTTTACCAATATTATTCGACGAACGAGGTGAATTTTTTGATGTGAGAGCACTCGCGTTATGTCTTGAGTCGGGCTTAGCAATGGGAGATAGACGCATATTAGGACTAGGAGAGAAATCTCATAAGTTCTTAACAGACTACGTAAATTGGCGTCTAAGCCAAGAAGAAATTGCTATAGAAGCATAATCGTGATATAATATACGAATGAAAACATTACTTTTCGACAACCCGAATGTTATCGAAGTAGATGGTGAGATTATGCCTTACCCTGGCAATGTAATTCCTGAAAATCCACATAAGGTCAACGCAGAGCTTTTTAAGGATCATCCTATGATGGCACATGGTAATGATCAAGATGCAGATATTGTAATCTCCAGTGAGGCGCTATACGTAGACTTAGAGGTTAGAAATAATCTATTAGGTAGCGCCCTAACAAATTTGGCTAGTGCTAGTAGGCTAGGTGGGTTATTGACACTAGCAGAAAATGAGGAGTATCCAGGTATGAGAAGAAAGCTTGAGATAAAGTATGAGGATGTCGACAGTCTTTCTGGGCGTTCTCAAGATAGGCAAAAAACTTATATGGATAATGCTAAAAAAGACTTTTTATCAGCATATGGTCTAGACTCAAATGAATTAGTAGACGATGAAAAGCAAAGGATTAAGTTAAAGACTGATGCAGAACGTTCATTCACTGATTTTGTTAAGAAATTTGGCGATGCTAAAGGCGCGAAGGCTAGAGCCGAGTTAAGGAAGAAATTAGCAAAACAGGCAAAGGCAATAAAGAAAAAAAATGAGAAGGCCTGATTTTCCTTTTGCAAAATATCGTGAGTGGGGTCAGACACCGGCAGAATTACCGCAGCTGGATGCCACGGGTTTACTCGAGTTAGCAGATTGGCAGGCGAATATCTATAGGCGTCCGGTACTAGATGATATAACTGGATATTATCAATTTTTCCCTTCACAAAACGGAGCATCATCATATGTGTCTAGGGCTGCGATAAAAAACCCTGTCATCAAAGACAAAATAGAAATCGGAGATGATTTAGAATCCAAGGAAATAAGACATAAAAATCATATTGCTGAAAGTGCTGAACTTGCGACTGCGTTGTTCTGGTCTACTGCGGTGATGCGTCTAGACGTAGTTGAAAATACCTTAGGCAGAATTGCTCAAATTTCTGAGGGACGTGAAGCTGAAGTACTACCAGATGGTTTTATGGTATATGCTGCGGATGCTATTGCAGATTATGGTTATTGTTTACAACATCCTGTAGATATTGATGTAAAAGGTGAAGATCATGGTGTTGAACTACACCATCAGATTGAGAGAATAGCGAAGGGAATTGGCCAAAACTTATTAGATTTTGGTAATTTTACATCTGAAAACCCACAAGATTTAATATCATATGATGGTGTGGTTGCGTTACAGGCGACGCTAGCAGAGCAAGAAAGAAGAATAAAACACTGGGCGCCAAGACATGCCGCAGTCGTTGCTGCTTTTCCTGGAATTGGCTTAAGTACTGAGGTTCTCAACCTGGGTGTTGATTTTCCTGAGATTTTTCACCTTCACCATAAACTTGGTAATTTAAGCTAAAATATTAAGCAATGAATCAGGTTTTCAATATACTTGCTCCGATGGATGATGTCACTGATACGGTATTTCGGCAGATTGTTGCTAGCTGTTCTACGCCTGATTTCTTTATGACAGAGTTTATAAATGCTGACGGAATGCAAGGCGTAGGTAGAAAAGCCACATACACAAGAACAAGATACGATGACAAAGATAACAAGGTCATAGCCCAAATATGGGGTAAAGACCCGGAAAATTTCGAGAAATCAGCTCGAGAACTAATCAAAATAGGCTACTATGGTGTCGATATCAACTTTGGTTGCCCAGAGAAAAACGTGGTTAGAAATGGTTGTTGTAGTGCAATGATTAAACCCGAGGGCAGGGAAAAAGCAATTGAGCTTATCAAGGCTACACGGCGTGGGGTAGGTAAAAAAGGTTTTTTGAGTGTTAAAACACGTTTAGGATTCAACGAAATTGATTACTCATGGCACGAACTACTATTGAGCCAAGATATAAATATGCTCACTGTGCATGTTAGAACTCGCAAAGAAATGAGCAAAGTCCCTGCTAACTATGAAGCCATGCGCCCAATTGTAGAATTACGCAATAAAATTGCTCCTAAAACTTTATTGGTTGTTAACGGTGATATTCAGAATAGGGCTCACGCAGAAACTATAACGAAAGATTTAGGCGTAGATGGAGCAATGATTGGTCGCGGTGTTTTTCACGACCCTTACTGTTTTTCCGACGAAGCTCCAGAAATATGGGGAAAAATGTCCCCTGAGGATAAGGTTAACTTGCTAAGAAAACATGTAAATTTGTTCAATGAAACTTGGCCGAACGGAGAGCGCAAATTCAATACACTCAAAAAATTCGCCAAGGTATATATCAACGGATATCCAGGTGCTAAAGAGTATCGTGAACATATCATGGAATCTAAATCGATGGACGAATTGCTTCAATTACTAAATAATTAAAAGTCCTCATTTACAGCTTTTCAAACTTTTAATAACCTAAAAATTATTTATTAAAAGATGTATTTTAAAATCAAACTAGAACAATTCTCTGTCACTATATATTGTATAGTGACATTTGATATTTGATATTTGGGCTAAGGATAATGAGTAGTTAGCTATAATGTTATGTATATGGGAGAAAAAACCACAGATTGGCGCCCTGTTCTGGAAGCCGAGACAAAAAAGCCATACTGGCAGGAACTAATCAATTTTATTAATTCAGAACGTGAGATCGGAAAAGTTTATCCGAAAGCAGATGATGTGTTTAAAGCATTGCATCTGTGCTCGTATAAAGACGTTAAAGTCGTTATTTTGGGGCAGGATCCTTATCACGGTGATGGTCAAGCCATGGGCTTGAGCTTTTCGGTACCCGGTCATGTTGCGCTTCCACCGAGTTTGCAGAATATTTATAAAGAACTACACGATGACTTAGGTGTGAAAATTCCTGAAACTGGCGATTTGACGCATTGGGCAGAGCAAGGAGTGCTACTACTAAACTCAGTACTAACCGTGCGTGCACATCAAGCAGCTAGCCACCAAGGCAAGGGCTGGGAAATGTTTACTGATGCCGTACTCAAAGCAGTAAATGATAAAGAAGAACACGTCGTTTTTATCCTGTGGGGCGGTTTCGCGCGAAAGAAAAAATCGCTGATCAATACAGGCAAACATACGGTTATCGAATCTGCTCATCCGTCTCCTTTGAGCGCTTACAGCGGGTTTTTCGGTAGCCGACCTTTCAGTAAAACCAACGAAGCATTAAAAAAACATAACCAAGATCCTATAGATTGGTAGATTTCTGAACTTCCTTATTCCCAAGAATTATCCATACCAACAGAATTAGTGCTGCTACTATAGCCACAACTCTGGCTCCTATAAAGGCGTTATAGTTCCTTAGCGTGTAGCCAATTATCATACTAGCAGGAATAACCACCACTCTACCTATTAGCGACAATACAGATGTAATAGTGGCTCGAAGGCGTGATGGTGTTGCTTCCTGAACGCGCGTATCAATCTGATTAACCAATGCGGCAGAAGCAATTGCCTGGATAAGAAAAAATATTAACGATGGCCATTTATCAACAAGAGCGATTATAAAATAAGGTAAAGTTGCAAAGACTACTAACAAGGATAGTTTGCCACGAAGTCGGTGAGCTATTAATCCACCAAATGCCCAAGCAAATGCATACGCTGCCCATAGTATTCCTACAAGTTGTGCTGATGATACATAGCGCAACATATATATTTGCCCGAAATCACCTTTGAATACTTCTACAAACGTTGAAAGTCCTAAAATTATTGCGAGTATCAAAAGTAATCTATTCTTCACGATTTCTTTTACCGTACTCGTTATGTCTGTTAGGAAATTTTTTTTATGTTCAGGATTATGAAATTTAGGTTCGTTCAAGGTAAAAATTAGAGCAATATTTATTAGGCATGACACCCCAGTAATAAAGTAATTAAATCTATAACTATATGAATTTGCGAGAAAACCACTAGCTATATTCGCTATGCCGGCACCTACCAGAAAAAGTGAGTAGGCACGGCCATTAATCTTTGAATATTCTTTTGACCTTCCTTCCTCGTGAAGAGAATCATACATTATTGCCTGATAAGTGCCACTTGTAGAGACAATGTAAAGTCCGTAAAATATGTACCCAGTTGCATAAACTTTTATATCATTACTAACACCGAGCAATATCGAACATATACCGAGCGATAAAGCTGCAACAACAAGCATATATTTACGACTCCATTTATCGGCGATTACGCCAGAAGGAATGTCGAATATTAGTGTAAATATTGCAATCAGAATCGTTAAATAGCCAATCCCGACAGTGTCTATACCAATACTTTTCATGAACAACTTCTCAATACCGTACCAGAATACTAGACCCGTTAAGAAATTAGATAGGTAAAGTTTATGAATCTGTTTCATCTTGATTTCAGTTCATCTAGCATCCAGTTTTGGGCGTCAGTATTTATGTTTTTAGCTGGAATCATTTGCAGAACAAATGTTTCATAAGAATGCATTTTCTTAATAACTGCGTTGACTGCTTCAAAATTACCTTCTATCGATTCCATTAGAATTAATATCTCACCATCTCTTTCAATATTGCCCTTCCAAAGATACATTGATTCAACTGGTATAAACTTTGCACATGCAATCAATCCCTTCTCTAATAATTTTCGGGCAATTGTCTCTTTTTCAGAATCAGAACAAGTTAACAAAAAATAACAAAACTCTGCTTTCATAACTGAATTATCTCACAAATAATATTGTTCTAACTATTCGTGGTAGCGCTCGCCCCAGTCAGCCATGGTGCGAAGGATTTTTTCTAGATCATCACCTTTTTCTGTCAAATGATATTTGAATCTCGGTGGGTGTGCATTGTATTGTTTTCGCACAATGATATTTTCTCGAGTTAGTTTATCTAGACGTGCGCTTAATGTCCTGGGACTAATACCTACTAACATTACTTCCAAATCTCCAAAAGTTCTTGGCTCACTGACCAACTGGCCAATAAGCAGAGGAGACCATTTATCACCGAGGATATTTAGCGCTGATTGGATACAGCCAGGTCTTTTTTCAACTTTTTCGCACTGCGGTTTCGGTGTAATGAATGCCATATATATCTGATTATAGCATTTTTTTAAAATTTGTACTTTACAAAGTATAGTGAAAGGAACTATACTAATTTTAGCTGTCACTATACAATGTATAGTGAAAGAAAATAACGGTTCTAAGTTTTTATCGAATTACCTAAAAAAACTAAGAGCTGAGGAAGTAAGTCATAAAGAAAGGATTACAAAAATGTCATTAAAAATAGGTGTAATTATAGGATCTAACCGTCCCGGTCGTAACGCAATTAAGGTTGCTGAATGGTTTAAAGAACAAACGGATAAGTATGAAAGTATGGACTTCGATTTTGTGGATTTGGCGGAACTCGACTTGCCATTTATGAATGAACCCGACTATCCATCGGCCGAAAACTACCAGTTTGATTATACAAAATCATGGAGCAAGCAAGTAAAGTCTTGGGACGGAGTAATCATTATAACCCCAGAATACAATCGTGGAATTCCTGCTGTACTAAAAAATGCAATTGATTATCTCTACAACGAATGGAACAAAAAGCCACTAGGATTAGTCAGTTACGGAAGCGCACTCGGCTATCGTTCTTCAGCCGATTTGCATATCATCGCGGTTGAACTTCAGATGGCAGCAATTCGCGAGCAAGTAGCCATTAACATTTGGCAACACTTAAACGAAAAAGGTGAATTTGTAGGTGATGAGCATATTGAGAAAAAAGCCGTTACTATGCTTGATCAACTCAAATGGTGGGCAGAAGCGCTGAGAACAGCCCGCGAACAATAACTTAGGCAATAAATCCACCGGCATAGTAAAAATAAAATACTCGGTTCTTCCCGACGTGGATTTCTTCTGAACCTTCTAATTCATTGATCGAGCCTGAACCGTAACAAGCATATTTAAATTCACCATAATCTTTATCGACTTGGTTGTAAATCCTAGTTTTGTCTCGCAAGTCTTGCAATGCTCTACGCAACATTTTATCGACTTGTTCTTCGGTCATTTTAGAAAAGTCACCAAAATATGACATTGACCATACTGGTTTGTTTTTAAAATATACAGTCTCTAATCCAGGAAAGATTCCGTTACCGATGAAATAAATATCTCGATATGAGAAATCACCATCATTAAAATCGTACTGCACAGAACCAGGAACCAATGAATCGCTTTTTTTGCTATCTCCAGCATATGTCTGTGCTCTGGCGTGAAGTAAAAATTTCTCAAGTTTTTTTAAATCCATAGAACCCTTCTCTATATTATTGGTGCATCAAGACCGCCGTCTATTATTACTGTTGTGGCATTCATGCTTTTGTTTTTAATTAGCATTTCCATTACGTCTGCTATTTCTTCGGGCTCTACTAGTTTATGTGTTAGTTGTGGAGATATAAAATCCGCAATTTCTTTGTCTGTCATATCTTTATTCCAAGCACTCTTTACCCAGCCAGGCCCGATACCAACGACACGAATATCAGGTGACCAGCGTTTAGCGTAGGAAAAGGTTAATGAATCTAACGCAGCCTTACTAGCGGCGTACATTGAGAACTGCAGTTCGCCCATGTAGGGTTGGCCGTAAGTTGAACTAATGTTGATTATCACGCCACCTTTATTCACAGCGTATTCGGCGTGCGCCATCAGTACACCAGCGGTTGTGGTATTTATGGCAAATGTTTTCTGCCACTCATCGAAATCCTGCTGAACTTTCCACGATTCTTTCTCGGCATAGTAGACAGCACCGTTTACCATTACGTCATATTTACCATCACCGCTGAATTCTTCGGCGAATTTAGTAAACCCTGACTTAGTTGAAAAGTCTGCTTGAATAAATCGAACGTCTTTATGCTTAGCTTTTAGTTTTTTTGCTATTTCATTATCCGAATGATATTGTGCTGTTACCTCGTAACCTAAATTAACTAATCTATCCAAAAGCACCATATTTACTAAGCTGTTTGCACCTGTTATCAAAGCTTTCATATACTTCTCCTTTAACAAATCATACCATCTTTCATTGCTTAAAATACCAGCTTATAAACTATACTTTTTATTAATGGGAAACAAATCTGTAATAAGTAATTTTGGTCTAGATAGCGTCGAGCCCTATTTGCTAGAAGTTGAACGATTATTATTGAAGTTTACTGATGATGCATCGCCAAAAATTAAAATTTCTGCACAACGAATTATAAAAGCTGGGGGCAAACGATTACGGCCACGCTTAGTCATAGCTTCTGCAAAGTGCATAGATGATAATATTCGCGAAAGTACACTTTATGCTGCTGTAGCTGTTGAGCTAGTCCATTTAGCGACACTTGTTCATGATGACATTATAGATAACTCAGATGTGCGTTGGGGGATGTCAACGGTTAACGCTATTGAGGGAAGTAGTCATGCTATTGTTCTTGGTGATTATTTGCTATCACTCGCATCTTTGGTGGCATGTGAGGCGGGGGTTGATATTACTAAAATTATTAATCAGGCATGTGTAGATGTTTGTGTTGGGCAGAGCATAGAGACTGCTGATTTATTTAATACCGAGAGGACGATTGATAATTATTTAAAATCTACTAAATACAAAACAGCTTCACTAATATCAGCTTCATGTAGAGCTGGTGCCGTTTCAGCTGGTGCGACAACAAAACAAGCTGAATATTTAGGGAGGTTTGGAGAGAACTTCGGTATTTCTTATCAAATGATTGATGATCTGATGGATTTGTTTTCTACATCTGAAGTCATGAAAAAGCCCGTTGGTAACGACGTGAAAGAAGGAAACTATACTTACGCGGTATTGCTGGCTTTTGCTAAGGACGAAAATCTGAAAAAGTATATAAGCAAATTGACCCAGACCGAAATCGCTGATTCATTGAAACAAAAAAGAGCCGATAAAGAAACAAAAATAAAAATTAAATATTACGAATCACTTGCCAATAAATCATTAGAATAAGTAGAAGTCAAAAATGGTACGGACGAATTAAGACAAATCGTCAATAAATACGCTAATTGGGCAGTTAATAATTTAGGATAAAATAGTTAGTGATAAATCTTGTTTAATATTTCTTGATTTGTTAAGTTTAGTGTATTAATTTATCGGAGCTAAAAATGCGTAAATTTATCGGGGCGAGCATGCTAACAGTGGGGCTATTGTCTACTGGCGCATGTGGTGGTGATTCAGTAGAACAAAAAAAACCAGAGCCAGTTGAAATAGAGCTCGGAAGCTGTAGGGGTCAGCAGCAAGCAACAGAAGGATTGAGCGTAGATGAAGTTAGCGCAGCTACTTATTTACTGAATTTTGCAGTTTATCATTCTGATGGGCTAGATACCGCAGGAGTTTATCAGGATCAACCTTTAATCGATGGAGCAGATCCTGTATTGCAGGGTGATTATGTCAGACCCGAAGGATATGAAAACTCAAGACCAGAAGACATTATGTGTATTCAAGGGGATGAGACGATTCATTGGAGAACTGATGAAGAAGCAACAGCAGTATTGAACTTTACCGTAGCGGCACTTCAGCAGTATCACTTAGCTAATTTCTGTGCATCACTAGACCCAATAGCACAAAGCGATCAAGTTGAAGTTTACTGGACATGCAAATAGGATCCCTTACGAGGCTGTTTAATTATTAGCTATAAATGAGCGCATTCCGACGCTCCCCATATCTATAAAACAATATTAATAATAAAATATTATCTTGCAAGTAATAATAATTTTCGACATTCTTTCCTCATAAATTCTTCATAAAGGTCTAATTTAGGGACTCCTTTGTCGATTACTTCTCTAGCAGATATTTTTATTCGTTGGTGTGCATTCTCATTTTCATCATTGCGACTTGCCCCGTAAACAATACCTTTCATTTTCGCCCAAACTGCCGCTGATGTACACATTGGACAAGGTTCAAATGTTGTGTATAAGTAACAGCCCTCCAGGTATCTATTGTCAAGTAGTTTTGAAGCCAAACGAATTACGTTAATTTCCGCATGTGCAGTAGGATCGTTGTCGCGAATAATCGTCGTGAAACCTTCAGCTATGATTTCGTCCCCTTTAACAATTACCGATGCAACCGCATGACCACCATCATTTAAGTTTTCTATTGCAAGATCTATTGCTCGTTGCATTACAACAGGGTTTGGATGAATCATAAAAATATAATAGCAAAACACCAGTCAAGACTCGAACTTAAATAACAGATGTTAAAATTTAGTAACAAAAGAGTGACTGGTCCGCCGGCTGGCGGATGGAACCAATCTCAATCTGTAACTTGTGTTTGGTAGCCCAGTTGGTTTCAGTTAGGAAAGAGGTATGGGCGGAGTTGAGGAGATTGATGCTTTTTGTTACAAGCCCTAATGAAATGGAACGTAATCTAAAGAAACGGCTGGTAGGTTTCTAGTGGTCGGGTTCATAAACTGATATGTATCAGCTAGCAATTCTAAAGCAGTTAATGCATCGCTTGCCTCAACATCTGTAGGTTGAAGTCCATTTCCGCTACCATACCTAGCCCAGGCGTGAACAACGTTACCTGCTTGATATAGTTTGATATCACCGTTCCAAACAATCGTATCAAATCTTGAATTATTGTTGCCTGGAGGTAGTGCACCCTCTCTTGATTCTGGGAGCTGCCTTTCTTCAATATAATCTAGTCCCTGTTGTTCACGTATTGCATAAGTTAGTAGAGCCCGTGCCAAAGCCCTTTCTGCCGTACCATCAATGCCAAAACCTAATAAAGGAGCAGTATCAGTATATTCTGTAGTTTCCAATACCATAAGCATTCTATCACTGCCTGCGGATGAGTAGCCGTGAATCACATGTCCTCTCGGTAGTATTCTGGAAATAATATCCCTAATATCAAGAGATTTTCTTGTTACGTCATCAAAAACTGCTTCTAGTTCACCCGCCATTTGTTAAATTATATTAACTAGAGAAATGTAAACGCAAGCACAAGCAAAAACACCAAACAATAACCGAACTTTAATAAGGGGTAATTAAACAACTCATCAATGATGTTTTCAGACGGCAGTTTCTGGTTTTTGTGTGCTTTGGTCTGCCTGTTTCGAGCCAGGTATTATTCCCCTGGGGCACCAAGGTTTTTTGTCCACGGGGTCAATATTCATTCTCCAGCTTAGTAATATTCCGGCCATATCTATTGCGGGATCTTGGTTGAGAGCCATACAACTAAATCCTGATTCACCAGTGGTCAATGCGTAACAAGCATTTTCGGAACCAGCCCCGCAACCAGTTGCAGATATTGCTTCTTCGAATGTTAAATATGGATCTTGGTCTAAATTTGCCATATTTTATATACTACTCTCTGTTTAAATGAATGCAAGCATAAGAAAATACACCAAACAAGACTCGAACTTAAATAACAGATGTGAAAAATTAAGAAACAAAAAAAGAGATGGATTTAGCAACCTATCTCTATCTGTATTTCTTACTTGGTAGCGGGTCCGCCAGCTGGCAGTATGACTCGGCTATGACTGCTCGCTCGGCAACGTGCGAAACGCACGCTCGCTCAGCCAAGCAAGGATTCCCGTCTTTATCTAACGACCGTGCGTAAAAGTCCAAGATTTCCAGCAAATGAAAAAGTTCTTCCATCGTCTGTTACTATAGTGCTGCCCGGTTCAAGGCTTGTTAAAGAACACCTTTCATCCATAAATGCTCCAACACCAGAAACAACTTCATAACGATGTCTTCCGCCACGCCAAGTTTCAGAAAAGCGCTCTGCGTTTAGCTGTGAATACCAGACAATTCCTTCACCGGTTTCGGGATCTCTTAACCAGCATTCCTCATCAGGATTCACTCGGGGCATATTTGAGTAAGGCATTCCCCAATCTAATCTTTTAGGTATAAGTCCTTCTCCTGCCATGTTTACTATCTTTCTGTTAGCGGCTAAACTTTATAAATTAATTATATAACAAATATATAAATGTGTACAATATATATTTATTGGGCAGGACTCGCCCACGTTCCGCGGGCCTAGAATTTTCATGCATCAAACAAGTTTGAACCTGAAAAGTTCTCTTGCGAAATGCCACCGGAAGGACTCTGTCACATTCCAAAGGGGGTAGGAATATTACTTCGCTGCAGAGCAGCTTAGTATATAATCCGCCCGTTTTACGCCTTCGGCTAGGGGGATTATCGAACCTACGCTCTCCGCCAGTTGGAGGATCGCTATACGGTTCTCGTCCTACGCCAATACAAGAAAAAACAGCCACGAAGTGTGACTGTCTTTTCTTGGTAGCGGGGGTAGGACTCGAACCTACGACCTTGTGGTTATGAGCCACACGAGCTGCCTCTGCTCCACCCCGCGACGAATTCGTCGTAGACGAATGAGGAGCGGGTCCTCTGTAGTTTCCTCTTTTGAGCAGTAAGCAATCTTATTGTGCTAAAGGAGTGAAACGAAAGACGGACCGCGTCATTCAAGCGCTACAAAGTTAAAACAATGATAGCAAACAGAGGTAGAAAAGTCAATAAGACTATAACACCTTGCTAATTTCCAAAGAAGAATTTCATCCAAGCTTCAAAATTTTCCTGGTATTTAGGCTTGTTTTGCGCTTCAGAAGTTGTTTTGGTAGAGTTTTCTGGTGTTTTAAGGCTTGCTAGCGCTACATCATTTGTGACTATATATACAGATTCGCCCGGCGCAGCTTTGCCGTTAACTTTTCTGGCCTTTAGTTCAGCATACTCAGGTGTTGAATAATATTCATTCTGAATTCTCATATTACTATTTTCTAGTTCTAGGATGCTGTTCTGATCTTCTAGAATTGCTATTTTTTTAAGAAGTTCGTAATTCTGCTGAACAACATTAGCTCCGTTCCACACCACGCTCAAACCTATAACAGCAAGTAGTAAAAACCCTAGCATACGCGGGTCATCAAGACCTCTGTCATGAAGCTTTGCTCGAATATCATAAAACTTAGACAGTAGTTTATTCATAACCTCTATAGTTTACACCAGTTATTTGCTTTATGATTTTTTATTAATCTATTTAATATCTGGTATACTGTAATCTGTTCAATTCTAGTTGAGAATTGAGGAAATTATCGGGGCGGTAGCTCAGTGGTTAGAGCAGTCGG
>JAGQMY010000021.1 GCA_020428465.1 Candidatus Saccharimonadota bacterium
CATGAAAAAAGACAAAAATTATGTCCACTTGTGTCGCACAATGTTATAATGGTTATGTGTTATTTTCAAAACTAAAAACTGATTTTTTAGAGCACTTAGAAGTTGAGCAAGGCCGCTCACAGAAAACCATTGAGAATTATGATCATTACTTAACTCGCCTTATTGACTTCGCTGGAGAAATAAAAGTTTCAGAAATCGATGCTGAACTTATTCGTAAATGGCGTCTTTGGCTTAATAGATTGGGCACTAATACTTCCGATGAACTCCAAAAAAATACACAAAACTATCATCTTATAGCTCTGCGTAGCTTTTTAAAATACTGCGCTAAGCGCGATATTCCTGCACTATCGGCAGATAAAATCGAGCTTGCGAAAGCTAAGAGAAAACAAGTTACATTTCTAAATGCAGAGGAGTTAGAACGACTATTTTCGGCACCAAAAATTGATAGCGTACAGGGTTTACGAGACCGAGCTATTTTAGAATTATTATTCTCCAGTGGGTTACGTGTTTCTGAATTAGTAAATTTAAATAGAGATGATATCAATCTAAAAAGAAAAGAATTTATGGTGAGGGGTAAAGGACAAAAAGATCGTCCGATATTTATTAGCGATACTGCTGCTTGGTGGCTCAATAACTACTTAGAGAAGCGTAGCGATAACAGCCTTCCCCTTTTCATACGTTACAGTGGAAGTAAAAAACTGTCTTCGACAGGAAATTATAACCGTCTGACTGTACGTAGCGTGCAGAGATTAATATCTCGCTACGCTCTGTTAGCCGGCATAACGAAACACGTTAGTCCTCACGTGATGAGACATTCCTTTGCCACAGATTTACTTATGAATGGTGCGGATCTTCGTTCAGTCCAGGCAATGTTAGGACACAGTAATATTTCGACAACGCAGATATATACCCATGTTACAGATCCTCACCTCAAAGCTGTCCATGAAAAATTCCACCACACTAACACAGATGTTTCTCTTGAAAACTAATTTTTATGGGCAGTTGTTTTCTATTGGATCCGTACTTCCCGGACTAGTGTCAACTCTTAGGAGTTTACATACTCCATTAAAAGACTGGATGACACCCTCGGGTGGATTTTCTGCAATCTCCAGTGGCAACGAAACCCTAAGCCGTCGAACAACATCCTGCGCCCTCGCCGTAACATCTATGCTAGTCTGTGATTGTTTAAATTCTACTGTGTTATTAAATGTATCCACGGCTATTATACTTAAATAAGCTTCATCATATACAGATCTCATTCTTAGTGAATAGCTATTTGATGAGCCCAATCCAGTAATCTCAAGCGTGCAAGAAACAGTTGCGTCTACACACTCCACGGGTATTAATCTTCCCTTTGTTACCGAATTATAGGCAGTCGAATTCGTTCCACCACCTCCTTGGCAGGGGTAAAGATACATATTATCTGTTTTATTGATTAAATCATCTCTTCTCAACGCAGAAATATCCGTCAAATCAAATCTTATTAGCGGAACACCATTTCTTGATGCTACATTTTCAGTATTAATATTTGAACAGTTTGGCAAGTTACTAATTTGGTTGTTACCGTCAGCCTGAGACCACATAACACTAATTGAATTGAAATTATTACCACTTGCTGTTCTCAGCAATGTAACATTAGATTCATCCGTACCAAGTTTATAGTCGAGTTCTGTTGGTGTCTTATCGTAAATTACGCAAGTATACGCTACATCATTTGTTTCAAGCACCCCATTGTTTACTGATGGACTAGAGCTAACATCACAATCAGTTTTTTGTGCAGGTAGATTAGGATCATTTCTCAGTGCTGCAACTACATCATTTATGCCTGATTCTGCAGCATACAGTGCCTGTCTACTTAGTTGTCTGTCTATTGTCTGACGTTGTTCCCTTTGCATTGCCTTAGTAAATCCGATTGTAATTAACGATACTAACACCATGATAAGCGCCGCTACTATTATCGAAACAAACCCGCTCTGATAATTTTTATCGCGTTTTTGAATTAATTTACTAGAAGACATAATCATATTATAGCCTCTTCTGAACTGTTTCACTTAGAATTACCGTTGCACAAAATTCAGAAGCATTTATTGCGCCCTCACAAGTGAGTTCTGTGGGATTCTCTTCCGGCTTTGGAAACAACAAATCATCATCACCATATGCAACACCAACCTCAATCCTATAAACCGAATTGCTTGAATCGACATTGCTTATTGAAAGTTTGAACAGTCTCATATTTTCCGGTACCAAATCTGCTCCGTTAGCCGAAGGCTCACTATTTGCGCTATTAAGATCGGCAGGACCATCACATTGGGATGTATCAACCCACAGAGCATGTTTGATTTGTTTACGTTCAGCATCAAGCTTGGTAGAAACCTGTCTATCAATTGCGTAGCTATAACGTTTTTGCCCCACACAAAAATAGCCAATATAGTTGTCATTAGAAAGTTCAATCTGAGGACCTATAACAGGAGATCCCGAATTATAGGCCGCACTACTATAACGTAAAGATTCACCTAACTCGTCTATTATTGACCTTGCTACTTCTCTAGTTTTATTTTGCGTAACGGTTCTATAGTACATTTTTGTTATCTGCATAATCCCCGCTAAACAAACCATCAATACTAGCGAGAATATCACCGTAGCAATCATAAGCTCAATTATCGTAAATCCTGTCTGGTTTCGTTGATTATACCGATACTTCATCATAGACTTCCTGGTTTGTAGTAAAGAGATAGATTATTATAATTTGCTCCGTTATCTGAATTATTATTGGAGCCTAGCCTTAGCCATCTAACAGTGAACTCATAAGTAGCAGATGCATCAGTGTTACTCGGTGGGATTATAGATATACTGTAAAAGCCTTCTTGATTTCCTGCTGCATTTATATCTTTACACACAGGATTGTCTAATTCATAGATAGTGTAGGAATTATCTCCCGATTGAAGGCAAAATGGTTGGTTTTCTGACCTGGAAATTATTTTATCATTAGCCTTATAAGCTACTTTGAAAAGCTCAACTTGTGTCTCGGCGAGTTTTAATGCTTCAGATCTTTCTTGTGCATCCTGCCCAATTTGTACACTCCTATTAGCGATACCGAATGAAGCACCGATAACTAATCCAATTACTGACATCGCCAATAATACTTCTATTATTGTGTCGCCTCTTTGTGAGAATAACTTCAACTTACTCATACTCAAATATCGCAACCTTTCACATACTTATCAAGCAACAGCTCAGTTGTGCCACTCCCGTTTTTCCCAAGAGTTATAGATGCCTGTTTATCATCTGGACTTTTAAGACAAATCGTTAACCCCTCCGTTTCACTTTTGTCAAAAAAACCATTTTGGGGAGGGTCGAATAAAGATGTTTCGGTAAGTTGATTAATTAAATCAACAGCAGTAGATTCACTATCGCCCAAGCTAGTGCCTACAATACCACCGACTTGTACAGTCTGGCCATCCGAGACTGTAGTGTCACCGAAATTATTAACTATAGCGATTACTCCGTACAGCTTATTTATCGAAGCACTGATAGGTACAATGACTTTTGTTATTTCTAGACCATATGGAATCGGGTAGTCCTCATAGGATCTTTCAAAATTACTATCGTCAGGTAGCGCAACTGCTTTTGGCTGTGCATCATTGATTGAAAGGGTGGGATTCTGTGAGTTATCAGCATATCTTTTACCGGCAAGATTATAGATCCTAATTACATCACTTTTTCCGTCTGGGCTAAATTGTAATGCCTTGCCTATATAAATACAGTTTGAATTTGTTCCGATTTCTTGGTTAGTGGATGCTACTATCTGTACCTCGCCAGCAATCACTTCACACGATACTGTAGAATTCGTAGGATAATACCCTGTTGTTACATCATTAATGATGTCTCGCAATTTAGCATCAACTTCTCTAGTGCTTTGTGAAAATTGCACTTGCTGTTGCCTACCTCCAATTGCGGTAATAGCGATAACGAACATTAGCGATGAAACGGCGATAAATATTAATACTTCAAGTATCGTGTACCCGCATTTATCTCTGTTGCCCATGCAATTCAGTATAGCACAAGCACTTTCAGAAAACCTCTGTTATTTTATATTAAATGTGATTAGTTAATAAACAGAAAAGTATTGGTGTACCAATCGATTAAGTACTTCGAGAACAGCAGGCTCAGTATAAGTCCTAATACCAGTGCCGGACCAAATGGTAGCTTGAGTGTCATGAGTTTCTTGTTGGATTTTACTAAACTCGGTAACCCCAATAATAAACCTAAGATTGAAGCGAGGAAGATAGCAATCCAAGCTTCGACAGGACCAGGTAAAAATAACCCCATAGCAACACCCAGTCGAATGTCTCCATCGCCTATCCATTTGCCCGAAGAAATAACATAAAGTATTAAGAATATGCCAGCACTAACAATAAGAGCATATAGGGTGTTTAACACTTCATTAATCGTGAAGCCGTCAATGCTAATACTTAATAGTCTAAAAACAAATGCTAAAACTATCAGAGGATACACAAGCTTATTCGGAAGTCGATACCACCGTGCATCGTATACAAATAGCGCGATTAGAATTATTAATGATATTACCCAAACAAAGAACAATGTTTTTCCAATAAGTAAATTCAGTTCATATGGGAAATACATATATGAAAACAGAAGTGTTAAAGCAGACAATATTTCTACTAACGGGTATGCGGGGGTAAGTTTAACTTTACAGTATCGGCATCTACCTCGAGTAAATACATAACTAATGACCGGAATCATGTCTAAAACACCTAGAATCTTGCCACAGCTATCGCAAACCGATCGACCTTTTATCCAATCTCTTTTGGATTTTAGTCTATCCGCCAGCACCAGAGAGAAGCTACCCAGTGACGCGCCGATAATCAATAAGTAACTGTAAATTATATAGTTCACTAACTAATACTACCAAACTAGAGAGGACTTGTTGTTTTAAACTTTAACTTTAAATCGATTCGATTTAGATATTGTCAATACAATAAACCGCGCCACCCTCTAATAGTGTCCATATTGCGTAGTTTCTTGCGTTACCATCTACAAGTTTTTCCCCATCACATTTAACATCAGTCGAGTATGAGATCTGACCCTCTGTTGCGCTGGGAACTTTATCTACGGTGATATTGGCTTTATCTACAAAAACCAACTGCATAGGCTGTCCAGTCGAAGGATCATTAATGTCTATGTTGGCCAAGTATCTTGTAGTAACATCGGCTAAACTAGATGAGTCAGGGATATTACCATTATTATTACCCGAGTAATTTGCAAGTTCTGTATCAACTCTTCCGAGGATTGACTGTCTAGCACTGTTTCTCTGGTTCCTTTGTAGCTGTGGTACCGCGATAAGTACGACTACAAGGATTAAACCAGCTATTGCCAGCACAATCATCACCTCGATTATAGTGAATCCTCTTTGCTTCTTAAGTAAGTTTCGTAACATTTTGCCCCCCGTTAGGTTGTTTTATTATGCATTAATATTATATCTGATGACTTTAAAACACAAGCATTTTGTTATCTACCGAGGTTCTGACCGACTAATCCATAGATAGGTAGTAATATGGCGCTGACAATAGTTATCGCGACAATACCTAAAACTATCATCAATACCGGCTCAATTATCGTAGATATAGCTTTAATTTGGTTATCTACTTCTTTTTCGTAATAATCAGCGGTTTTCTCCATCATTTTCTCAAGAGCACCCGAATCTTCACCGATTTTTAACATCTTCGGTACGAGTTCGAGAAAAGTTTCTTCCGATTGCAAAGATTCAGATAGAGCCTTTCCACCCTTTACTTTATCTGTGGCGTGATGAATAGCTGTTTCTACGTGCACGTTATCTATTGCTTGCGATGTTATATCTAGCACTTGAATAAGTGGCACTCCGCTAGACACAAGAGTTGCTCCAGTTCTTGCAAACCGTGCCATATACATTTTTCTGAATAATGTTCCGATAGGCCAGGCGCTTAATTTTAAAGAGTCAAATAGTTTTTTACCTTCAACAGTTCTAGCCCATCTACTTGTAAAGAAAACAAACGCGCTAATTATAATTGCAATAACCCACCAGAAATGCACCATAAAATTAGATACAGCTAATAAAAGTCGGGTAACTAATGGTAGCTTAGCTCCTGGTAGTCCTTTGTAAAGTTCTTGCACCTGAGGCAAAACACTGACAAGCATGAATGTCACAACTGCAATCATTACAAGAATGACAATAATTGGATAAATCATGGCACCGCGTACTTTAGAAGCCAATTCTGCGTCCTTTTCTTGTTGGTTGGCAATTCTCTCTAGTGCTGTATCAAGAGTACCTGAAGCTTCACCGGCAGCTACTAGACTGACAAACACTTGATCAAATGCTCGTGGATACTGGCTTAAACTGTCTGCAAATGTTTTACCACCTTCTACATCAGTGATTACTTTAGTGAGAATCGCTTGCAAATTTTTACTGTTAGTCTGTTCCATCACAGATCTTAATGCTTGAACTAATGGCAGGCCGGCATTAATGAGTGTTGATAATTGTCGCGAAAAAATAACTTTATCTTTAGATTTAATCTTGCCACTTTTAGAAAACCCGAAGAAATTAGTTTCAGACTCTACGTCCACGCTTATAAGTGCATAACCCTGTTGTTTAATGGTGTTTGCAACGGCTTTAGTGTCGCTAGCCATAATAACACCTTCGATTTTTTTACCGCTTGCAGGGTCTCTGGCAACATACTTAAAGTTAGGCATTTATATTTAACCCCTCATAAGCCTGTCTAGTTCTTCTATATCAACTGCAAAGTTTCGTGCTTCATCGTAACTAATAGTTCCAGCGTGTATCATCGATACAAGCGTTTTATCCATTGTTTGCATACCGTATTCAGCACCTGTTTGAATCACAGCATCTAACTGATGAGTCTTGCCTTCTCTGATGATATTTCTAACCGCTGGTGTTGCTACTAATACTTCTGCAGCCGCAACACGCCCACCTCCAATTGAAGGGACTAAGCGCTGTGAGCATATCGCCATCAGAATATTACTTAATTGTGATCTAATCTGAGGTTGCTGGTGAGGAGGAAACACGTCAATTATACGGTCGATACTTTGTGCTGCGGAGTTTGTGTGAAGTGTAGCGAACACTAAGTGACCAGTTTCTGCTATCGTAATTGCGCTAGCAATTGTCTCTAAATCTCGCATTTCTCCGATGAGCACTACATCTGGGTCTTGTCGCAAAGAACTTCTAAGTGCTGCTGAGAATGAGAAGGTATCGTAGTGCACTTCTCTTTGTACGACAACTGATTTTTTAGATTTATGTGTGAACTCAATCGGATCTTCGATTGTGATTATGTGGCAGGCTTTACCAGTATTTATCTTGTCGAGAAGCGCTGCCAATGTAGTTGATTTTCCTGATCCAGTTGGACCGGTTACCAGTACTAATCCGCGTGGATATTCTGAAAATTTACCAACAACTTCTGGTAATCCAAGTTGTTCAATGGTAAGGATTTCATTAGGAATTAATCGTAATGCCGCAGCTATATTACCTTTCTCGTGAAAAGCGTTAACCCTAAACCGGCCAATATCGCCAAAAGCAAAGCTAAAGTCGAATTCTTTGTCCTTTAATAATATTTGCTTCTGATCATCATCGAGAATTGCAAAAACTAGCGATTCTACCATTTCTTCTGTAAGCGGATCAGTCCCAGAAACAGGTACTAATGAACCATCGATACGCAACATCGGAGGCAAGCTGACCTGCAAGTGTAAATCAGACGCTTTTTTCTTAACTACGTCTTCAAGTAATAATTCTATTCTTAGTTGTTGACTTTGTCCTGCCACCCTTTGTTCCCTCCGCTTTATTAGACAGCACCTTCGGCTGCAACACGGTTCACCTCTGCAATTGTGGTCATCCCGCTTAATGCTTTAAAGTATCCATCCTGTCTCATTGATACCATTCCTTCGGCTTGTGCAGCCCTTTGAATCTCGGAACTCGTAGACCTTTTCAAGATTAGATCTTGAATAGTATCTGTAACCTCGAATGCCTCATAAAGACCTACTCGTCCTTTGAAGCCCTCCTGATTCTCGGGTGTGCTCTTGCCCTTGTATAAAGTATAAGCGTTTTGATTGGCAAGAGGCAAGTTAGAATATCCAAGTTTTTGCGAAACTATCGAAACTTCCTCTGGAGTCTTAGGTAATAAAGAACCTAAGGTACTGATAATTCCTTCTGTTTCGGCTTTACTAGATTTATATGGTTCAGTTTCAGGGACATTGCGCCGGACTAGCCTTTGTCCGATAACTGTATGTACGGTACTAGCAATCAAAAAAGGCTCAATACCCATGTCCAGAAGCCTAGGCAGGATACCTGCTGCAGAATTTGTGTGAAGTGTACTAAAGACTAAGTGACCTGTTAACGCCGCTTGGACAGCTAGAGTTGCTGTTTCTTTATCTCGAATTTCTCCCACCATAACAACGTTAGGATCTTGACGCAAAATGGATCGCAGGCCAGATGCAAATGTTAAACCGACTTCTGGATTTACTTGGATTTGGTTAATCCCGCTTATTTTATACTCGACTGGGTCTTCTAGAGTGACTATGTTAATTTTTTCACTCTTGATTTCCTGAAGTAGCGCATACATTGATGTTGACTTACCCGATCCAGTTGGACCACTTGTCAGAATCATCCCGTTCGGATGTGACAATCCTTTTCTAACGACCTGCAAAGACCGTCCGCCATAACCCATATCCTCAAGTTTCAAAGATGTGCCTGTTTTATCGAGAAGTCGAATTACCACTTGTTCGCCCCACACTACTGGTGCGATGGCAATACGCAGATCAATAGTATTTTGACCTGTAGATATCGAGAACTGACCATCTTGAGGTATTCTGTGCTCATCGATCTTTAAATTGGATAAGATTTTTATTCTTGATACGAGTGGCGCTTCTATGCTTTTCGGCAACTGCATAATTTCTTTTAGTACACCATCTACTCGCGCTCTAATCTTTAGCGCACCTTCTAGTGGTTCAATATGTATATCACTTGCTCTGTTCTTAGCTGCATAATCTAGAATGCTAGATAGTGCTTTACTAATAGGTGAATCGTTAGAAATTGTTTTTATATTCTCAACCTGCTTAGTAGCGGCTTCTATATCTTGTTCTTTTATCTGCGTATCGAGAACATTGGCCACATCCTGATGAATATCGTCGCTATATTGTTTTAAAATATTGCGAATACCTTCTTCGCTTGCAGCATAGACTTTGAGAGCACGACCAATCTTTTTGCTAATAAAATCAACAGCCTGAACATTATCGGCATCCAACATCGCGACAACAACACGTCCATTCATTTCACCTACTGGGACGGCCATGTATCTTTCAGCTATCTCTTTAGATAGTAATGACAGAATTTTTATATCTACAACCGCATTCTGTAGATTTACATATGGCATTTTTGTGATTTGAGCAATAACTTTTGTTAAAGTTTCATTATTTATCAGCCCACTATTTACAAGAGCCGTAAAAAGCGGTTCATTTTTGTCTTTTGCCTGTTGCCTTATCTTATTAAAGTCTTCAGCTTTAATTATGCCCTGATCAACTATAGTTTTTTCGACTTCAGTTTGTAGTTGTGCAGATAAAACACTCATGAGACTAACTCACTCCCTTGCCAATTATCTGCCCTCGAAAGGGTTGCTGTTTGGATCTGTTCCTATTTCGATATTTTGTGCAGGGTTTACTGATTTACTGTTGAAATAATCACTATTAGGTTGTTCAAAAGTCGTCGATATAGGCTCTACGGTTTCGACTTTTTGTGATCTATTTTTTGACGGAGTGATGAACATCCCCGAAATAATTATGGATAAAACAGCACTAATTAAAGCCACCGTCATTATAGTAAAAACTTCTTTACGCATTATTTAATCTCCTTAGAACCAAGCTGGAACGTTTTTTCTTGGGTGAAGTAAGTATGTAGCGAAACACGGGCCTGGATAGTATCGCCAACCTGAATTTGCATAGTGTCGACATACATTGGTCTGATTGACCGTTCTAGAGTACTTAACAACCTCTTAATACCTGATACGTCCGTGGTTACTGTAAAAGAATAAGGAATTTCAATTGGTGTAATATTCCCAGAGGTTGGGGCCATTGAAGCTAGGCTACTGTCTTCTTTACCTCCGATTGAACCGATTGTATACCCTCCGTCTTTTAGAATTTTTTCAAAACTACTAGATAGAGCGGGATAGTCGTATTTATTAGGTAATGCGTCCAAAATCAGCTTCGCGTTCTCGCCATCCAGCGGACCACTTCCGTCCGTGCTTCCTCCGAGTATATTCATTCCTGATTTGTTAAATGTCTCGTATGACGACTTTAGTTCTTCGACAGTCTTTTTGTCGGTTTTAATTTGTGCTAAGGTTTTCTCCTTGGCACTAATAACACGATTCTGATATAAGCTTTGTGATATTAAAGACTTAACCGCAAATAAGCTGAATATGAATATGAATGTAGCTATCCCAACCGCAATTACCATAGTTTGATTTGTTCTGTCGATTATTTCGTGTTTTACAGATTTATGCGAATGTGAAACTTTATCTGGCATTATTGTTGCCCTCCGAATTCCGTCGAATAAGATTGATCGTTTAGATATAGCTTTATGGATTTAGTATTATCGAATATTGTTGGCTCGTAGCTCATCTGGACCTTAAAGCTTGCTTTTTCATTATCTCCAGTGAGTTGAGTAGATATCTTTGAGAACGCACTCACTTTATCGTCAGATTCATCAATTGTATAGGTTGTTGCTTTGATATTGTCTACAAGCTTATTAACTGTGCTTATATTGTCTGCCGAACCCTGCAAGATTATCGTACTTGATTCATAATTGAAATTCAGCGTTAGCACACTCATATTCGCAGGACTGACAAATGTAATGTAGTCGAACAAGCGAGATGTTTCTGGTTTCTTCTCATGCAAACCAGAAAGTAGCGATAGTTGGTTCTGAACAGTAAGAATATCGCCTAGTTTATCTATCGACTGAATGTCTGATGCCTGTTTTTTAATATCTGAAGTTAAATCATTGATATGTTTTTTCTGTGCGAATTGAACAACTCCAAATAATAATATAACCACTCCTAGTGAAACTGCTGAAACCAACAAAGAACTACTAATAATTAGTCTTCTGGTGCGCTTTGCCTTAACGTACTTCATTTTTACGTCTGGTAAAAGGTTGAATTGAATCATGAATCTACCCTCTCTGCTAAACCGACGGCGACTGCGAATTTGCTCGATATTGCTAGTAATTCGTTTTGTTTGTTAGCTGAGAAGCTGACATTGCGCCAAGAATTACCTATTTCCACTCCAATGTTGAATTTATTTGCCAATGATAGCGGGAACTCTGGTAAGGTTGATGCTCCACCTGTTACCACAATTCTATCGATTTTCTCATTTATGTATCTGGTGTTAAAGAATTTGATTGATTTCTCTATCTCGCCCATTAGTAAATCAACTGTTGAACTTATTGCATTGTAAATTTGGCCCTCAAGCTTGTCTTTACTCATTCCGAATTTGAATACAAACTGACGTGCTTGCTTATCATCTATACTTAAGCCCTGCATTGCCGACTTGATTATGCTCTCCATACCAACAGGGATTGTTCTGATCAGTCTTGGTGCGTCGTTCAGCGTTATGACTAGGTCAGTAGCTAAATCACCCATATCAAGTAGCAATGTAGCAGATGTATACGTCTCTGATAATAAAGCTCTGGTGAGCGCTAAACTGTCAGGTTCGAACGCCACGACATTGAGGCCGATTGATTCAAGTAAATCTAGTCTTTGTTCGACAAATGCGTTGGCAACACTAGAAAGCAGTAACTCAACTTTGCTGGATTCTTTTGGAGAATTACCTAGCAGTGCCCAATCTATTTTTGAGTCAGCAATCGGCGTAGGAATCAGAGAGTCAGCCTGAAATCTAATAGTCTTCTCGAGCTCACCCGGACTTAGCCTATCAACGTCAACAATTGTAGAGAAGACTTTTTGGCTTGGTAATCCAACTGCAACATTTGGCGTAGATATTCCACTCTGAGAGATTACTTGTTTGATTGCTTGAGCGAGCTTCTGTTGATCGGCATTCGAATCACTCATCGAAAGTTTCGGATCAATATCAATATAGCCATAAGTCACTAAGACTTTGCTCTTACCGCCCCGCATTTGTACCACCCTGATGGCTGTAGTACCGATGTCAAGACCAAAGAAGTCGGATCCTGTCGATAATATGCCCATAACTTACATCCAAGTATAACGCATATGTTTAATTTTGAACAGAAGTTTTTAGAGCCTTCTAACAGATTAAAAATTTCATGACTTTCTACTCACTACTTTATTCAGAATTAACGAGTAGTATTTCATGAGTTTCGGGCCATGAACAAGTGTTATTTATCATTAATCAAGCATTTGCTCGAAAACTATTAACTTCATTCGGCATAACACTACAAAGCAGGAGGTAATGATAGAATTGCATCGAATCTGGAAGTAGCTCCGTTTTCTGATAACAATGCTAAGTAGAGTTCAGGTGAAAAATTGAAACTCTCTGCAATATTGGCAGAGCCAGTAGTTTCCGGTGTGCCCGCACTTAGAATATTGCCATTTGTACGCATTAATTTTACATATCTAGCGATAAATGCTCCGTTAACTGTAAGTTTGTGATTACATTCAATAGCCGTGAAACTTTCATTAGCTGATAAATCATCAACTCCACTACCATCGAATTTAACGCAGGTTTGAATTATGCCTCCGGTTGTACTATCTCTTGGAACCGCAACGTACAACCCGTCTACTTGGCTTATATTGTTATCAATGTATATATTTCCATACGCAACAATTTTTACTAGTGGAAGTCTATTAATGTCTACCCCCCAGCTACTATTTGGTTGAGTATAAGAAACAGTTTGATCGTAATTATTAGTGTTAATCGATGGACCAATTACAACATCACCATTGACGTAAATTGTTATCCTTTTACTGTTTTCGATATTCGACGGGACAACATTCATGTTGCCATCGTAATAATATACACCTGTACCCAACGTAGTTAAGTTAACTGGTCCAGTTGGCAAAGCAGAAAGTTTAGTCTTATCACTCACTTGATTCCAGTAATCACCTGCACAAATCTGTTCGTTGAAACCACCACCATAAGGTAGAGTCGCTAAACTACTGTCAGCAGAGCCATCATTAGCAAAAGCCAGCTCATCGACCGAGCTACGCACAGTTTGTGCACCAGGCATAACACCGTCGATTAACCCAGTGGCAAATACTGCTAGTTCTGATGCTGTGCCCTGGTAACTACTCTGATCTTGAGTTCCCGTTGCGTATCTACCGTAACCTTGCGCGTTGATTGAACTGCTAATCGAACAGTCTCCGTAACCTCCACCAGCAATAACATCATTACCATAGAACCTAGTATATGGCTCAGATCTTACGCCGAGTGCTCCTTGTGTTACTTGTCCGCAATCACCCCCAACCGACAAACCACCTGAGATACTTATATCCCAGCTTATGTCATAGTTACCCGTGTCGAGTATTATATGTGGGTTATCTGACCTGATTGTTACCTGCCCACCATCTCCAGCAAGTGTATACTCATAGTCTTGGTATGTTGAAGTACCGATGTTATACGGTCGTGCGGTACCGCTTGGCAGAACCTTTCCATTGTATACATTGCTACCGTTTCTTGTGACTTGGTAGTTCGCGCTAGATAGATTGATACTGCTCGTGCTTCCATTCGATACTAGCACGTACGGATAGAATTCTTCTCCTAATAATACCGATTGTGTATTAATAATACATACTGGCGCCTCAGGCGCAGGGAGCAAACAC
This sequence comes from Candidatus Saccharimonadota bacterium, assembly GCA_020428465.1. Lineage (GTDB taxonomy): Bacteria > Patescibacteriota > Saccharimonadia > Saccharimonadales > SZUA-47 > JAGQMY01. The sequence continues at coordinate 13,851 of JAGQMY010000021.1, forward strand.
TGATTAGGTATAATATCATTTTTGAATCCATAACCAGCCAGATCATTTCTGGTCGGAGCATGATTAATCCCTAACGGTTGGTCTGTACCAGGCCCAACATTTTTTACAACACCATTGATACTATAAGTCTTGCCTTGATATAGATTATCGTATACAAGCTCGAAGCCATATATATGGTCTCGAGCGTTCGAACCATATCCCTTACTATCGAGGAAAGCTTCAATTTCTGCTTCTCTATACGGTGACTTGTCTGTATCAGCGATTACATCACTTGTCCATCCGCCACCGTCTGAGATACTAACAGATATTTGTGGTTTACCATCGTTCAATCCAGCATTATCATCGTATGCCCATCCCTTGATATAGACTTGCCCTGATATTACTTCACAAGAATCAACATAACCCACAGGGCTAGTTGTACCTGAACAAAGTGGATAATTAGGCAAAATTTGTAGTGCATTATCACTATCTATGCCAATTATTCGTAATTCATAGTCCACGTTTGCTTCAAAGGTACCCATAGATGCAAACATTGGATCAATACTAGGATACATGGGAGGCCCCCCTGGAATATCCATATATTCATTATTGTTTCCACCGGAGTCAATTTGGCCTGGAATATCAGGATGTGCGTATAGCAAACCTGGCACACCGTTTTGCCAAAACTGCATACCTAATTTATCTAACTTATTAAAAGTAGTTCCGTTTGGCGCAGTAACTGATTGAGCGACTCCATTTCTTAATAATTGAACGCTCAAATTTGGTTGTGTTAAATTCGATGTACTCGCATCAATATCGTACAGGCTTATACCTCCACCAGAAATAGTGCATGAACTTCTTATTTTTATTCGTTGATCGTAGTTAGCCAACAGAGACGCTGGCAAAGGGCCATAAAATGACGTATAGACCCAGCTTGCAATTGAGCCATTGTATAACCTTGGCGACGGACAAGACATTGGATAGTTTGTTATATCACACCTTTCAGGGAAGTTCGATATACCCACCTGCAATCCACTAGTTATGGGCTCCAGACCGAAAGCATTCAAGTATCTAGAGCTATTACCAGCTTCTATCATTTTACCTTGCGCAATGAACTCGTAGACATTATACTGCACGCCGTCTTCAAATATTTGAGACTTATCCAGATCAGTACTAGCAATCATAGGTGTTGCTGTAAAATTTAAGATCATATCTGTTGTACCTGAACAAACTCCGGGTGTATTCGTACTTACTGTCGGTGAATTCTGTCCTGTCGTTCTGTTTTTAACATAAAAATCTGTGTTACCAGCCCATGTTTCATTATCCCTTATAGTCCCGTGGCATCCATTAACAATCTTGACGCTAACGTTTTGCCCTTCTAGACTTTTAGGAACATACACATTCGCAACTGTTGTACGAGCTTTCATTTTACTATTAGCGTTTACCACATTTGAACCTGTAACCTGCACGATCGCATATGATCTTGCTTGTCCACTCGGACTTGTATCTGGGAAATAGTTTCCAGCTCCGGTTATCGCCCCAGCCCTTGAACTTAGCAAAATAAAGCTCACAAATATACAGACAATAAAAATAACAAGATTGAGGATAAATCCGTACTGTTGTTCTATGGATTTATTGTGTAACATCACTCTCAGCTCCAGACTGACTGTCCCTGCCGTTGTAAATATTCTCTAGATAATTTTTCCATTGTACTCTTTCATCTTCTAGTGTCAGTTCTTCTGTGAGTTTAGACGACTCACCGTAGCAAGTTTCCTTGCTTGTAGTATCGTCTAGCTCAATTGCTGTTTGTAAGCATAGTCTATACGCATCAAGTCTAGCTTTGATGTCGTTACTTCCATCTCTAGCATACTGCAATGATTCGCTTATTTTTAATGTACTGTCGTTACCATTAGCAACTGCTGTCAGGTCGTTGAATTTTGCTGTTTTGTCGTTATCGGCCCTGATTTCTTCTTCAGTAGGAGCGTATACATATTCTGTTGGCGTGCTCTTCTGGTTTGGTTCTCGCTTCATATATATAGCTGTTACGGTAGTTAAAATTCCTAATGTTAGTACTACGCCAATAATTACCAATTGCTTCTTATACATAAGCTTAATTGTATCTAAATTTTCAAACAATGCCTAGAGACTTATAGTTAAAGTCATGCTCGAAGGCCTTAAAAAGTCTAGTTAACTTTATTTATAGCTTATTGCTATCTAAAGTTACGATTTCAAATCTTGTTGATTTATTCGGTTGGACTAAGCTTCCATTTACCCCAATTTCAACATATCCGAGCCTGCCGTGCGCATCAGTGATTGAATACTGAGCATAAATCGGTTCTACATCAACTGCTGTCGTCTCTGTTGGCGTAGTATCTTGCGGCGCTTGCGTATCCTGTGGTGGTGGAGTTGTTGGAGTAGTGTGAGGTGTTGTTGGTGTTGTTGGCTGTGTTGGTGGTATTGTTGGCTGTGTTGGTGGTGGTGTTGTTGGTGGATTACCATAACACATACCAACATCTAACTGCGACCCATCATCATAGATGATTGTTTTATAATAATCTGGTATTGGACATGGATAATCTGCATTCGCAACACCGTTACCCATCATAAACGAGCCCAGTGCTAGACCACTACTCGCAGTTACCTTAACCTTGTTTCTCCGAAGTGCTTCAACGGCTTTCTTCAACCAAGACAATAAACCCTTTTCGTTTTTAAATGTATCTGGTAAAAGTTCTGTATCTAATTCACCATTTACTAATAATAGATCAGGAAATCCAGAAACAATTCCGTTTTGTCCAGCTTCAAAGTCAGCAAGTTGCTCGGGCGTTAAGCCAGCATCTGGTCCAATTGTTGTAATTATTCTTGTATCCTGATTACTCATATCAGTTGAATCCTATCATTTGCACCCTGTTATGATATGTTTATCTATTAAAGATAAGTAGCTTTACGCTTACTTCACAATAATACCACGTTTTTGTCATTAACACAATCAATTTGGATTATAACAAAATGTGATATTTATCACACATTTTTACTAAATAACCCTTAATTCTTCTAAAATCTAACTTCTATAATCTATAATCTATATACATGGGACTTTCAATTGGTACACGTATTGCGTAAACCAACATCCTTTCGAGCTAACACTGAAAATGCCACCTACTGATAGAGGCGGTAGAGGCTACTCCGACAAATACGTTGCCGAAGCAGTTAGAGAACTAACATTAACGGAAAGACCCTCTAGTAATTGAAACTAGATTCTCAATTTCAGCAACGGATGTATTCAAAAACTTCTTATCAATATCATAGCTTGGGTCATATCTAGCCAACTCTCGAAGACCAAGTAATTTGTTATGATTTTTTGCATACTTAGAAGGAATAATTCTGCCAATTTCCTTGTATCGGTTTATCAAAAGCTGTGTACCTTTGTGTGTCTTTACTGGCTTATGGACGTCATCAAGCGGCTGCAAAAATAGCCTAGCTTTTGCAACATTTTCTGAAGCGACAAACAGGCTGTTCACTGCTGGTCCCAATCTTGCAGCTTCAATATCAGCTTTCGCAGACTGAAGAAATGATTCACCTAATTCTAAAGTTGCTTTTGCCTTTCTGTTTTCATAGATGAAGCTAAAATAGACTTTCCACTCGTCCTTGAAACGCCAAATTGTGATATGACCAAAATCACTATCTTCTTCAAGTAATTGACCAAACTGAACGTCTTCGACGTCACTTTCACGCAACGCTTGACCTTTTTTGACCGACTTCCCTTTTGCAAGCTTTGCCTTAAAAATTGCTTTTACTTCTTCGTTAATCCTGATTGTTCTACTGCCATCAATCGCAAACAAAACTTGTACATGCCTCAGCTCGACAGGCTTTGGCAACTTGCCCTCTTTTTGGCGTCGTTCAATTTCTGGTAACGCCCAATTTTTCATGACTTGGTCAAAGACTGCTTTGCCTAAGTTGATGTCTTGGTCATCTTGCATCCAGCTAACTATCGTCCTTCTTGTGCGGGATGTCTTCGGGATATTCGTATGCGGTGACTGCTTCGATCTTGGGGTCTTTCAAATAACCATGCTTGTCCATAAACTCAGCAATTTCTGGTGTTATAGCTTCTTTGAGGTCTTCATCCGTTGCGTCCAATAACACCCAATCAAATGAGCAACCATTAGAATTCTTTACCATTGCTCGTTCGCTTACCACGGCAATCACCATGTTATTTTGTGGAAACTTCTTCCTAGCAGCTAATGCTGCCAGATATAGCATTGTCTGTCTCGGTCGCTTATCTCCATCTAAATTACCCATAAAAGCAAATACGTATGTTACACCTTCTAACGGATAGTAACGACGATAGACGAACGTTTCATCATCAGGTCCTTTAGCTGCTTCAACTGCAGCATCAGCATAGGTTTTGCCAAGAATACGTCGCTCAAACCTATCGTGACTCATCATCTTCGCTAAGAACTTGTCACGGTCTTCTGGCTTGCTTATATCACCTTCTTGTGGCAAACCCTCACTCTTCTTACGAATAAGCTCATCCCATGCTTTGCCCCAATAATTATCAAGCTCCTGCTTGGTTTTGTAGCCATCGTCTTCTTCCAATTCAGCCGCCGATCCCTCCGTATCCAAGAATATCTGATGTGCATTAGTGTCTTCCATATTGCCAAAAGTACGATTGTTATTTATGTAAACGGCAAGGAGCTCTTCTTCACCGCCACTCAAAACTAAGCCCTTGCCATCGCTGAGGAATCTTTCTTTGTTCTGTAGATAGCGAATAAAATCTTTCACTGTATTCAAGTGTTTTGTGGCGTATCGGGTGAACTTTTCAAAAAATATATGGACATTTCCTCTGTCACTGTCGTCGTAAAACGAACCCATTTCAGCCAACCCACCCTCAATAGCAGCAATTAAGTAGACGTTCTTTATAGTTGTGGCGTCTATAACTTTTGCTTTGCCCGATATATTAGTCAACGTGATTTTACCGAGTGTATTAATTTTCCTTTTTGCACCTCGACACTGGCTTATAGCCTTGTTAACGTCCCCTTGCTTAAATACGCCATCCCTACCCAGCTTGATGTTTTTTATTTGCCAAACGATTGCGGTATCACCAAGCACGACTAGTACATCGCACAGCTCTTTACGGCCTTTGCCAGTGCCAACGTAGGGATTTTTGAAGCAAAAGTCTTGAAAAAACGCATCCCCACACAGGTCAGCAATAAGTGCCTCGGCAGCTGATCCCTTCTCATTGAATACATTTTTTGATTTACCCATAGCACAATTATATCTCTGTTGGCTTGCTTACTCCAGTGATATTATTGCGTAATATGCTTATGCTTTAATTCTATGCAACCTTGCGATCCTGAAAATCTTTTGAGGCTTCATCTATTGAGGCAATATATGCTTCTAGATTGCCACCTAGCGCTAAGGATATGACTCGTGATGTAGCCATCCTTCGAAGCGTTTCTTCACGACCTAACCCTACATGTTCCGTGCTGCCTATTACAGCCTTGTCTTTAAGGACACGCACCTTAGCAAGCCGCTCATTGAACCTGTCCGCAAGTGCAGAGAGGTCGTCAAAGCCGTACTCTGTCACCTTCTCTCTCAGTCCGTCGCTTAGCTCATTTAGGGCTGATTCAAGTGATTCGGGGGTAACCGTTGGTAGCCCGCTTTCATCAAGTCTAGTTGCCGAAACAACAGTCATTGCCAACACATCGGGAGCTTTGCACTGCTCTGCATCATCACCAAACAAGCTAGCCGTAACTGCTTCACCCCTAATCATTGCGAAACCGTCGTTAATCTTGAATTTACCGTTCTCATCGACTTCACTATTTTCATACATACGCTGAACTTGTAAATCGGCTTCCTTGTCAAAACCTTCTGCACGCACTACTCTTATAACTTCACCATATCTAGATACTTCGTAACCTTCAATAGCAAGTGCTTCGGCACCATTCGTTAGACCATCAACGGTGCCCGCCAGAACCCACGCTACTGCTTGTTCGGTATTCCTAAAACCACCTCGTAACTCAACCCTACCATCCAATACCCTCAAAGTCTTTCTTGTAGGTCCTACATTCAAGTTACCGCTTCCACCTTTAGCGAACATATAGTCATACTTGCTTGCCATTTCGGCATCAATGTAAATGCCTTCTTGTTTTGCCTCCATTATCCCGCTTGTAATATCAACGGTGTCATCCGCTCTCGACTCTGAATTTCCGATAAGCTCATTGTATGAACCGTCTTGCTGTCTTTCATAGACGCTTAGGTTGACGTGCTCCATTTGAGCACCCGTGGTCACTATTGCACCTAATTCAGCACCAATCTCTCCCATTCTCTGTTTTATAATTGCAGTTCTTCGTAGTGCTTCAGATGGGTTACAAGGCGTTAGCCTTATCTCAGAAACACCAGCATTGTCGTAATAACCGCTTTGCAGGGTTCCTCTCCCGAACCTCCACTCTATCCACCCGTTTTCATCTGAAAAAGCATCTATGTCTTCAAGGCTAGCATCCTCAGAAATTTCAGGTATTCGCAGCTTAGGTTTCGAAAACTCCTCATAAATTAAAAAGTTGACGATTTCTGCTGGTCCTAGCTGATCAACCTGTTCAAGCCATCGCTCTTGAAAGTCTGCTTCTGCTTTATCTTCTGGCTTCAACCTTTGTAAAAAACCTTTAGCATAGCTTCTAAACTCCCCCACTAGATCGGTATAGTCATGATCATCACTATGAATCGTGTCTGGATTAAGAACTAACCCGACGTTATAATCTCTTAAGCTGTCGCTAATTTTCTCGTTGTCTACAACATCACTTCTAAAATCACTAGGACGCTGTAAGCCGAACTCAATTTCAATGCCAACCCTAAACTCTAAATGTCTTTTTCCTTTATAGGTGTCAATCCCCTCTTGAGCCGCTTGCTCTAACTCAGCAATAGCAAATTGATTTTGGGCTAACTGCTCAGCGTTATCCTGAAGAGGAGAGTTTGCTTGATCTGCAATTTGCGGTTGGGTTTCGTAAAGTGTTGTTTCTGACATATTTTTGTTTTTACTATTAACATATTTATTATACATTATTTTGCTATATTTGTCTAGTTGTATTATCAGTTAAGGGTCGGACCCTTAACCCCTTAGAAAATTACATATTTTCGAAATTCCCCCGTTAATTATCTGCTAATACGTATTTCAGCTCACTCAACATTTTCTTATTTTCTTCGTAATCCGCGACGAATATTCCGTACTGTCTTCTGTTGCTATGTAGCTCTAGCACCTTTTCAGACTGCAACCACTCTGGCTCTGTTCCCTTGCGAATATATTTAAAGCTTGAAAACTTATAGTTTCTCCAGCTCCTGGGATTAAGGTGTATATACCTAGAAACATGCAATAGGTATGAATCCTTATTAACGAGCGATGCTTTAAACCGAGATCCAAAAACAGGTCCGGTTCTACCATATTTGTTATTAAAATACGCCGTATACGATACCATAATGCTTTTCATAAGCTCCGACAAAATACCCTGATCCCGCTGATAAAAAAGCAAATGAAAATGATTATCCATCAGACAGTACGTCAAAAGTTCAATTTTGTTCCGAAAGTGCGGATACGGATAACCATTCCTAGTAACAACCTCTCTTTTAGAGAGATGTCGTGAAAGCAAATATAGAAAATAGTCCTTGTCTGATTCGTCTATAAATATTATGTCTTTATTAGCACCACGCGCATAAACATGATAATAGCTTTCAGGTAAATCATGACGAATCACATTTCTTGAAGGCATAACAACCATAACTATAAACCCATAATTAAAACTTGCAAAATCCTTATCTGTTAAGGGTCGGACCCTTAACTCCTCAGAAAATTACTAGTTTTGAAATAACGGGTTAGAATTCTATAATCTATATTCATGGGACTTTCAATTGGCATCGTAGGGCTTCCGAATGTAGGCAAGTCTACGCTATTTAATGCACTAACCGATAGCAGTGTATTAGCTGCTAATTACCCTTTTGCAACAATAGAGCCAAATACCGGAATTGTCCCAGTACCAGACTCACGTCTAAAAGTTTTAGCTGAGATGTACAAGACAGAGAAAATTGTTCCAGCAACAGTTACGTTCGTTGATATAGCCGGACTTGTTGAAGGAGCAAGCAAAGGCGAAGGTTTAGGTAATCAATTTCTAAGCCATATACGAAGCTGTAATGCTATATGCCAAGTAGTGCGAGCATTTGATAATCCTGACGTGCTTCGTAGTGATAGCTCTAAAGACCCTAGTCATGACATCGAAGTCATCAACACCGAGTTAGTTTTAGCCGATATTCAGACTGTCGAAAACCGTATTCCGCGGCTAGAAAAGGAAGCGAAAGCAAATCCAAAATTAAAGCCTGTCTTAGAATTATTGAACAATATTTTTACTCATCTAAATAGTGGTCATCCTCTCTGGAAATACCCCGATTTACTAGAAGAATACAGAGAACATTTGAGTGATTTGCAGCTCATGAGTGCTAAGCCGATTTTGTACCTTTTTAACATAGACGAAGATAAATTATCAGATGAAAGTTTTAAGAATCATTTAAAAGATCTAGTGGCCCCTGCTCCATGTGTTTTTGTATCGGCCAAGCTCGAGGACGAACTACGTGGACTCGACGAAAATGACCGATCAGAAATGCTTGAAAGTTATGGTCAAACAGAACCGGGTCTTAACCAAGTTATCCATGCGGCTTATGATTTACTGGGTTTACAGAGCTACCTTACTGCCGGCGAGAAAGAAGTCCGAGCTTGGACAATTCATAAAGGCGATACAGCGCCGAAAGCTGCTGGAGTAATACATGGTGATTTTGAACGTGGTTTTATTGCTGCGCAAATAGTTAATTACGACGACTTAGTAGAGGCTGGCTCAGAGCAGACGGCTAAATCTGCTGGCAAAGTTCGCACCGAAGGTAAGACTTACGTCATGAAAGAAGGCGATGTGGTGGAGTTCAAATTCAATGTGTAGAGAGATTAAATATGCAGGACTTTGAAAGATTCGTTAGTCACCTAAAATGGGAATCCTTGTCACTCGCGATTCTAATGGTAGTATTGACTCATAAATCGCCATATAGCATATGGTGGCTGGCCGTCGGTTTCCCTCTTGTAGATGTATTTATGATTGGATATATCATTAGCCCTAATGCTGGAGCAATTACGTATAACCTCGGTCACAATATGACTATTCCGACCTTATTAATCGCTTATGGTGTGTTTACCAGTACTGAAATAATTTCTTTAGTTGGTTTTATATGGATATTTCATATAGCAGTTGATAGGCTTCTGGGCTTTGGTCTAAAGAATAGAGAATCGTTTCATATTACTCACATGGGTAATATTAAAAAATCTAAATAGTCTAATTTGCAGTTACTGCAGATTCGATCGATGAACTAAGGCTAGCGATGTTGCGATACCCTACACTTTTCGTAAGAACGGCAACGATTAAAACTCTACCGTCGGGAAACTCCACTATAGACCCATCGTGCCACTCGACTTGTTCGTTCCAACCAACTTTGTTATATACTTTCACGGCACTGCTAAAACCAGACGGAAGCCCACGTCGATATAAAGCATCTTGCGTAAGCATTGAGTCAAGATATTTAGACCTGTTATCGGCAGTTAAGCTATTGCTCGAGTAAATTAGCTGAAGTATGGATGCTGTATCTCTAGCAGTAGTAGACAATCCAACCAACGATGTATCTTTGATACCATAGTTGATCATAGAATCTGTAATATTTTGTTTGCCTAATTCAGCCCACATTTTCTCAGCACACGGACTATACGAACTACGAATCATAGCGTCTAAACAGCCCAGACGACTATAGCTACCTAGGTAGTTTAACGTATCTGTTAGCGTGCCGTTACTTAACTGTTTATATGCTTCAAATGCTACAAAAAGTTTGTATAAGCTTGCTGTAAAGTAAATCTCATCTGAGTTACTACTGGCCAATACATTGCCGTCTTTATCGGCAATCATTACGCTCTCAGTAGAACCTGATGGTAATCCACTTACCCACGAATCAACTACTGACTGTAATTTGGCGCTACTAAACTCTGGGGCTGGCTGTATATCTTCTTGTGTGGAAGGGCTTACATCCTCCGAATCTTGTTGCTGAGAATTACTTCTATCGTCTGTTTTCTCACCCAAATCGTCGTTGTTAATAAATTGTTTGATGGCAAAAAACGAAACAATCAATAAAGCAGTAATGGCTATCACGATAACGAGTTTTTTTGACTTATTTCTACTCTGTTGCACTAACTATATTGTAAACCATCTTGCCAATCTTTCGTCTTGGCAACAATTTACCTCTGCTTGTTGGTTCAAATTCAATTAGCTGTAACTCATCTGTCGAGCTGTCTTCATTCGACTTTTCAACTAACGTAAGTTGCTTAATAAATTTACTAAGTTCACTCAATTTAGCATCGGAATAAGACCTGAACATTACTCGATTACTCTTCGTTTTTATTACTAGTGTTGCGCCCAACATACCCTTATAAAAACGAATCTTGTGTATCGACTGATATCTCATATCTTCCATATTCGAAAACATCACTCGTTTATCTATTAACAATAGCCGGTTATTTGTTGCTGCTAGCACTGCCGAACCACCGGCGTAATAGCCATATATACAATGATGTACAACTTCGTTTTTTTCTAAAAGAGTAGCAAGCTCTTTAATCCCAGATTTACCCAAAAATCGAAACTTGAACCCTTTTTTATACAAATCTCTTTTAAGAGTTTTATGGTTAGTCATTTTACCCTCCTCGCCCATAGCACATTTACACTATAATCTTACGAAATATCACATATTTTTACTGTAATTAATAACACGATTATCTTGTGATATTGCTCACACTTGCATTTTTTGTGTGATATTGAAACAATACCTGCATGACGCAAACTAAAAAACGTGATCTTCTCGAAACTTTCTTCAAAAGTCACACTCGCATGCAGTTCAAAAAAGGCGAAACTATCGTTAGGCCTGAAGACGATCCAAGCGGGGTTTTTCTAATCGAGTGGGGTTTCGTTAAGGCGTGTGTACTAACAAAATACGGAGAAGAAAACTTACTTTTAGTGCGTAGTTCAGGAAGCGTATTCCCTCTTATTTGGGCGTTTATTGGTGAACATGGAAACAGCTACTACGAAGCCATGGAAGAAACGTCTTTGTGGCGAGTTAGCCGAGCTGAGTATTTAGAGTTTCTCGAGGAAAATCCAGAGGTCATGCCGATTATACTAGATATGGTTATGGAGTCATACCGACTACATTCAGAACGTGTAATGACACTAAGCTACCGAACAGCTAGGGAAAGGATTGTTTCTTTTTTGTTTAGCTTGTCCGAAAGATTTGGCATATATGATCGCAAGTCTGATACGACTACAATTCATGCTCCGTTTAGACAAGCCGACATTGCTAGCTCAGTTAATGCAACTCGTGAAACAACTAGTCGAGAGATGAATGCGCTAAAACAAAGAGGACTAATCGACATTCAAGACCACAAAATAATTATAAAAAACGAAGAAGAGCTTCGGGCGCTATTGTAATTTTAGTTAATTCTTTTTATCTTATAAAATCGTTCAATGTTACCTCTGGTGCCGGCAACCTGCGAGTCGGCAATATCACGCTTCGCTTATGAGACAACTGCACGCAGTTTTCTCATCGCGCCGGAGAGTCGAATAAATCACCTCTTCGGGCTGCTCTTTCCATTAAGCTACAGACTTTTAATCTTATAGAATCGTTCAACATTACCTCTGCTGCCGGCAACCTGCGAGTCTGCTTTATCGAGGATTTTGAAATTATTATCTTTAAGCCATTGTTCAAAATCGGCAAGAATTTGTCTGCGAATTTTACTGTTCTTTATCACACCTTTGTTAACTTGGTCTCTGCCTGCTTCGAATTGGGGCTTACACATGATAACTTGGATTGAGTTTTTAGACGTTAAATTTGAGACTGCTGGCAAAATATTCCTGAGAGATATAAAACTAACGTCAGCTACAACTAGATCAATTTTTCGGTCAGTTTTGAAATCGCGAATATCCGTTTTCTCATGCAACTCAATTCTATCGTCATTTCGCAGACTAGGATGTAGTTGATCTGTGCCTACATCTACTGCGATTACTTTATTAGCGCCATGCTGAAGTGCATAATCAGTAAAGCCACCTGTACTGCTACCGACGTCCAGGACTGTTTTGTCTCTAAAATCGAGCTGAAATTGTTTAGCAACTGAAGATAGTTTGAACGCTGCTCTCGAAACATAATCCTCTTTATCAATAATCTCGATTGTATTTTGTGGATAAATCTCTTGCGAAGGTTGCGAAACCACCATAGCACCGACTACTACTTTGTGCATCTTGATAAGCCTTTGGGCATGGCTCCGCGAATGTACTAATCCTCTTTGGACCATCGCTTCATCAAGTCTTAATTTCATAATTTATTCTCTATTTCTTACGTTCGCGGTATTCCCAAGTATCAGTGTCGACCGAAATTTCGTCGCCAACTTTTATAAATGCCGGCACCTTAACAGTGATATCTGTTTCTAATTTAGCATCTTTCAGAACATTACTCGTTGTATCACCTTTGACCACATCCTCAGTATAGACAACCTTTAGATATACATTTTTCGGCAGTTCAATACTTACCGCATTGCCATCAAGTTTCATGGCTTTGACTGTATCGCCCTCTTTGAGAAATCCAGCTTGCTCTCCGATTGCCTCTGAGTTTAGTTCAATTTGATCATAAGTATCGTTATCCATGAAGTAAAACTTTGCACCGTCGTTGTACAAATACTGGACATTACTGTATGTAAGGTCAACGCTATCAAGCTGTTCGTTACCCTTAAAAGTTTTTTGAAGCTGACGACCATCGAGCAGACTCTTGATCGTAACATTCACGATTGAGCCACCACGACCCATTACTTTTTGCGCATACTCGACAACCCGGTAAGGGTGCCCTTCGAGGGCAAAAACTTGACCCTTCTTCAGGTCTGTTACGCCTAATGCCATAAAATCTCCTAGTTATTGCTTACGAATGGTAATAATGCCAAGTGACGAGCTCTCTTAATTGCTTTCGCGAGTTGTCGCTGTTTACTTTCAGTTAAACCGGTCTTTTTTCTTTGTTCAATTTGACCGTATTGATTCACATATCGTTGCAAGGTCTTAAAATCCTTGTAATCAAAATATGGAATATCTGTCTTGTGTTTAAATATTTTAGCCATTTTACTCTCCTTTCAATCGAGTAGATTATAGAAGTTAGATTATTGATTATAGAATTCTTTAACTTCTATTCTTATTTACTTTTTGAAGTGTTATGAGCATTTTGTGTACTGTAGCACACTGCTCTAAATACTTTTCTGCTACTTTGTCGGTGGCATAATTGATACCGCGAGCAATTAAAATCTGGTTTTCAAGTTCCGTTAGAGAACCGTTAGCCATTGAGTAGAACTGATCTTTCTCTTTCGCACTACGTCTACCGAACCCTTCTGCAATGTTAGACGAGACCGAGACAGCTGCTCGGCACATTTGGCTGGAAAGACCGTATCTCTCGTGCGCCGGAAAAGAATCGCATAGCTTATAGATTCCTATAGACAATTTATATGACTCTTGCCATACGCGCAGATCTTTAAAAGAACGCGCCGGTTTGTCATTGCTATTTCCTTCCATAATCTAAAATCTATAATCCAAATTCTAGAATGGGATATCGTCTAAATTAATCGGCTCATCGCCAATATCATCTACTTCTTCATCCGGCTTTTTACTAGATTTTGGTGCAGGTTCTGAGTTAGATGATTCGCTAGCGTTATTTCCGCCAGGTCCACCTAAGAATGTCACGTCTTGCGCAACCACTTCAACTTTACTGCGCTTCTGTCCTTCTTGCTCCCAGCTCCTACTTTGCAAACGTCCGCTAACTAAACAAGGTCGTCCCTTGCTCAAATATTGGCTAACTCGTTCGCCAAGTGGCCCCCAGGCTACAATATCAACGTAGTCAGTTGCTTCCTGCCAGTTTCCGTCAGATCCTTTATAGCTACGATTGAGCGCTAAACTAAACGAGCAAACGCTCTGTCCATTTGGCGTTGTCCTAAGCTCTGGATCCCTTGTTAAATTACCCATTAATGTGACTTGGTTAAAACTCCGAGCCATATACCCCTCCTTGTAGGAACTATGTCCTTAAATTTATTTGTACTTACACTATAATCCTGTTTCACTTACGCGTGCAAGGACTATTCGTCTTCGTCGTCAGATTCTTCGCTGTCAGCTTCAGCTTCTTCTGGGCTCATTTTGCTCAATCGCTTGTCGCGATTTACTTTCATAGCTTCAGCTTTGGCGATTGCTTTTTCATCAGGTTTTGTAATCAAGAATCTGATTACTTCACCGGTGATGTTAAGCGCATTGTTCAGTTGCGATACACCGCTACCTGGTAATTCTAGCGTATAGAATACGTAGACTGCATAATCATGCCCAGCGATTTTATATGCAAGCTTGCGTTTACCCCAATTGTCAGTTTCCTTAATTGATCCGCCTGCATCTTTTACAAGCTTTTCAACCTGCTTCTCAGCCTTATCAAGATCAATCTCTAGATCAGGGTGATATAGCACTGCTAATTCATATTTATCCATGAGTTTTTACTCCTTTCTTTGGCTTATCAGATTATGAACTAAGATTCATAACCAGAAATTAGTTGTTAGTGAATATAATTATAAACGAAATCAATCTGTTATTCAAGTTTTAGCTAAAGTTCTCGTCAAGCATTTCGTCTTCTTCAGTCCTAACCGCACCAGTGCTAAAAACTTCACTCAAACTTGTAACCAAAACATCTCTCGGCTTACTGCCGTCAGCTGCGCCAACGATTCCCTGTTCTTCCATTTCGTCAATTAATCTCGAAGCCCGACCATATCCAATACGCAAACGTCTTTGTAGCAAGCTTGTGCTAGCTTTGCGATTTTCTATCACAACCCTTACTGCGTCATGAAACATTTCATCGTCTGAGTCTCCAGTATTGATATCATTAACGATACCGCCTTTGCCGTTCAACTGAACCGGTATGCTGACAACTTCATCATCGTATTGTGGTGGTCTCTGCATACGGAGAAAATCATTAACTTTTATAACTTCATCCTTGGTAATTAGTGCACCTTGCAAACGAATAGGTCTCGGCATTTCAGTAATTTTATATAACATATCTCCCAAGCCTAAAAGCTTTTCAGCTCCCATAGTATCTATTATGATATTACTATTAATTTGTCCAGCGACGGTGAAAGCAATGCGCGCTGGAACATTTGCTTTAATCAGACCCGTAATAACGTCCGCGCTAGGTCGTTGTGTGGCCAGCACTAAGTGAATACCAGCTGCACGGGCTTTCTGAGCTATACGCACTACTAGCGCTTCTACATCGCGTGCTGCCATCATCATCAAATCTGCAAGTTCATCTATTACGATAACTATATAGGGCATTGAATCACCCTTTGGAGACGAATTATATTCTTCAATGTTTGTCTTGTCGGCATCTGCGAAAGTTTTTAGTCGTCTTTCCATCTCAGAAACAGCCCACTTTAATGCACTGATGCACTTTTCCGGCTCGGTAATTACAGGGGTTAGCAAGTGTGGAATATCCTTATATGATCTTAGCTCAACGAACTTAGGGTCCACTAATATTAACTTTAAGTCTGCAGGGCTACATTTATATAAAAGACTAGTTAGAAGAGTATTTATCATCACAGATTTACCTGAACCTGTCTGCCCAGCTATTAGTAAGTGGGGCATTTTATCCAAGCTTGCAACAACTGCTTGACCTGCAATATCTCGCCCAACAACAAAACTTAATTCACCTTTCATAGATTTCCATTTTGGATCATTCAATATACCGCTAATTCGTACTGTTGCAGATTTTAGGTTTGGCACTTCAACACCTACAGCCCGCTTACCAGGTATAGGTGCCTCGATTCGGATACTTTGTGCTGCTAGGTTTAATGCTAGCTCTTTATCTAGCGCAGAGATTTTACTCAGTTTAATACCTGCTGGAGGTTTAAGGGTAAACTGAGTAACCCTTGGACCTATGTTTGCTCCCTCCATATCTACGTCAATATTAAAATTTGCAAAAGTATTTTTGATAATTTCTGCATTACTATTTACATCACCCGGATCAGCTTTGTCTTGTTTTTTTATTAATAAATCTACACTCGGAAATTGCCAATTTGGATCGCGCGCCTCAGTTAGAGCTTCGTGATTTTCTTCAGGAGAAAGATTTGCTGAAACAGTGTTTTTAAACGAGCTTCTATGTGCATTGTGTTCAACAGGCACACCTTCATTGAGTTTAAATTGATGTGCGTCGGCTTTTGCTTTTAGCGCACCAAGGTCTTCATCATCACTTATTGGTCGTTTCTTAAATGGTTTTAAGAATACGCTTAAAGGTATGCCAAAAGTCCAACAAGCAATTAAGATAAAAAGAACAAAGAACATGATGCTCGCAGGAACTTTATCTAGTGCCGATAGCACTGCACCGCCAATAATCTCGCCCAATCCACCACCCTTGCCTCCGGTATAGTCAGCATTCACTGACAGTCTAGAAGCGAACGCTACATGTGACCAAGAGGCGAATACAACTAACAAACTGCCCATACTAAGAATTCTGGACGGCGACAAGTCATGATTCTCTGATTTAAATTTATGAACAGCCCAGTAAATAAATGCTAGTGGAGATAAATAAGCTGAAATTCCTAAAACTTTGTATACAATATCAAACATTCCAACTGGTAAACTACCGCCTGTGCCAAAACCTCCCAGAAGCAAAAATACAGCAATGACCAACATTACTACAGCACCTACTTGCCTAACAAACATATTAGGTTCGCGTATTTCTTCAACCTTATGTGATTTCTTTTTTGATGAGCGTTTTTTCTTTTTAGACATACGTATGTTTATTATACACCTGTAATTAAGGTGTTACCTTAATGTTGTTATTTTAACATAATCGCTTATGCTTTGTCAATGCTTCTCGTGCTAAAACGATTTTGCTTGAGTACAGCATGGACTTTCTTCTTCAAACGCACGGAACGAAACGTATTAAAGTACGATGAAGTGTAGGCTGACGTGGCGTGAATCTATTAGTCAATGCGGGGGTCTTGGCCTAGCAACGCTGCACGCATCTTTGCGAAACGATCCTGTTGCTCAGCGGCGATTTGTTCTGGTGTTTTTTCTGGTGCTGATGGCTGTTTAGGATTATTATTCGATTTACCGCCACCCGAAATTACATTGACGACCGGGATTACTATCGGGCTACGCTGAGTTTGTTCGAACAAGAAATGCGTTACGTAGTCCTTGAGTTCGGCTTTGAATCTATCTAAGTCTATTCGTTTGTAGCGTTGCATTACAGCTCGTTTAAGTTCGGTTCGGAATAAGTTCATGAGCTCTTCATTATCACGCATATAGATAAATCCGCGACTAATAATATCCGGACTTGTCATAAGCTGTCCGGTTTTCTTATCGATTGTCAGGATAACCACAACAAGACCATCCTCGCTCAAAATCAGCCTATCTTTGACTACAACGTTACTGACCGTTGCGCCTGTCTGATCTACAAGTACTGTTCCAACTGGCACTTCGCCGACTGTTTTCATGGAGTTAGGCGTAAACTCTATAACTTCTCCATTATCAATGGTTTTTAAATTAGCTTTCGGGAAACCGCGACGAACAGCTTCACGGTTATGATATTTTTGTGCTCGATAAGCACCATAAATAGGTAAAATAAATTTTGGTTTAACAAAATCTATCATATCCATATACTCATCTAGTGAACAGTGCCCTGAAACGTGTAGAGGACCGCAACCGTCTACATCACGAGTTTGATGTCGATAGACATGAACACCCATTCGCATCAACAAATCGACCATATCTCCGATCAATTTATCATTTCCGCTCTCTGGGATCGGCGTACTAGATAAGACAACTGTGTCTTGCTCTTTTAGCTTAATATTCTTATGTTCGCCACTCGCCATTCGTTGTAGAGCAGAATTAGGTTCACCTTGGCTACCGGTACAAATAACTAGAATCTCGTCGTCTTTCATACTCGGTACATTTGCAATAGGCACGAATGTTCCCTTTGGAATTCTTATCATACCAAGCTTAATTGCAACCTCTAAAGTGCTCATCATACTTCGGCCATCCATAGCTATCTTGCGTCCGTTAGCGACTGCAGCATTTACCAGCATTTGTATACGGTTGATGTTGCTCGAAAAAACTGCGACAAAAACTCTTCCTGGTGAATTTTTGAAAATTTCTACAAATGTCGGTTCGATCGTGCTCTCTGATGGAGTTCGCCCTGGTCTTTCTGAACTCATGCATTCGTTTAACAACAGCAAAACACCTTCGTTACCAATTTGTTGTAAGCGTTCTACGTCAGTTTTTTCATGATCTAACGGATTAGGATCAAGTCGGTAGTCTCCTGTGCAAACTACCGTGCCCACCGGCGTATATAGTATGACCACTGTACTACCTGGTATTGAGTGAGTAACTCTCACTAATTCAACAAAGAAATTCCCGATTTTTAGTTTCTCGTGAGTTTCTTCGTTCATAGTTACGGTTTGCAACTTAAATCCATCAGGGTACGGTAAGCCAAAACTCTCAAAGAACCGCTCAACCATACCAATTGTAAACTTAGAACCGTATATAGGTGCTGGAAACTTCGGAACTATATGAGGTAATCCACCGATATGATCAAGGTGTCCGTGAGTTATGATATATGCTCGCAGTTTATGCTTAATAGTTTCTAAGTAAGCAGTATCAGCAATACCATAATTAATACCAGGCAGATCAACACCTAAGTCGTTACCGCTATCAATTACTACAGCGTCATTCATGTACTCTACGAGTATCATGTTCTTAGAGCCACCACCGTCCATACCACCTAGCGCAACGACTTTAAGACGTGGACTATCGTCAATCACATTTGCTCTAGAGTTTTGAGTATTTTGCAAGCCGTTGGTATCAGCTTGACTGTACTGACTAACTATTCGATGGGCGTCATCATGACTTCGCCTTTGTGCCCTAATTGCTTCGCCTCTGGAAGCGCTTCTAGCAACTTCTGTTGTTCGCGGTCGTGAAGCTTTCTGGGCTAATCCAGATTGTTGACCTGTCTTATTCTGAGGCTTTTCTCGGCCCATTTGTTTCTTTCTATTGTTTTTATCCATATTTACTCCTGTCTTTCGTGGTTCGCAACTTGGTTTAATTTAATTAAACATTCATTGGACTACTATCTGACTATTTTCTTTTTTCTTCTTTAAGATTACTTTTTTTAATTGATAATCTAACTAACCTGACCAAATAATAAAGCCCATATAATACTGACAATGAAGTCAGTGTATAGGCGATTATACTACCACTATTTATGGCTAGACTTGCTAACAAATAAGATAGAACAAAAGCAACAACTATGTATATTGCTAATTTTAATTTGTTAGTTGGTTTCGCTTCGAATCTCATAGTCAAATTACTTGTTTAATTCCCTTTGTGCAGCCTTCATGCTCAACTGCAAACGACCGCGATCATCAATGGCTACAAGTTTAACAGTAACCTTATCGCCTTCTTTAACAACATCGCTGGGTTTACTAATTCTTTCTTCGCTCATTTCACTTACATGAACCAATCCGTCACGTCCTGGCAATATCTGTACGAATACTCCGAAATCCATAACACTGACAACTGGTCTATCTGTATAGATTTTTCCTACTTCTGGCTCCTCGGTAATGCTCTGAATCCACTGTATGGCTGCTTGAATTTTGGCATTATCTGGACTCGCAATTGTAATAGTTCCATCGTCTTTGATATCAATATCTGTGTCAGTTTCTGCGGTAATTTTCTGAATAGTCTCACCACCCTTACCGATAACTTCGCGAATCTTGTCTGGGTTTATTTTGATAGATTCGACTCTTGGCGCGTATGGACTCATTGTCGCAGGTTCATTAATAACTGACTGCATATGTCTTAATATTTCGGCGCGACCTTGTTTCGCCTGTTCCAAAGCTTGAGCTAACACTTCGGTCTTTAGACCATGAACTTTCATATCCATTTGTAGCGCTGTTATACCTTTTTCGCTTCCAGTAACTTTGAAGTCCATATCGCCGGCGAAATCTTCTGCATCTGCAATATCGCTGAGGATATAAGGCGTATCGTCTTCGAGCATTAAGCCCATTGCAATACCACTGACCATGCGCTTCAGTGGCACACCAGCTGCCATCAAGGCCATGCATGAGCTACATGTTGCAGCCATTGAAGTCGAACCGTTTTGGCTCATTATTTCTGTTACGCTTCGAATCGCATACGGAAACTCAGCTTCACTAGGTAACATTGGCGCAACTGCCCTTTCGGCTAAATATCCATGTCCTATTTCTCTTCGGCCTGGGCTACCAAGTCTTTTAACTTCACCAACTGTCCAGCCTGGTGCATTGTAATGGTGCATGTATCGTCTTTCGGTGTCACGCTCCATAGTGTCGACAATCTGCGCATAGCTTAGTGGCGCGAGCGTAACAATGTTCATAGCTTGGGTGACACCTCTAGTAAAGATGCTCGAGCCGTGGGCACGTGGTAAAAAGTTAATTTCACTTGATAGTGGACGAATTTGGGTCATTTTTCTACCGTCAGGACGAATTTGTTCTTCAACAATTCCTCGTCGAACGTCAGCATGTACTGCCATTTGGAAAGCTTCGTCATACTCGTGCTTAAGTTCAGCAAACACTTCTTCTCCTAGTTCTGAAGCGAAATGTTCTCGCATTTGCTCACGCAATTCATCGATTTTTTGATTTCTGTACGGATAATCAACTCTTAACTCTGAGCTAAACTTACCCTTAGACCAAGCGTTTACCGCTTCTTGAATTTCTTTATTAGGCTTAACAAGTTCGTAATCCAGGGGCTTAACACCTACTTTATCTACTAGCTCACGTTGAAGAGCAATTGCTGGTTGCATCATTTCGTGTGCGAAATTCATAGCCTCAATTACCTGTTGTTCTGAAACTTCGTTAGCTCCGGCTTCAACCATCATGATTCCTTGCTCTGTGCCAGCAACAACTAAGTCTAGAGTGCTTGCATCATATTCATCGGTACTCATAAATGCTTTGAGACTTCCATCAGAGGCTAATCCGACACGCAAGCCTGCTACTGGGCCATCGAATGGCGCTCCAGTAAGCATTAGAGCGGCTGAAGTTGCAATCATCGCAATCATATCTGGGCGAAATGCTGGATCGGTACTTAGTACTGTCGCAATGCCTTGTACTTCTTGGCGATATCCTTTAGGCCATAATGGGCGAATTGGTCGGTCAATGATTCGACCGATTAAAATCGCCTCTTCGCTTGGTCGGCCTTCTCTTTTGATGAACCTTGAGCCACTAATTTTACCTGCTGCATAAAATTTTTCCTCATAATCAATACTTAGTGGAAAATAATCCATACCGGTAATGGGCTTGTTGCCTACCATTGCAGTCCCTAGGACTACCGTATCGCCATATCGAGCAATTACAGATGCAGTGCTACGAAATCCGACTCTGTTTACTTCTAAACTAAGTTCTCTTCCGCATAATTCCGTACTAACTTTTAGAATTTGTTTGCCGTTTGGGTTAATAATATTTGACATTAATTTCCTTTTCTCGCTGTATGTAAGTCTTCGGTAACAGGGATCAGATTTTGAGGACAATCTTTTGTAACTTTACCCCTTAAAAATCTATGATTTTGTGGGGGACCCAGTTTTCCTCAACGCGCCAGGTGCGGAATAAATCCGCCACTTGGGCTGCTCTTTTCCCTTTATTTAGGGGAGCAGTCGCGCTTAAAAATCTGGACTCTAC
>JAGQMY010000099.1 GCA_020428465.1 Candidatus Saccharimonadota bacterium
CGCCGCGCCACCATCACCAACGCAGTCACCCGCGGTCTAAGCCCCAACGCCGAACTAAAAGACACCGGAATAAAATGGCTCGGCAAAATCCCGTCTCACTGGGAAATGTCAAAAATAAAATACGTTTCACGTTATTTTTCTGGGGGATATCCACTACCTAAAAATTCAGCTGAACCAGAAACTGAACCTTGGGTACAAATATCTGACATTACGAAAAACACATTAGACAAGCCGAAAGCAAGAATTAGCAAAAAAGATATTAACGAAGTGAACATCCAAAAAACAGTAAAAGATTCACTATTGTTTAGTTTTAAAATGAGTGTAGGCAGAACAGCGATCTCACCAATAGATCTATACACAACTAGCGAAATTGCAACATTCCTACCCTCAGACAAAATACAAAGCAGGTATGCTTTTTACGCGTATCCGTTTTATATTCCAAAAAATGCTAAAAAGAATATGGCTGGCTCAGATCTGATGAACCTTGAGCTCATTGGCACGGCAAGAATATGTTTACCACCAGTACCTGAACAAAAGGAAATAGTTACCTTTCTTGATAATGAGAATAAAACCTTGGAGCAACTCAAACAAAAAATAGAGAAGCAAGTTGACATTTTAAAAGAGCGCCGCATAAGCCTCATATCAAAAGCCGTAACCGGAAAGATAAAGGTCTAATATGCCAGACGAAACCATCACAACTCGTAGTGTTGGACGTGGCTTCGCTGAAATACAGGAAGATTTTGTATTAGATGAAACGACGCGCACAAAAACAGTGTTCCAAGCGCAAATACACAGCGGTGGTTTTCGTGGCCAAGTAATTCGTTATCGTAAAGATGCCAATGGCAACCCGGAAGAAACGGTGCCAGTCAATTTCAACCAACTATACGAAAATGAAGGCATCAAAATAGAGCTTGGCACTGAAGCCGCAAAGAAACTAGATGAAGCGTTCGCCAAGCTAATTCAACTACTCCAAGAGCATGGCGTGCATTACGGACAACACCAATTCTCAATAAACGAAGCCGGAGCGCTTGTGATTACCGATTCAAATAAAGCTGCGGTAGTACGCGGTCTACTTGAACAGAATCTTACCGAAGAAGTGTGGAATGATTTGTCGCAAAGCAACCCTGATTTAGTAACACGACTATCTTGGGCAAAGATCCAGGCGAATCGTGCAACCGCACTAGCTGAGTTCGAGCAAGCGATCAGTGACACTAATAAGGACGAAACATGGTGGCAGGACTTCTTCTCTCGCAATACGTGGATTTTTGGTTATGGCTTGAATTACCAAATACTACGTACCGTTCAAGAACAACCAAACTATGGCAGGACGAACGTGACCGGTTCTGGCGGCGAGCGCGGCGACTTTCTGCAACGCACGGCAGCAAATGTCAGCTTTACTGTTCTGGTAGAGATGAAGAAGCCGGCGACCGCCTTACTGCACGGTACGCAGTACAGAAATGGCGCGTGGCGGCCAAGCGATGAGTTATCTGGCGGTGCAGCGCAACTTCAAACGAACTCACTAACTTGGGAGGTAGAAGGCTCTAGGACAGACGGTAATCGTGACGGCGTAGAGGGCGGACATAATGCGTTTACCGTACGTCCTAAAAGCATTTTGATTATTGGCAACACCTCACAGTTAGACACCCGCGACAAAAAGAACTCGCTAGAGCTGTTCCGGCGAAACTTGAAAAACCCGGAAGTGCTTACCTTCGACGAGTTACTGGAACGCGCACGCTTTATTGTACAATCAGGTGAGGAGCAACTATGATTGATCTTAAAGAAATTAATTTTGAACAATATATTACGGATTATTTAGTAGATAAAAACAGTTATATTCTGCGCGGCGCAGATGATAAGAAAAGACCAGTTAAAGACCTGAATTATGATAGGCAACTTGCATTAGACGTTGATCTGCTTTGCGATTTTATAGAAAAAACCCAACCCAAAGAATGGAAAAGGTTAAAAGAAATTTACGGTCAAAATGTTAAAGAAAGTGTTGCAAAACGTATAGACCAAGAGCTAACTCATGTTGGCGCCCTAGAAGTATTGCGCAATGGCGTAAGCGATCGTGGCGTACAGATTAATTTAATGTACAGAAAACCAAACAGCGGTTTTAACCGAGAAGCCCAAGAGCTTTACGAGCAGAATATCTTTAGCGTTGTGCGCCAGGTATATTTTAGCCCCAAAGATGAACGTTCTGTTGATATGGTGTTGTTTATTAATGGAATCCCAGTTGTAACACTAGAGCTTAAAAACCAGCTTACTGGCCAAACTGTAGAGCATGCCAAGCATCAATACAAAACAGATAGGCAGCCAAACGACAAATTGTTCAACTTTAAGCGCGCACTAGTCCATTTTGCCGTTGATAACAATTTGGCTTTTATGACCACCAGAATAAATGGTTTTAAAACATTCTTCTTTCCATTTAACAAAGGGTTTAATAACGGTGCGGGTAACCCGATGGTAAAAGGCAAGTTTGCCACACATTACTTGTGGGAAGATATCCTTACAAAAGATAGTTTGGCAGAAATTATTTCTAGATTTATGCATGTTTTGGTAGAAAAAAAGAAAGACCCCATAACAGGCCGCACAAATAAAAATGAAATATTATTATTTCCACGTTACCATCAGCGCGATGTTGTAAGAAAGCTAATTGATGATGCGAGCGAAAATGGCGCAGGTAAAAATTATCTAATACAGCATAGTGCTGGTTCTGGAAAATCAAATTCTATTGCCTGGACAGCGCATAATTTAAGCGACTTGCATGATATAAATGATCGTAAGGTGTTTGATAAGATTATCATTATTACGGACAGGCGAGTGCTAGACAGGCAATTGCGCGATACTGTAAGCCAATTTGAACAGCAAAGAGATGTTGTAAAAGGTATAACTAGCTCTGCAGAGTTAAAAGAAGCACTGCAAGACAAAACTAAGATTATTGTATCTACCCTGCAAAAGTTCCCGATAATAGTTGAAGAAATGGAAGGCTTACAGGGCAACACTTTTGCGGTGATTGTAGACGAAGCCCACAGTAGCCAAAGCGGTGAAAGTACTAAAGCACTTAAACAAACCCTAAGCAAACTAGAAGACGCCGAAGAAGAAGATGAAACGAACAAAGCGATAGACCCCGAGACACAATTTGCGTTGGATGCTCAAGCTGCAAGAGGCAAGTTACCGCATGTTAGCTTTTTTGCTTTTACTGCTACGCCAAAAGAAAAAACTTTGGAACTTTTTGGTGAAAAGCAAGCTAATGGGCAATATACACCATTTAGCCTTTACAGTATGAAACAAGCCATAGAAGAGGGCTTTATTATAGATGTTTTGCAGAACTACACAACAAGCCGGATGTACTTTGAACTTGCCCAAAAAGCAAAAGATGTTGACCCAGAGTTTGAGAAGCGCAAAGCTTACAAGCTAGCACTAGGTTATGTTGATTTGCATGAGCACGGTATAGAAAAGAAAGCCGAGCTAATGGTAGAGCATTTTAAAATGCAAATAGAGCACACGGTTGAAGGTAAAGCCAAAGCCATGATAGTTACCAAATCACGACTACATGCTGTTAGGTATT
Source organism: Candidatus Saccharimonadota bacterium (assembly GCA_020428465.1). Taxonomy (GTDB): domain Bacteria; phylum Patescibacteriota; class Saccharimonadia; order Saccharimonadales; family SZUA-47; genus JAGQMY01. Next base: position 3,569 of record JAGQMY010000099.1, read on the forward strand.
ATTTGGCTGTTAGGGATTATTTAGCACGCAAAGGTTATCCTATTAAACCAATAGTAGCGTTCTCTGGTACTGTGATTGATAAAGATAGAGGTGGCTTAGAATACACCGAATCAAGTCTGAACGGCTTCCCAGAAACTCAAACAACTGACAAATTTAACGAAGATGAATACAAGTTCTTAATTGTTGCCAATAAATATCAAACTGGCTTTGACCAACCAAAATTGACGGCTATGTATGTTGACAAAAAATTAGGTGGTGTGGCGGCTGTTCAGACACTGAGTCGTTTAAATCGTACAATGCACAAAAAAGAAAATGTATTTGTACTAGATTATGCGAATAATGCAGAAGATATACAAAAGGCCTTTCAGCCATATTACACAAGTACCATTCTGTCAGAATCAACCGACCCTAACTTACTATATAACCTAAGAAGGGATCTCTATAATTACGGGATTTTTGGCAAAACTGAAGTTGATGAACATTACTCATTACTAGTCTCCGGCGATCAAAGTAATATGTCTGTAGTTGCTGGTTTATTAGACAAAGGTGTACAAAACTGGCGTGATCTAGACGAAGATGATCAGATAGAGTTTAGGGAAAAATTGGGTGATTTTGTGCGTAAGTATACATTTATAGCGCAATTATTTGAATTTGGTGATGCAGATTTAGAAAAGATGTACGAATATTGCCGTAACCTTAAAAAGAAATTACCTGTAACTAAAGAGGAACTACCAAAAGAAGTGTTAGAACAAATTGATCTAAGCAGCATTGCGATATCTAAGGGTAAGACGTACCCTATACCCCTAGGTGATACGCCTAGTGTTTTAGAGCCAATGCAACCATATGGCACCGGCGGCAAACAGCCAGACGAAAAAGAGCGCCTATCTTTAATCATAAAGAGTATAAATGAAAGATTTGGCTTGCCGGAAGACATGGAGGCAGACGGCCTCGCCTTAGTCTCGCGCCTAAAAAGTAGAGAAGATGTTGTCAAGGCAATCAAAAACAATCCTAAGGGTGCTGCTAGAACGCACTTTGATGGAGTGTTGCGTGACGAACTAATGAAAATGTTCAGCGAAAGGGCTGATTTTTATAAAAAGTTAGATGAAGACATTGCTCTTCGCGAAACCCTTGCAGATCACATCTTCGAAGAACTGTATCGGACATCAACCAGTGAGTAAGCTATAATCTAATTATGAATAAAGGATTTGTTTATATACTTACCAACCCAAGCTACAAAGATAATATCATTAAAATTGGCTATACGATTAACCTAAAGAATAGGCTAGCCCAGCTAGATAAGACAGGTGTTCCAACTCCGTTTGAGCCTTACATGACAGTAGAAACAGCAAAATACAAACAACTTGAACAAGTAATTCATCACGAGCTAGATAAATTAACCGATTTTAGAACAAGAGATAACAGAGAGTTCTTTGAGATAGACCCGGTAGATGCTGCCGATTTACTCAAAAACCTAGCACGACTTATTGATGATGTAGAAATTGTTGAATATGGTAATGTAAGCAGTGTAGAAGAAAAAAGTTTGAATACTATAAAACAACAGGGTAATAGAACTACTTTTAGTATGTTAGGTGTACCTATCGGTAGCAAATTAGTAGCCACGAATAAAAACATACCAGACGTTGTAGTTATAGATGAAATAAATCAAGTACAACTACCAGACGGTAGTATCAAGTCTATATCACGTGCTGTTATAGACTCTATTGGTGGACACAGGAATGGCTTTCAGGTTTATAAATATAACGGAAAACCACTTTCGGATATACGCAAAGAGATAGACAAAGACTATCTGCCTAGTAGCAAACGACGTTAATTACTAAAAAATCACAAGCTTGGACCTTTTACAGATAGCACAATTGCAATAAACTGACGAACTTATTAACGAAATACTCCCCACCATAAAAAGTAAATAGCATTAGCACTTTTCGTGCTGTAGCTTGTTAATATACAATGTAACAAGTAAAAACTTAGTGTGTAATAAAAGGTAGTGTCAGAGTTTATGAAAAAAATAGCCCTGGGAATAGTTCGGCGTAACGATG
>JAGQMY010000022.1 GCA_020428465.1 Candidatus Saccharimonadota bacterium
ATGAAGCAAAGAAACGACACCCGGCCAAAATAACATTACTCAACACAGATACCAGATACTTCCGCGCGTCAAGAACGCAAGCGTCCAAAAGTTGATTTAGATAAGAAGACTTTTGGATTGGCTTGCCGCTTGATTCGGAAGTATCTGATTGTGTTGAATCAGTATTTTGGAGGGTGGAGCTGCACTTGACTTGAATATCCTTCACTTGCATCTCACTAACCTCTAGTATATTGAATATGTGTATAAATATGTTATAATATGTATATATGTTAGAAATCATCCAGCCACATGAGGTTAATGAGGCTATTGCGCACGAGCGTAGTGTGCATGAATTTAGTCCTACGGCTGTGATATTAGCGCACACGGTATTAGACTCTGAAACAGGCCTTGTTAGCTTTGCGACCATTGTTTCTGCTAAGAATGAGAGAAGAGGTGAGCTTAGAAATTTATGGCTTCCGCAAGGCGGATTAGATGATGAAATTCCTGAGGTTGCCGCTTCAAGAGAGCTAAGAGAAGAAATAAAAAAGGGTATTAAGCCCGTGTCGCCAGAAGCCTTTACTATCCTCGGAGCCATAAGAGACTCTAGTAGCAAACCGCGAGATGGATATAAGGCCAAGGGTAAAGGCGGAAAGCTACTCATAGCTTGTAGTGCACAAGTTGAGAGTACAGGTGCACTGAAGCCAAATCGTAAAGAGAACATAGCCAGGGCTTCTTGGCTAGAAGCAAGCGTCTTGCAGGCAGTCCTGGCAGGTAACATGCTGGTTAATCCACGCAAAGAGCTAAAAGCGCGTTTTTCCATAGCCATGATAGATTTAGTGCTAGAAAATTTAGCTAAATAGGCTAGCCTGGATTTGATGTTGTATATTGACAGTTGTTGCATATATGTGCTATAATATAAAGATAGAGTTAGTTATTATTTAGTTTGGAGTGTTTACTATGAAAGATTTCGGTGAAAGGTTAGTTCATCCTGTCTCATTGTTTGGAGGCTTTACGAACAAGGAAGCGCCCGTACAAAAACCTGAAGTTACAGTATGGACTGAGTATGTCCCCGACAGGTATGTTGATGGGTGTTACGAGCAAGGCGCGAGACTTATCCGTCGAAGAACAGTTACACAGGCTGATCAAGCAAATATAGATAGTCTGAGAAGGGCTGTAGATGATGCTAAAGATGGCATGAGTTCGCTTAATTGGAAAAATGCAAATGATCAACTTACGGCCTATCTAGATTCGTTAACGGAAACTTATGACGTAGATAGACTATTAGGTTTAGCAAGGTACGATAGCTCCTACTTCCTACTTGCCGAAAGCTTAGGTCTTGAGCCTGTTAAGTAAAATGATAGATGTTTAAGGAGTTTTTATGGCAAAGGGCTTAAACGGAGAACCTAGTTTTAACCAACATAAACCAGACGTGATTCATAGTGTAGAGGCCGGATCTGAGGCTGGCGAACCTGTATGTATTGTGGACGGCGCAAGAGACGGTAGTGTTGAAATAGGAACTAGATGTCTTGTAGACCAATGCGAAGTTGTGTGTACGGGGACTGACCAATCAGTACGAGGTTGTGCTGAATTTGCCAGGGATTTAGCTAAACTCGTAATTCGCAAAAAGATTGTTTGGTAGAATTACTTACACTGAGCATTTTTCTCAGCTATTCTATGATTGAGCAGTTTGCCCTATAATCTATCTATGGAAGAACCTAAAATACAAAGCGGTGGATATCTATGGTTACGGGAGGGCGGTAATCCCAGTGGCATGGAGCATTTGCTAAGAGCACAAGTCCCTGACACCGATGGCGCATTAGGCGGCTTAGCAATAGGTGGTGCTATGGGCGAAATCGAACAAGATACTCAAGCCAGCGAATAAGGCTCATGCCCCAGCAATTTGGTACTCTTCGAGTGTCCAGTGCAGATTAACTGAGTTGAATTTTAATTTAAAGTACACGGCTTCGTCTTTGGAAGCCAGCGAGAAATGGTGCAGGGTAGTAATACCCTCTTTGGTTTTGTGGTAGAAATCGACTTTTCCCAGAGGGTAATCTATCCCGTCCCAGGTGAGTATTAGAGGTTTAAATATTTTGTGTTTTTGTGAGTAGCCAGATAGTACACTGACTGGCTCGTCTTTATCTTCACGCATAACAGTTTTTCCTTATATTATTATTTATTGCGACTTTTGCCAGTCGCGCTAGGCGACACTTTTTGCTACAGGTCAAAAAGTGTCCAAAAACCCCGCAGCCAGACAAGAACAACTGCGATTGATCACCCCACCAACAACACCGTTCCTGCGGAACGCAAGCGACCTCGTTAGTTACTAGTTAGGAGTAACTCGGCTTGTCCTCGGAAGTGATTCGATGTTGCTGGCAGGGTAATCATCGGTTTTCTTGTTTTAGGCTGAAAAATAGGGACTCACTCACTAGCTCTAAAAGACAGATTGGTTGCATCAGTATTTTGGAGGGTGAAGGAGGACGACAATTTTATATTAAAGCTAGTTGACGGGCTGGCAACAATGGCTCATATACGTCTTTGGACAAATCTATACCAACTAATTCTTCGGTTTCGTACAATGCCTCAATCCTTGCCCTTACAGCCGAGTCGTTAATATTGTTTTCGGTTTTTGTGTCTGCTATTAATTCACCAAAATAATAAATTTTCATAAATACACCTCAAATAAGCCTTTAAATTAGTAAAGAGAGTCCAGTTTAACGCTCACACTGGTAACTTTGTGTCTGAGTTCCTTGTTGAGATCTTGCGAGATCTTGTTGAGTCCTCTGCAACTCGGGAAGAGCAGCCGGAGAACGGATTCATTTCGTTCGCCACGCGATGAGAAACCCTGAAGGGGTGTCTTATGAGCGGTAGCGATTTAGCTAGCTTGCTTGAAGTAGGCATCCGGCTGAAAAGATCAGGCAGACGGCTACGAATGCGTATTATAGAGTTTGTAAGGAGGAGTTCGATCTTAGAAGCGAAGGCCCTTACACAACTTAGTACCAGTATATACCCCGCTAACTAATGGCAGTCAATACTCAAATTCAGACTAAGTCGCACGCGGTACATAAAGTTAAAATGAGTTAATAAACTATAAATAACCACGCTTAGCTTATTAAGTATTAATAATCAAAATTATTAAGCTCACGATTCAATATGGATATTGTGCTTCGGCGGTTTTTAGCGACAACTTGCCCTGATGGTATGGTATCGACAAGGATAATACTGTTATCGACTAAGAATAGATTGTTGGCATTAATATCTGCGGTATAACCAGTATCATTTCGCATTTCTTCATTAATTCTAAGAAACTTTATAAAATTTTCTTTTTGCAAAGTATTCATCTGGGCTGAATAAGATGAGCCTCTGAGAGGCTTGCCTTCAACATAAGACTGCTTCATCATTATACATTTGTCTTTTGTAAGTGGATGTAGGTCAATATAAATTTCAGTAGGATTAACAAAACTACCAAGATATTTGTGCGCTATGTCATACGATTGCTTTACTACTTTATAGGTATTATTCAGCGTTTTGTCATCAAGCTTTGTCGTAAAATCATATATTTTTATAACATCGTTATTTAGTCTGAAAACAGTTGTAAAATAACCAAATCCGATGGGATTAAGTGGTGTTTTACCATAGCAATGTTTCATTGAAGCTAAAATTACTGGTCTAAACGAAAGTCTAGTAATAAATAGAACAACTTCCCTTAGTGAATGTTGTTTAGCACCAAACTTAGCAAGATTGTTACCGTATATTATCCTACGAGCTAAATCATATGGTTGCGGTCGCCAAGCAAAAATTTCGTAAATTATGCTATGCATCAATACATTTTCCTTTGAAGCAACTCAGGCTTAGAATAAGAGAGCAGAAATGCAAAAACTATACTTGTATCCATCTAGATATAGTCTATCATTAATAATGAAGATATTGCATTATATGTTAATATATGATACAATATTTTAATAAATTTGGAGATTATGAATGACAGACATACCTATTCCAGATGGTAGTGAACCAAGAGAGCTATTAGGTGGTGCTGAGCGATTTGACACAAATCCTATCAATCAGTATTTAGTAGATATTGAAACTTCAGAAGCTTCAGGATCCCAAGATACCGTAAGTCCTTTCAGTGATTTTGTAGATCAAGTGCTTGGGAAAACTACAAATAGAGTAGGTTCTCTGGGATGGTTGTTTGCTGGAGTAGAGCCAACAGCTGAACGAAAATTGCCAAGATTTAATCTTACAGAATTTCCAAAAACGCCCATTAATCAAGAACCTATGGTTTTAAAACTTATTAGAGCTAATGACGCAACCGAGCCCTCACCTTTACCTAGATTAATTCCAATTGATGAACTAAGAAAAGAATTACCTCCTAGTGTTTTGGAATTACTTACTGAATTGCGTGAAAAGTTGCAAGAGCATAAATTTAACCCACTTAAAGAAATACCTGATTTGATGGCAAGATTTGGAGTTCAAAAACCGACACCTGTTGACGAGCCAGCTCAACATGATGTATCAATTGAGCCCTTACCTGAGGTTGGCTTGCCAAAAGGCGCTGATGGGCTGATAGACCCGATAGCATTAGATTATAATTTCGCTCTTCCTACAGACGAAGAATTTGCGAAGCGTACTTATAGATGGGCTCTTAAGTTTTTGAAGGATATCAGTCCCGAAATGTTTAATAATCGATTTTATAAAAATATAACTCCAGAAAAACCGTTGAATCCGAATACAATAGATGAATATCATTTTAATCCAAAACTTCCAGAACCGAAAAAGTACATTGAAAACTAAGCAAAAACTAATGGGGAAATTTAGAACATTTTGAAAATTAGTTAAAAAATCTTGAATCTGTCTCTTTAATATCTATTTCTTGTGAATTTATATTAAAATCTTTGAGAAATTTTGTTACGAGATTGGTTGGCATACCTATTATAGTGTCTTTTCTACCCTCGATTTTTGTGACGTACAGACGCAATAGCGGGTGCTGAATGGCGTAACCACCAGCTTTGTCATAAGTCGTACCTGTTGCGACGTATTCATCGATTAAATCTTCAGGGAGCTTATCAATTGTAACTTCTGCAGTTTCTGTTTCTACCTTTTGATAATCTCTATTCAGGCATACAACAGCTACTGAGCATATCAATTGGTGTGTGCGTCCACTGATATTGCGAAGCATTTGTTTTGCTTCTTCTTCTGATTCGGGTTTACCTATCTGTTTGCCGTCAATTACTACAATTAAATCGCTCCCTATAACGATGTCATCAGGGTAATTTTTAGCCACGTCTAGTGCCTTACCTAGACCCAACTCCTTAACAACTTCATCTACAGGGCGATCATCGTCAAAATATTCTTCGAAATTACTAGGAATTACTTCGAACTTTAATCCCATCAACTCTAGCAAAGCCTTACGCCTTGGTGATTGCGATGCTAAAATAATTTTCATTTTGTGTAAAATCGCTTCGATATTTTAATAATAGTAAATGCTATTATGGCACCTGTTGTGTTGGCTACTAAATCTCGCCATGTATCATGGGAGTCTAAACTGAATATAGTATAGTGTATTAATTCGCCAAAATATTCAGAGATTTCATTAATTACACCGTATGCACTTACGAAGAGAAATAAACCAGCAAATTCTATTCTAATATTTAGCTTTAATTCTAGATTATTTAATAGGTATTCATACACTAATGAAGTTGCCATACCACCACCGACTGCATGTAATAAAATATTACCTACACTAGCGCCAATTAAATCTAACGATGATAACACCCATCCTGTAATACTTAGTAATAAGCCTAAATAGAGGTAAATAATACCCTTTAATGGCTTGAATGGCTTTTTAAACTCATAACTTAACCATCTCAAAATAACTAGTGCAAAAACTAAATGAAATGTTAAATGTAGCATTGAAATTAATTATATCTCGAATTCTGACCAAATTAAGGGATGATCAGAACCGTTATTTAATGAAAATCCCGAGTTAATAACAGTAGTTTCCTTAGAATAAATGGCATCAATATTAATGTTCGGTAACCACCAGTGGATATTTTTACCCCTGAAAATAGGAGATGGGAAAGGTGGTCTCCTAAATAATTTATGAGACTCCTTATATCCGAATATTTTTATAAACAATCTAATTGGGAAAAAGGTCGTTGCATTAAAATCACCAAAGAATGCTGTGGGTTTTAATTTTAAAATTTTTAATATTAATCTCCACCTTGATAATAAATTAAACACAATCCTATACGGCAAATGACAGCCTATCAATGTAAGTTTGGTAGTCTCTAGAACCAATATTCCGTCGTTTTTGCTACTATTCAACCTAATATTTCTAACACTACTGTTCACAGATGTCCTTTTGTCCGCTAGAAATACGAAATATTCTTCTCTGTGATTTCTATACTGATAAGGCCTTCCTACGACTTCTAGATTTGTTTTAGACGCAATTTTAGTAATGTTATCAACACTCTCACATTCACAAAGAAATAATATAAAACGATCGCTTTTGCCACGTGCGCTGTTAACTTCTTTAATAATTATGTCGAGTCTTTCTTCTTGAGATAAATGCACGGGAACTTTGTGATTATTTAAAATATTCCAAGAAGCGATTTTTAATCTCATGCATTTAATTATAACAAGGCACCAACAAAACAACCCATAGCGATTAACTACCCGATGTATGAGTAAGCTTAGACGGATCTTTCGGTGTTATAACCTCACCCGGGTTATACATGGTCTGTAAAGGATTGGTATGAATTGCGGTTGTCACACTATGGTTTGTGGGTATATATGTATTTATTTTCATTTTATTAGTAAAAATCCAATGTATGCTTTTCTTTTTCAGGTAAATAATGGTTATACTGGAAATTAAACTCGCGGCTACTAACGCAAGTATTGATCCGAAAGGATTTGATTTCACTGTGTTGGCTATACCTGTAAATGGCGCAGTAACTGTGTCTTTAATAGTGTTAGCAACATTGTTTATTCCTGATTCAGACTTTACTGGCGTTGAGTTTGATGTTTGTGAAGAATTATTAGAAACTGTGTTCTTAGCAGTAGCAATTGCAACAGGATTTGCACCAGCCATTGTACAATCATCACTGTTAGAGGGTAAGAAACTACTATCACTAGATAGTACGAAACAATCCAGCCCAACGTCTGATTTTGTAGCTGATAACTGTAGCGTGACCGTTCCACCACTGGTAGCATATGATTCGGTTGCGGAAATCCAACTCCAACTAGTCGCGCTTGATGCTGATATTGTTTTATCACAAGAAGAGCCTCCACCACCCAAATTGTATTTTAATGACGGATTTCCATCGCTAGATTTAACTCTCAACCAAAGTGTTAGATTACCAGAGGGAACATCACTAAGCGTGTATGTAGCTTTTCCATAGCCGGTGTTCAAATCACTGCACTTAGTATCAGCATATGATCTCGGAGCACTCAATAAAGTCGTTGAAGCGGTAATTACGAGAAGAAGTATAATTCTTAATTTCATGGTGTCCCCGCACAGCTACTTGGTGATGAATAACATACAGTATCGCTACCCCAGCTGTTACCAGTCTTAGTAGTTGAACCAATTGTTCCGCTAAATACGTATAAGTTCCCGTCTATTGAAGATTTTGGCCAACCTGCCTGTGCGGTAAAAACATTGTCAGTAAATGTTATAGATTGAATGCCACTTGTCTGTCCATAGAACCTTACAGGATAATATCCTCCACCCGAAATTTGGTTGCGTTTAACTATATAGACTTTATCTGGGTTTGAATCTTCGTCTGCGTATACAGTGATTGCACCTGTTCCTGTGAACTCGTAACATCCTGCGCCAGGGCCATTTGACCAGCCAGAATTGCAAAGTTCCCAACGATTCGCAATAATTGTATTTTCTTCAATATTTACAGTACCGTTATTGCCTGTAAAATAGATGCCGTTGGCATGACCTAAGTGTGAAGGTGAAGCATATGGAGTGTCGTCATAATCGTAGATATAGTTACGATATATAGTTGTTGTCGTTCCAGCGTCCAAATCACCAGCTGACTCAACAACGTGTGACGCTCCTCGAATTTGAGAATATTGCAAAGTAAATTGTCCGTGTCGAGCTGTAAGACCATACTCATGCCTATTGCCTCCATCAATGTAGCAATGATCAAATGTTATATTCTTTGGTCTTATAGAAGAATCCCAAGCTTTACCAATGTAAATAAATCCATTCGTCGAGTGTACATTTCCTGTATAAACTATTCTGCAATTTTTAAATGTTATATTATTACCGGTTATGTAGAACTCTTGGCCATTACCAACAAGAATCTCTACATTCTCGAATGTCTTGCCATTATCTGAACTTCCGAATTCTCTCGGAGCTAAACTAGTAAATGAAGTACCAGAAGCAGGACCGGTATTTTGCAAAGTTGCCGGCCAAGTCCAGCCAGCAACACTTCCTGAACTTCCACCTGATGAACTACTACTTCCAGCACCTCCCGTTCCTGATGTACTTCCAGTAGAACCCGAAGACCCGTTAGAGCTAGAAGTTTCGTTAGTTGTAGGTGCGCTACTATTATTTGATGGTGCCGAAATTGCATCAAATCTAAGATATGCACTATCTGATGCAGTACTGTCTGTTAAGGTAGTAGTACTGTTTGTTGAATCGAATGCTTCAGCTTGTGTTCCACGGTTGTTTGGATTGCTACTCGCAAAAGATAGAATAATTAGAAAACTTCCGACAAACGCAAATATTCCTACGAATATTAAACGAGTTTTCAAACTAGACTCATCACTAAATTTTAATCTAGCTTTATTGCGCCCTAATACTCTCATAAAAACCTAACCATAAGCTATATCTTATTTAGGTTGTATTAGTCAGTCAAGTTTTAAAGAGTTAATTTAACCTATGCTATCTGAAAATCCAATGTAACTAGCAGGAGTTAGTTCGAGTAATCGCTGTTTGTCATCGTCATCAATATCTAGATTATTAATAAATTCCTGCAGATTTT
>JAGQMY010000100.1 GCA_020428465.1 Candidatus Saccharimonadota bacterium
TAAAAGCCATCTACATAAATGATACAACGATTACTCTTAGCGGAATTTCTAAAAGAAGGCTTCTCAAAAATGGTCTCGCCACAAGCGTTCAAGGTGTTGTTCCAAAACTTGCTTTTCTGCTGTTGATCCTTCACCCAATGCGGAATAAGTCCCCAAACAGCTACTTCCGGTAAATAGGGAGATCGATCGGTATAAATAAGCAGTTTAGGATGCTGAAAACCGGAAGCGTGATACAAGGGCAAGTCGGTAATCGGAATCAATTTTAATTGAATCTCTTTAATGGCTGCTTCATCGCCATTGTGAATGGCGCGTTTTAACTGAGATTTTAAGGATGCTTTTACATCGTAACACATAGTCTGACAAAAATAATAGTTACCAAAGTCATTGTGAACGTCTATTTCACTATCGCAAAGAAGACCAACAAATACAGCCACAATCCACCGAGAAAATGCCAATAGTAATTGGCCAATCGAAGTCTGGCTTTGGGTAAAGGATCAGAAAAATAGATCACTGACAATGCAGGATCTTTTAACCGCTTGGTAGCATTGTAAAAAATAATGGTCAGAAAAACAATACCGCCAATAATATGCAGGGCATGCATACCGGAAATAACATACAAAAATGCCCCGGAGCGACTTTCCGTTAAACCAAAACCGGTTTGAGCCAAGGCAAACCAACCGCCCAACTGCCCCATTAAGAATGAAATTCCAAATAATAGAGAGGCATACAACCAGATCTTGTACAAATTAGCATTGTCGTTTTTAAAAGCCTGGGAAGCCATGATCAACGATACACTACCCATCAATAGAATAAAAGTATCTACATAAAAAATGGGTGGAATGTTTAACTGAATACTTTCCGCGCTCCAATTTTTGCTGAATAAATAAGTTAGGGTAAGTGCCAAAAATAAAATACTGATGGAAGCGATCACAAATGCCAGCATCCAAATGTAGTTGTTGAACTTTTTTTCTACACTTTGGGCGTAGGGTTTGGTTTTGCTGATATCCTGAAACTCAATATTCATTTAACTGCATTTATCGCACAAGCCTTCATACATCAAAACAGCATTGTTGGCTTTAAAATTCTCCGGCAATTTAACATTTGGAATTTCCAAATCGTGCAGGCAAACGACCTTTTCACATTTACTGCACTTAAAATGCACATGATCATCAATATGCTCTTCTGTGGTGCAATGGTCTTTACATAAGGCATATTTCGCTGAACCGGTGTCTGTCGGGATCTTATGTAAGATTCCTTTATCTAAAAAGGTATTCAGCGTTCTATAAATGGTTACTCTATCAAAATCGTTACTAAACACCATTTCCAACTCTGCATGACTCACTGCGGTATCCAGGTCCACCAAATATTCATATATCCGCTTTCTTATATCGGTTACGCGTAAATCGTGATCTTTTAAATGATGTTCAACTGTCATGATGCTCATTCTTTCCTTTATGAAGATACTCCAAAAATATGGCTTTTGTGAATGTTACCACCGGTATTCTATTGCGTCTTCCCTATCACAACGTTATTTTA
>JAGQMY010000023.1 GCA_020428465.1 Candidatus Saccharimonadota bacterium
CCAGAACCTGCTAGCTCAGATGCAACAACATCCGCTACACCTACACCAGTGACACCTCCAGCCGAACCAGCGGTTGTAACGCCAGCACCAGAACCTGAACCAACATCATCCTCAACAGCTTCTGAAAGTGCGTCATCACCTGAAGAAGATGAAGGTAAGGCCATAGCTCAGCAGATAGAGGGTATGCTAACTAGTAATAAGGATTCTTCTACAGTTGTCCCACCAGTGGAAGAGCCGACTCCGGCTTCTACAACGTCAGAAAATAATCAGTCGGCTACCAATTCAGAGCCCACTAAATCCGACAGGGTTGTTATTCAACCGATAAATGACCTCAACGTTGATAATGCTTCAAAGCTCCAAGACTTGGCAGACAAAGAAGAGGTAATGAGTAGCCCTCAATCTTCTGCTCCTGCACCTGTAGAAAGCCCACAACCTGAGTCATCACCAAAACCTATCCAAGACGTTATTATGCCGACGGCTACGATTGACACAAAGCCGGCTCAAAGCGCTACTCAGCAATCACCAGCTCCAAATAGCTCAAATAGCGGTGTCGACCCAAACGCTATTGCACTCTGATAATATATAACAATGAGAATTAACCGGTTTATTGCTCAAAATACAAATTTGTCACGCCGTAAAGCAGATGAATTAATCGAAAGCGGTAAAGTAGTAGTCAACAGAGTCAGAGCTAATCTAGGCACGCTAGTTAGTGACGGCGACATAGTCGTTGTTGACGGCAAGCGAGTTAATGCCGTTAAGCGCGACTTCGTTACCGTGATTCTACATAAACCTGTAGGTTATGTTTGTAGTAAAGATGGGCAGGGTAGTCCAACGGTTTACGATTTATTACCAAAGGCTATGCGCAGTCTGAATATAGCCGGCCGTCTAGATAAGGATTCCAGCGGGCTTGTTGTTTTTACCGATGACGGATTACTCTTACAAGAGCTCACTCACCCAAGTCACGACAAAGAAAAAGTATATATTGTGTCGATTTCTAAAACCCTTGCAGACGGAGATATTGCTAAATTTGCACAAGGGGTCAATATAGGCGATTCTCGCGTTAGCAAGCTAGAAGTTTTACCAACGAAAGATAGTAAAAGTTTCGAAGTTAGGATTCATGAAGGACGTAATCGACAAATCCGAAGGAGTTTCGAAGCGCTTGGTTATCAAGTTGTAAGTCTTCACCGAATTCAACTCGGACATTTCAGTATAGATAATCTTAGTCCGAAACAATACAAAATAGTATAGTTTTTGTCTATATTATTATATAATTAACTTAATGCTTCAGTTACACCCTAGATTAGAAGTGGTTGCTAGTCAATCACGCACGGAAACAGATCTTATAGACTTTCAAAAAATGGCAGACTTGCTATGTGATATGTTTCCCCAACACGATGTTACATCTGGTAATTTACCAAGCCTTCTGGACACGGGGTCAATGACTGCTAACTGTGAAAGTATGGCACAAGCAGCAAATAATGTAGCGAAGATTATCCATCCTAACGCTCGTTGCTATAGACTTTTACACCGAGCAGGGCCATATGTTCATAATGCATCTGTAATATACGACAAAGGACGTGGGTTTTATCTTGATTTCAGGGCCAGATCCGCTAGCTCTCCGGAACATATTAACTTTGTGAGAGAAATCGAATCAGCTAATAGGCATATTTTTGATCGGCGCCTTTTATCAAGACTATCGCATACTCAGAGTTCGTCATTTTGCGCTGGTATTGCCTGTATGGGCGGAGGAATTGAGATATTCGAAGAATATAGTGATGCCGTAGAACAGTTATCAGTCGCCGACAAAGTAGTTGAGCTTCTATTACCAGAAGATCTAGTTCTGACTGCAATATTATCTGTTTACAGGGCCGGGCTACCTCAAAGTCTGTCTGGAACGAAAATATCTGGTTACAGGCTAGATTCTATCGCACGTCAAACTGCGGATTTGCTGGCGCAGGGTAGTTTAGAGGTATAATTTAACAAATGAGTAAAACCAAAGTGCCGATTGTAGCAATAGTAGGACGAGCCAATGTTGGCAAATCAAGCCTTTTTAACGCCATATTGGGGCGTAGAGAAGCAATAGTGGCTAATGAACCCGGTACTACGCGCGATTCAATCACTGCGAAGGCTGAGCTCGATTCCGGAAAACAATTCTGGTTAGTAGATACTGCGGGGCTAAAGGACGCAGCAGATGCATTTGAATTAACCATTCAGGACCAGATAGTTGAAGCAGCAAACGCCGCTGATGTCATATTAGTTACCGTTGATGGTACAACTATAATAACCGACGAAGATAGGCGTGTTGCGAAGCTGGCATTTAAAAGTGGCAAGAAGCTAATCTTACTCGTAAACAAATCCGACAAGGCTAAATCGGAGCAGATTAAAAACTTTGAAAAACTAGGTATTAAACCTCTCATAGCAACATCAGCAACCCAGAAACGTGGATTCGACGAACTCGAAGAAGCTCTGGAAGAAATATTACCAAGCGCATCAATAATTGAGGCCGACGATCGAATTAGACTAGCCTTATTAGGTCGACCAAACGTCGGAAAATCGAGCCTATACAATGCGCTGGCGAAAAAACAACAAGCCATTGTGGCCGACAGAGCGGGCACAACACGCGATGTAAACCGAACAATCATCAAATACATGAATCGAGAGATAGAGCTACTGGACACTGCTGGAATTCGGCGTAGTGGCAAGATAGAGAAGGGTATCGAACAGTTCAGCGTTTTACGTTCATTGCATGCGATAGAACAAGCTGATGTATGCCTTTTGCTTATAGACGCTAACGAATTAAGTGTTGCGCTTGATCAGAAAATCGCTGGCATGATTAAGGAAGCAGGCAAAGGCTTAATCCTAGTAGTTAGCAAGTGGGATATTAAAGAAAAAGATGCCTATACAAGAGATGAGCTAGCGCCTCAGATTGCTAATGATTTCAATTTCATTCCTTGGGCACCATTAATTTTTACCAGTAGTGAAACAGGCAAAAACGTCATCAAAATCTTTGACTTAGTCCTAGAAATAATGACTAGACGGGCCCAAAAAATCACTACAAGAGAGCTCAATGTATGGCTAAAATCTGTCACTAACAGAACACCCCCTGCAGGATTAAAAAACCGCCAGCCAAAATTGCGCTATATGGTACAAGAAGAAGGTAATCCAATCCCAGCATTCAAAATATTTGGTTCGCAAACAAAGTTTTTACACTGGAGTTACCGTAGGCATATGGAGAAAATGCTCCGAGAAAAATGGGACTATATAGGTACGCCAGTTCAGCTCTGGTTCATCGATAGAGACATCGAAAAAGAGCGCGACGAAAAATTCGGCGGTCGAAAGTTCAAAAACAACGGCAACCGCGACAAAGTCAAGACGCAATAACGCTGCTGTTTATAAATTATTGTTTTAGATTTTAGAATTTCTTGATTGTTTCGAGTTTAGAATTTCGCATTTCGAGTTTATACTATTATTCATGGGATTATTCGACCGAAAACAAGACACATATTACGATTCTCAACCACTATATACACTCGGGAACAGCAAAACTTTATTAGTTGTAGGTCTGGGAAATATAGGTAAAGAGTTTGAAAATAATCGCCATAACGTTGGTTTTATGGTTGTTGAGGCATACAGAAAATCGCATGAATTTAACGACTGGATGGATAAGAAAGATCTCAAATGCCAGATTGTCCTGGGTAACGTTGGTTCAACTCGAGTTATATTAATGAAACCGACAACGATGATGAACCTAAGCGGTGAAGCGCTACAGAACATCCAACGATTTTATAAAATTGATAATGCCGATACTTTGGTAGTTTATGACGAGCTTGACATTGATTTCGGAACGATAAGAACTAGGGTTGGTGGTAGCAGTGCGGGTCACAACGGAGTAAAGTCAATCATCCAGCATATAGGTGAAAATTTTGGCCGCATACGAGTCGGAATCGGACCAAAAAAACCTGCAAGAATCGCTACAGCTGATTTTGTTCTACAGAATTTTAGCGACGACCAAAATGCACTTATCCCAAAAATAACAAGGGAAGTATGCGCCATTATTGATGAACGCACCGTCGGCCCAATTCAAGAATTTACTTTTGAGATAAGCCAATGAACATCACTCCTATTAAAACTCGGAGTTTTTTACCGCCGAAAGACTCACTCGATGATTTATTGCATTATTTCGATAACAGGCTAACAGAAGGCTGTATTATCACAATTTCCTCAAAAGTTTTGAGTATTTGCGTAGGAAATTGTATTCCAGCCGACGAATATGACAAACAAAAATTGCAAGAAAAAGAGTCGTCAAAAATTCTAAGTCGCAGATCTAACCATAATATATTACTAACCAAAAAAGACGACATGCTCGTAGAATACGGTGGCGTAGATACCCTTGCTGCTGGATACTACTCTCTACTACCTAAAAAACCCTATAAATTGGCAAAGCAGATTTGGAAAAAAATCAGAAAAGAGCAAAAAATAAAGAAGTTGGGCGTGATAATTACTGATTCACATAGTGTACCGTTTAGAAACGGGGCAATTGGAATCGCTGTTGCCGGATACGGTTTTAAGCCAGTGGCAGACTATAGAACAAAAAACGGCGGTAAAGCACATGCTGACCTAATAGATGGCCTTGCTGCAGCAGCGAATTTAGTAATAGGGGAAGCTGCCAATCATACGCCAATATGCGTAATTAAGCACCCGCCGGACATAAAATATTTTACAAAAATAATGCCAGCTTCAATTATGCGTAGTTATATGTATGTCCGAAAAGACGAAGTTTATAACATGTTTTAGGGTCTAATGATTTCAACGTTGCCGTCTTCTTTAACACGCACAATTTTTGACGGTTTACTGTTTGATAAATCACCGCCGTCAACATACAAATCTACAGAATCACCAAATAGCTTTTTTGCTTGTTCTACGGTATTAACAGTTGGCTCGCCGGCTAAATTTGCACTACTTGTTGCAAGTGGTCCGGTTTGATCTAAGATATCGCGCAACCACTCAGGTTTAGGGATCCGAACGGCAAGAGATTTTTTGCCCATGTGTAAATAGCTCAATTTATCCGGAGCATTCAAGATAACACTAACCGGACCCGGCCAAAATTGCGATGCTTTATCGATCTGATCCGCACTGAAGCCCATTTTCAACAACTGTTCGGCATTGGCAGCGATAATCGTGCCTGGTTTATTTTCGCGTCCCTTCAGGCTATAAATTTTCTTAACCGAGTCAGGAAAATCCACCGAACAAACTAGCCCGTAAACCGTATCTGTTAGCATTACAGCTATACCGCCGTTTTTAATTACTTCTTCAAGCTGCATCTGGAATTATTACTTCCTCAAGTCCACTTCCTCTAGCTTCATATGCCGCATCGAGTGCCAACTGCATTGCTTCTCTGATTTGCGTATTCATATCTCGAAGTTCACTGACCATTCCTCTATCTCGTTCTTTCTGCTCACTTGAACTTAGATCGCCACCGGCCATTTCTATATCACCAACTTCTGCACTCGCAAATTTAGATACAAGCCTAAAAGGATCCCCAAAAGCAAAAACTAGTTTCGGTCCAATGCCAAACCAGCTACGTGTGTCTCTTCTTATTACGTTTCCTTGGTCATCTTTCTCAGAAGAAAGTCCGGCAATACCAACGGGCACTATCAAACTATTATTTGCAACGGCTGCTCTGGCTACACCTGACTTTACTTTCGCTACGCGTAATACGTCTTTATGCACTCTTGTGCCTTCGGCGTAGTTCGTAACATTACCACCCCTTGATAATATACCTGCATGAGCCAGATCAAACCCCTCCATATTTGGACTTTTACGGTCTACAGGAAACGCTCCTAGGCCATCAAGAGTCCACCTCATAATGCTGTTTTGAAAAAGTTCTAACTTTGCTGCTGGCCTTGCGTGCCGTATCCCTACTCGTTCAAGAGCAGAGGGTAGAAGTACTGTATCAAGTCCATCTCTATGTACAGGAGAAACAATTATGTTTCCACCGCTTAGATCTGTACGATCAAAAGCCGGAGTTGTTATTATTTCGTATCTTCCAAAACGCAATAGACGACCCAGCGCAACAACGGCTCGCGCACCTACATGTAGCTCAGCCATTACATTACTTTCCGCAACGCGTTGATAATATTTTAAATCAGGCTGCCAACTAGGACTTTCTGCGCTCATCTACAAATTCTATTACCATTATTATTTGACTGCAATCTTAAGCATTATTTTTATACAAATATAAAGAGCCTCTAGAGGGTGAGAAAGTCCTGTGGACTTTCTCAAGTAAACTTACTCTTCAAAACTTGTTTTGAAAGATGTAATTTCGGGTCCGCCAAAGGCGGATGAGGCACCGCTTGGGATGTCCCTCAAATAAATAAGAGTCTATAGAGGGGGTGGGCACCGCTATAGACTCATATCTAGGGACGTCGCTCAATGGACATCCCAAAATTACACCCTTCAACCCACCTTGAAGGCCTTCCTCAATGACTCTCGCAAGTGTCATCGAAGCCCACTCAAAGGTATAACCGACATCCTAGCCCAAAACTCTAATATAACGAGAGGGAGGTGCGGGGTTAAAGGGAATAAGCGTTTTACAGCCTTCATCTCAAGGATGAAAGCTCTAAGGGGCGTGGAGGGTAACAACGACTCTTAAAAAGCAGCTGTAAAACATTTATTAAATTACTATCGTTTATCTTTGTAAGATAAATGATAGAATTTAAGGTATAAGGTGCGTAATGCCCGCATATAGCGAGCTTACAAGTTGTCATTATAGCAAATTTATTGTTTTATGTCAATACTAAATTACATTTTTGCTCTATAAACAACAATATAGTATGAAAACTCTTAAGCTTACTTCTAGACCACTAATTAACAGACTAGATCGACTTGATAATAAGATAACCGAATTGTTCTATGACGGCGAAGACATTAATAAACTATCAGATAGAGTAGTGATAGCAGTTGTAGGGAGCCGTAAACTCAGCCCCTACGGCAAACATGTTACAGAAGATATAACTAAAAAACTCGCAAGTGCAGGAGTTATTATTGTTAGTGGGCTGGCATTTGGTGCAGATATTACGGCTCACAAGTCGTGTCTTGAAGCCGGCGGGATTACCTGGTCGGTATTGCCGTCAGATCTTGAAAATATATATCCTGCGTCGCATAGAGGAATCGCCAAGAGTATAGTTAAGAACGGCGGTACGCTACTAACAGAACATCCGAGCAAACATATCCCGATGCGACATGATTTCTTGCTTAGAAACCGTATTATAGCCGCTCTGAGCGATGCTGTAGTCATAACCGAAGCTACCAAACAATCAGGTAGCTTGAACACAGCCAGACATGCTAAAGCGATGAATATCCCAGTTTTTGCCGTCCCTGGTCCGATTAATAATGATTTGAGTTCAGGCACAAATTTGTTAATTAAAAACGGAGCACGAATTTTAACCGAGGTAGAGGATATTTTCCAAAAACTTGATATAAAACCAGCTTCCGAGAAAGTTAATAAATTCTCAGCAGACAGTATAGAAAACGAAATATTGAAATGCATATCAAACGGCATTAATACACCAGCACTGTTATCGCGTGAATTAAACATGGGTTTTATAGACATTCAGTCTAAGCTAACGATTTTAGAAATTGACGGATTGGTGTCACAAGACAGCACAGGAAATTTAATTTTAGTCTGAAATATTATTGTTTCTTGCATTAGTAGTAGTATTTGATATAAACTAACGCACTGTTGAACAGATATGATGGTGTATTATACTTAGATAGATTTAAACAATAGCGTTAAATAGGAATTTAGTTTGAGTAAAAATTTAGTAATAGTTGAGAGCCCAGCAAAAGCAAAGACAATTGAGAAATTTCTAGGCAATGACTACACCGTAAAAAGTAGTTTTGGTCATATCCGTGATTTGCCAAAAAAAGGCCTGAGCATAGATAAAGAAAATGATTTCAAACCAACCTACGAAATAAACCCAGAGAAAAAAAAGACAGTCAGCGAGCTTAAAAAGATAGCCAAGCAAGCATCGACTATCTGGCTTGCAAGTGATGAAGACCGAGAAGGAGAAGCCATAGCTTGGCACTTATGTGAAGCTCTGGGACTAGATTCAAAGACTACTAAGAGAATCGTTTTCCATGAAATAACTAAAAACGCTATCGAAGAGGCGATAAAAAACCCTCGTACAGTAGACCTCCATCTTGTAGACGCCCAGCAAGCACGACGCGTACTGGACAGGTTAGTCGGCTATGAACTAAGTCCAGTACTATGGCGCAAAATTCGACCAGGACTAAGTGCGGGTAGAGTTCAGTCAGTAGCTGTTAGGCTAATTACCGAGAGAGAACGGGAGATTAAGGCTTTCGTACCAGAGGTGAACTTCAAAGTTACAACCGAGTTAGAAACTAATAACAATGAGCTTTTTCAAGCAGAACTATCCGATAGATTAAATAGCCAGGATGAAGTACTAGCTTTGTTCGAATCACTAAAAAATGCCGAACTAAAAGTAGCGAATGTCGAGAAAAAACCCGGCGTTCGTAACCCGTCTGCACCATTCACGACCAGCACTCTACAGCAAGAAGCTAGCAACTGGTTAAGCTACGGTGTTAAACAAACTATGCTACTGGCTCAGAAACTATATGAAAACGGCCATATCACATATATGAGAACAGATAGCACAGTCTTATCAAAACAAGCTCTCAGTAACATTGCGTCATATATAGAAACAAAATACGGCTCAAAATATGTCGAAACACGTCAGTACGCGACAAAAAACCAATCAGCCCAAGAAGCTCATGAGGCAATACGCCCAACGAATATCGCCCAGAGTCAAGCGGGCGACGACGATCAGCAACGAAAACTATATGAACTTATTTGGCGGAGAACTGTAGCTTCGCAGATGTCGGCAGCTAAAATCGAAAAAACCAATGTTGATATAGAGATTACAGGCAGGACTGACAAGTTAATAGGCAAAGGCGAAGTTCTAGTTTTCGACGGGTTTCTTAGTGTATATGGACGAGGCAAGGAAGATAAAATCCTTCCCAAGCTAAGCAACGGTGATAAATTACAGCTAAAACGCGCGCTAGCCAAAGAATCTTACAGTCGCGCGCCGGCGAGATACAGCGAAGCGAGCTTAGTTAGAAAACTCGAGGAGATGGGAATTGGTAGACCTAGTACTTATGCGCCGACAATCGGTACGATCCAAGACAGAGGGTATATCGAGAAAAAAGATTTAGAAGGCGAAGAAAAGCCGATAAAACAAGTAACTCTCGAGAGTGGCGAGATAACCACTGAAGAAATAATGGAGAAGTTCGGAGCTGATCGAGCCAAACTATTCCCGACTCATTTAGCAGAAGTTACCACAGATTTTCTAGTCAAATATTTTTTACCAATTGTAGACTACGATTTTACAGCCAAAGTAGAGGATGAATTTGATCGTATTGCTAACGGTGATAATAAATGGAATTCAATGATTTCTGACTTCTACAAAAACCAGTTTCATCCGTTGATTGAATCTTCTGCCGATATATCCAGAAGCGAGAGTAGTCAAGCGAGAACTCTAGGTAATGATCCTGCTTCCGGCAAGCCATTGGTAGCTCGTTATGGTAAATACGGTCCTATGTTACAGATTGGTGAAGCCGAAGATGATGAAAAACCTAAATTCGCACCTCTTCCCGAAGGAACCACACTTGAAAGTGTCACATTAGAGCAAGCATTAGAGATGTTCAAACTTCCTAGAACAGTAGGCAAAACAAGCTCCGGCCAGGAAATAAAAGCAAATGTAGGTAGATTTGGCCCTTATGTGCAGGTTGATAAGAATTATTACTCCATCCGTGGCCAAGATCCGCTGACAATAACAGAGGAAGAAGCGAGAAAAGTAATCGACGAAATTACAGAAAAAAGAAAGCCAATTAAAGAGTTCAGCTCCGGAATTCAGATTCTAAATGGACCGTATGGACCGTATATTAAAAAGGACAAGAAAAACGCCCGCATACCTAAAGGTGCAGACCCAGCTAAGTTAACCGAGAATGAAGCACAAGAATTACTAGATAAAGCTCCAGATAAACCGAAAAGACGCTTTTCGCGTAAGAAAAAATCAAAATAGCCAAAAGATAACTTAAGCGCTATCTATAGGAACATTTAACACCATACTCCGCAACTTGTGGGGCAGGGGGCTATGTTTTGTAGTAATATTGACATACATTTTAGGTGCATTTTTAGCTAATAACTGGTAAAATAGACATATCATAAAATAAAAGTTGACTTATAAATACATTTGTTATAAAATTATATTAAATTTATTAATGAAAGCAGGGAAGAAATGTCAGAAACCATGCAAAAAGACGAAGTTTCTCTTAATGTAGAGAAAGTGGTGGGTGATATATTAACTTCTATAGATCGTGAACGAGAGCGTGAAATTATCGCACGTCGATATGGACTTTATGATCGTAAAGAAACACTTGAGCAAATTGGTGAATTATTAGGAATAACTAGAGAGCGTGTTCGTCAGCTTGAAAAAGCCGTTATGACTAAGCTTAAAGCTATGGCTGCTAAGGATTTACCACACATAGCAGAAGCTGAACAAGTCTTAAGTAATCTAGTAAAAAGCATGGGTGGTGTAGCGCGTGTAGCAGATATTACCGACAAAATAGTTAAAAACGCTAACAAAATAGATAAGTCACGCGTATCTTTTATTGCTCAGCTATCTCCAAATATTACACACATCGAAGAGAACGATCACTTTCACAACACTATTGCGCTAAAAGGCAATTACAGTGAGAAAACTCTACGAGATAACGTGGGAAACGTTATTGATGCAATCAAGAAGATTGATAAGCCGGTTAAAATTGAGGAAGTAGCCGGAGCTATGGGTCATCCAGATTCAGCTGTTGTTGCTGCGCTAGCTTCTGCAAGCAAAGACCTAGCAACTCTTAATGGACGATGGGGACTAATGAAATGGCCGACTGTTAACCCGAAGAATATCCGTGACAAAATTTATGTAATTTTGCACGAAAACGGCAAACAGATGCACTTCGGTGAAATCGCCGAATCAATTCGTGAATCAGACTTCAAGCGCAAAGACGTAACAACTCAGGCTATTCACAACGAGCTTATTAAGGATAAACGATTCGTTTTAGTTGGACGTGGCATCTATGCTCTAAAAGAATGGGGCTTCAAGCAAGGAACGGTTGCAGATGTCATCTCAGAAGTTCTAAAAGACGCAGGCGAGCCACTACATAGAGACGAAATCGTTAAGAGAGTACTTAAGAAGCGATTTGTTAAAGAAACTACCATTCTGTTGAACCTTCAGGGCAAACCTCAGTTCAAACGCACCGCCAAAGCAACTTACACATTAGCTGCTTAAGATCTGTAAATAGCCATTTAACGAGTTCTAATAATTCTTCATATATACAAAAGGGAAACCATGAAAATAAACCAGCTAGCGGGTGTACAAGAAACACTGTTAGTAAGAGAATATACGGGGTTTGATGACCTATACAATTCAGTCAACAGTCTCCATATTGGCGTAAGAGAAAGTCTTATTCTAGGAGGCGGGTTTCCTAGGGGATGGAAAATGCCTGGCGGTTCAAAGATTGATTTTACATTGCGACACCCAGATATGACAGAACACAATCTGTCGTTAGTGGTAGCAACACTTATCAATAGGTTAGATGAAGCAAATCCTCTTATGGATGTTGGCGGGAACGAAACTGTACAGCCTAAACCAGATGAATACAGCGTATCTATGAGAGGAATGAGATTAAATCCAGAAACTTTCTTACCCTTAAAGTTACCGTCGTTGCATCTACAGATATCTAGAGTCCCTCAGGAAGAGATTGAGCTAGATATATTTAGAGATCCTGAAAGTACTGGTACTATTCTTGATGATCCTAATTGGCAACCAGACATATTGCCAGTCAGTATGGAAGAAGAAGTACGCTTAGCGTTAGGATATGTTATTGATACATTAAGCCAATTCACACTTGCGCAAACTGGCAACGGGTTAGCGACCCTAACAACTAGATTACAGCTTGAAAGCAGAATAAGCCCCTCAACTCCTGCCTTGGAAAAATAGTATGCTTCTTTACTATAATGAACATATTACGAACACTTAGCATTAAGTGATTTTTAAAGGTTAGGCAAATTCCATAATCAATAAACTAAATTCTATAATCCAACTTAAAAAGAGCAGTGCAGAAGATTTTAAAAATTCTAAAAACAAAAATTATATAATATACAATTCAAAATCTTAATTCTAAATCGTAGTAGAGCACAGAAAACGAACATTGACATAATGTCGTACAATGTATATTTTGCGACTCTAATCTATATATAATAGTTGATAACTAATATACCCCCCTTAACAGGGGACCAGAACGCGTTTTAGTTATTATATGGAATTTATCCATATATTTAACTACTATTATTTATTCCATAATCAATATTCTATAATCCTCTAATCTCCCTATGGGCTCGTTGTAAATTATTACACTATTTGACTTTTCCACAGTTCAATGTTTTCTGTGTCGTGAAATGTTTGCTTTTTCACGATTTTATATTTTTATATCACTCTCCCCTGTTCCCCTTCTTTAGCCCTTCAATATTTGACATTTTGATTAGTAGGTAACATAATATGTATTTTTAATAACATGAACATTTTGCGAACTTAGATAGAATAGAGTAGGAGAGTAGGAGGAGACCCGCTTACTTATGTATAAGTTAGATTAGCTTATATATTCTGAACTAACCTATTTAACGAAGACTCTATCCTCAACCCTAACATCAATATATTCTTTAGGTAGATTTCCCTGCTCTGTTAAATTTTTAATAGTCGCGACTAATGAGCCTACCTGTTCTCTAATTTGTCTTTCTACCGTTAATTTAGCGTAGAAATTAACACCATTGAATCGTATCATTATTTCCCTCGATTTGATGTTGAATTCTATGCTTTTTAAAGAGTATCTGTAGGAATCTGAACCATCAAACTCTTTAGTTAGTAGGTCAATTAGCTTAACCTCCTCATTAGTAAGCAGTTGATCACCAACATTAAATGAGATATTCGGAACGCTTAAAATAGGTAAATTATTAAATTCATTCAATTTATCTGAATCGTTTATATATTCTATTGATTTACCATTTTGACCTAAAAATGTCTGCTTATTACCATTCATTTGTAATCTTGCTAATGGCTCAGTCAATGTTAGACCGACCTGTAAACCCCGTCCGGCGAGCGGGATTACTGCAACCACCGACTCAACTTCTGGGAATTCATTTTTTATTTGCATCTCAAACTTCGTAGAATTAAAACTGATTTTATTTTTGTTTAGCATGTTTTTATTAAAAATATCAGTAATCCTGTCCTTGTATTGCTTATTTGACTTATATGGAGTGGTTTCATTGAAATTCTGAATCTTAATAACGACACCGGACAATGTTGTATTGGCAATTACTAAAAACAGTATTGCTAATATACCAATCCATTTGTATAAAAACTGAAATAAATTGAACTTTTTCTTGTTTACTTCTGACTCGTCTTTTAATCTAATATTTGATTTTTTTTGAACACTTTCAGGTCGATAATACCTAACTACTGGAGCATCATTTCCAGTCCTTGCAGAATTTAAACTACCACTATTTCTTCTACCTTTAACTGCTGATAGACGGCCTTTGTTTTTCTTAAACAACATTATGACTTCCGATTTATATTATCTAAATTTCTTGCTTCATTTATTAAATATTCAGCTATCTCTGACTCAGCATTTTTCAGAAAGGCACTGTTTAGATTTATACCTAGGGTGTTTATCAATTTTTCATCGCTCAACAAATCAGAGATACTATCCTGAAGTTGCTGTTTATTTTCACTTTCACTAACTATTATTCCCGCGTCTCTACTTTCTAGGTATTTTGCATTTTCTAGCTGATGACCGCCAGCTAGAAACGGACTCGGGATAATAATGCAGGCTTTTGATAGTGATGCGAGCTCGGCCAAGTTGGTCGCCCCTGCCCTAGTTACGACAATATCTGATATAACTACAAACTTATACAATTCTTCTGTAAAATCTATAAGCCTAACCTGTTTAGCTTGCTCGCCGAGAGCTTCAGAATATCTAATTACAGTGTCTTGGTAGAGTTTATGACCGGTAATATTAATAATTTTTAATTTAGGAATTTTATAAAATAGACTTTTAGCAATTTGTATTATTGAGTCATTTATATACTTAGACCCTAGACCACCACCCATAATTAGCACTATTTTGTCGGTATTATCATAGCCTAGTTCTTTCTTTAGACTTTCTTTAGCATAACTTTGCTTGTACTCTTTTCTAACAGGAATACCCACCTGAAACACTTTGTTTTGGTCGTATTTTGTATAAAGCTCTTTTGGCCATGCTGTCAGATGTAATTTAGCTTTTTTAGCGATTATCCGGTGAGCTAGACTCACCATCGCGTCAGAATCATGCGTAATGATCGGTATGCGTAATATGTGCCCAGCAATTCCAACCGGCGCACATACATAACCTCCTTTTGAAAATATAACTTGCGGTTTTATTTTCATTAAAATAATCAACGACTGCAAAATTCCAATTATAAACAAGAAAAAATCACGGATGTTGAAAAATAGAGTCTTAATATCGAATATCTTTGCTAGCAATTTTTGGTCGTGATATCGTCGAAATTTACCAGCATATACACTGTAGTGCTCATCAATAGCTGTTGAACTATTCAGCATTTTAGAAAACCTATCTTTGCGTTGCCCTATAAAAGCCACTACACTTTCCGTATCCTTGGATTTTATCTGTTCGGCAACTGGTATCAACGGCATAATGTGCCCACCCGAACCGCCACCTACTAGTAAATACTTAGTTTTTCTCATATTCTTCTTGCTCCGCTATAGCGAATCCGCAAACTCTGTTTGTCATTAAACTGTTTCTTGTTGTGTGACGCATCTAACTCTGTATACCTAGAAATATTAAATACGATTCCCATTGCTATCATAACAAATATCACGCTTGTTCCCCCGTAGCTTACAAACGGCAAAGTTATTCCTTTTAGCGGTAACAAGCCCACCATTGCCCCTACATTGATGAACATCTGTGTACTCAACCACACTAGAACACCAGTTACCAGAAGCTTTGAATACTCTGTTGGTGCCGATCTGGCAACGGCAGATATTTTTCTAAACAATAACCAGAATACAGATATAACTGCAACCGTGCCCACAAAACCGAACTTCTCAGCAACTATTGCAAAAATTGAGTCATTTTCAGGTTTTGGCAAATATCCGTATGCCTGAACACTCTTACCCAGTCCTTTGCCAAACATACCGCCAGAACCAATAGTAATTAATGCCTGACAAGCTTGATAGCCCTCGGCTTGACAATCTGCTGCTGGATTTAGGAAAGTCGCAACACGCTCACGTCTGTATGGCGTACTGACTATTGCTATAAGCCCTATCAGCATAACTACACTACCAACTGTAAGCAGTTTTTTCATAGGCATTCCGGAAACGAATCCCATCATTCCTACCACCGCCATCATTACCGCAGCCGAACCTAGATCACTCTGCAGACCAGCAACGACTACAGCAATAGCACCAATTAATATACCGATATTACGTAATATGTGAGTTTCATACTGACTAAAACTTGACTGGCGAGAGCTAAGATAATCAGCTAACCAGAGCACAATTGCTAATTTAATTAACTCTGCAGCTTGAAATGAAAAGCCAGCTATCTGAATCCAGCGATGAGCCCCATAAATTTCATCACCAATTATTCTAACTAGGAACGCTACAATTATCGCGAGACCTATTATAGGATATTGGAGCTTCTTCCATCTATTTATCGGTATAAAGCTAGCGACACCAAAACCAATTATGCCTAATATGATTGAAATAATCTGTTTAACGCTATAGTAGTTTTCTGGCAAATTTGTGCCGTTCGTGAGCCCAGGTCCTATTGCAAACACTACTACCGCACCTAGAACTAACAATATACTCATTAATATTGGTAGTGAGTAGTCTGGGCGATGTTTACGAAATGCTGTCTCATGCCCGATATTTTCACGCGGGTTTCGGTGTCTCTGTGCTGACAGCCGAGAGCCCATGTAATTCACGATAACTGCTCCAAGAGGTAGAGAATCAATCCCATAAATGCACAAATTGTTCCTAGTACCCAGAATCGCATTGTGACTTTAGTTTCGGGCCAGCCTTCAGCCTCAAAATGATGATGGATAGGTGCAATTTTAAATACTTTTTTACCGTTACGGAGTTTTTTAGACATGATTTGGATTAAACTTGAGCCAGCTTCTACTACGAACACACCGCCAATAATAGGTAGCAACAAAACAGTGTTTGTTAACATTGCCACGACTCCCAGAGCCGTACCCAATGCAAATGACCCAGAATCTCCCATAAAGAACCGAGCTGGATGAATATTGAACCAAGTATAGCTAAGTAACGCACCTGTAACTGTTATACAGAAGCCTGCTATTCCATATTCACCCTGCAACATGGCTATAAGACCGTAAATACTGAAAGCTATAGCTGCTAAACCACCCGCAAGACCATCTAAACCATCACTTATATTTACTGCGTTTGCTGTTGATATAACGACTAATATGAATAATGGGATAATCAACCAACCAAGGGTAACATCCCCTACAGCGGGCACGTGAATGGCATCAACACCCAATTTCGCGTAAAACCACCAACCTCCTACCAGAGATACTAGGAAAATTAAAATAGATTTTGTTCGCGCTCGCAATCCAGCAACAGATTTATTTAACCCTTTGATGTTCAGTATGTCATCCAGCAAGCCCACCGCCCCAGCTCCAACCATGGCTGCTAGTGGAAGCCATGTCTGTGTCCTATCAAGATTCACGCTTAAAGTAACTATAGCTGTTGAAACTACAAATATAATTCCCGCCATTGTAGGTATGTTATGACGATGTTTTTCAGCGTGAAGTTTCTGATAAAGTGTTGCTTTCTCACCAGTAACGGCATTAGTCCTCGCGCGCTTCCACCATTTATATTTATAGGCTAGTGTTGTGTATAAAGGAGTTATAAGCATCGCGAAAGCAAATCCAAATACCCCGAACAATAGTGCTTCCACAAAAGCACTGGTATCAATAACGAAACTTATGTTTTGCATTATGCATACTCCCTGTTAATTTTACCTGTAATGCATTGTGTACGTACGCCATGAAACTCCATTTTTTGCCTTTGCTTAGCGCTATATTCAAAGACTAGCAGAGCTACATTACAAGTTAGTTTGTACGTTTTTTTTACCGGAGTTTTATTTTGGTACATATCTAAATATTTATCTTTCTTTTTCTGTTTAACATTTTATCACTAATTAGACTTTCTTAGTACAGTGAAGTTATCTATTAACATATTCACTGTCGATGAAAAAATAGGTGCAGCAGCACGCGATCCTGCATAACCGGCAATTTTAGGCTTATTAACCCTTACTACTATCGTATATTGAGGTTTATCACCGCCTACGAAACCGACATATGTTCCGTTGAATTGGTCTTCATAATATCCACCGTCCGGATTAGCAATTTCGGCTGTACCTGTTTTGCCTCCGACAATATACCCTTCGCGAACGGCTGAGCGTAGATTTTTCTGTACGACATTTTGCATATAGCCGATAAGACTAGTTGCTGTTGTTGTTTTAACTACATTTGTTCTCTCTGGCCTATTTACTTCACTTTGCAGATTATTATTATCATCAAGTATCCCACTATAAAGAGTTGGCTTGTAGTAATCACCCCCGTTGACCACAGATGTTAATGCACTTATTAGTTGCAGTGGTGTGACAGTCATACCTTGCCCAAAAGCAGTGTTGGCAAATTTTAAATTCAAGGCGTATCCTTCATTAGGATCGGGTATGATTCCTTCAGCCTCATAACCCTGCTCTATCCCAGTAATTTTGCCAAAACCATAATGATTAACCATGTAGTCATACCATACTTGCCTACCCTGTTCGTTTAGCTCACCACCACCCATTTGCATCAGTAGCCATGTCGCACCGGTATTTAATGAAAGCTGGAGAATATCCGCTATACTTCTTACGCCAGCACCACCATCTTCTTCAATATTTTTTATGGTGTAACCATCAACTTTAAAGCTACTGGGATCGTAATAAGTTTGGTCCTGTGTAACTGAGCCCGTGTCTAGCGCCGCAGCCGCTGTTAAAGTTTTCATAGTTGATCCAGGCTCTAGTGGTTCACTGACAGATGGATTCGTGAATAGCGAAGCGTCCTCAACCTCACTGAACTTTGCAGGATCGTAGCTCGGAAAATTAGCCATAGCTTTAACTTGACCACTGTTAGCGTCCATAATAATCACACTTCCAGAATCGCTGATTGCATGTTCAAGGCCTTCTTTAAGAATTGTCTCAAGTTGCCTTTGCATGGCTACGTCGATTGTAAGTACGATATTTTTACCATTCACCGGATCTACGAGCAGATTATCTTTTGTAGCTAGTAATGGTACGTTATTTCGATCTGTTAAAGATTTAATTTTACCTGGCGTTCCGCTTAGTTCACTGTCAAAATACTGTTCAATTCCGTAGCTACCTTTTCCTTCATCATTAACAAAACCCAGAATTTGCGCAGCAATTGATCCCTGGATATAAACTCTTTGCGCTATTTTTTCGTTAGTAAATATACCAGGTAGCTTTAATTCGTCAATTTTATCTTTAATATCTTTGGTTTGCTTGTTAGCTAGAATTTCATAGCGACTATCGGCGTTAAGCTGATCTTTAATTTTATTAATATCTAAATTTAAAATAGGTGCTAATTTATTAGCCGTTGCATCAGTATCTTTAACAAGTTCCGGATCAGCGACAATTCTATATCTTGTCTCGTTTAATACCAGAGGGACTACATCATTGCCGTCATACGCATATATTCCTCCCCTGTCAGCTGGAATTTCATACTGCTTCAATTGCGTACTTAGAGCTTCACTCTCATAATAACCATGTCGAATAATCTGTAAATAAAAAAGTCTTAAACCAAATATTAAGATAATAAGCGTAGCTACAACGTAATAAATTTTTATGCGCTTAGCGGAAGTTATAAAGGGCAACTTATCCATCTATATACCATTATATGTTAACGAGCGTTGATATTACTGTTGAATAGTTGCCGTAGGTGCTACAGAAACGAGTTCTGATGATGCCTTTGCCACTGCTTCAGAATCAATTGATTTTAATCGAGCTGCTGTGAGCTCTAAATCTTTTTGCTCTTCCTTCAGTGACGACTGTTTTTCTTGTAATTCTTGTATTTTGTAGCTATAAGCATTAGTTTTCGTAACTTGAGTTAGATAAATTAAACCAATTAAACAGACAAGAATAATCAATATTATTGCGTTGCTCACCGGTCCAAGCCGCTTTGAATCATTGCGAAATGAAACAGCATTCTGTCCCCTAGTCGAAAATCTCGTTTTGCCTATTGCGAGTGATGTTGAGTATGTCATATTTTTTTGTTTTTGTTTTGGTGGAGCCGAGGTTTTAACTCCTCAGCTCCTTTTTGAACGCTTCTACAAGCGTTTGTCAGTTTGCCTCTTTCTTAACTAGGCTAAATAACTCTGACTTTAACTTTGTAGGTGCGTGAGCTTGTTTTTACCCTTATTGGCATAACTAGCCCTGCCCTTCTTTTGTTTTTATTTTCGCTTGCGCTACTCGTAACTTCGCACTACGAGAACGCGGATTAAAAGCTAATTCACTATCTGATGCCAATATCGGTCGTTTATTCAGTAATGATAGATCGGCATCGTATCTATCACCAGATTTATCTTGCAAATATTGTTTGACTATTCGGTCTTCTAAACTATGGAAAGTTATAATAGCTATCCTTCCACCAGGCTTCAGCAGCTTAACCATAATTGGCAAAGCTTCTTTGAGCTGTCCAAGTTCATCGTTTACTTCGATACGAATCGCCTGGAATAATCTGGTTGCAGGATGAGTTTTTGAAAACCCACGCCAAACTTTCTTCGCTACTTCTGCTAACTCATGGGTCGTTCTTAGTGGCCTACTATCTATGATTAATTTTGCCATTTGCTTGGCTTTTGGCTCTTCGCCGTATTCTTTTAAAATACGTTCGAGATCTGTTACTGAGTATGTGTTTACAACTTTTTCAGCAGTTAAATCAATACTTTCGTCCATTCTCATATCTAGTGGACCGTCTTGGTTTATCGAAAACCCACGGTTTGCGTTGTCAAGGTGCGGTGAACTTACACCTAAATCTGCCAGAATCAAATCAAACTTTACCTGCTCTTCAGCTATATCTCGGCATGCTTGCAGAAAATCTTGGTGCCTAATCTCAATATTTCTCTCGCCAGAAAATAAATTATTGAGATCGTTTATGGCATTGATATCTCTGTCTACTAAAATAGCTCTAGATTTAGTTATATCCAGAACTGCTTTCGCATGACCTCCATAGCCCGCTGTTAAGTCCAGATAACTCTCACCCTTTTTAGGGTTTAAGCCTTCTAGAACTTCATTCAGCAATACCGGCAAATGTTTGTTGTTAATTTTGTTTTTGATTTTTGTTTGTGACATATTTTTGTTTAAAGTCACCTAATCAGCAGCCAACTTTTTGTTTTCGTACGTTTTTGTTTTTGTAGTTTCCAGAATCGATGCGAATTTATGAAGTTTAATTTTTGGAAATTTAAAAAATTTCGATATAATCTTCGTTCTCATCTTGACCTGGAATAAGTTGAGAGACTTATGTGTGAG
>JAGQMY010000024.1 GCA_020428465.1 Candidatus Saccharimonadota bacterium
TGTGGCTGGCCTGGTCCATCTAATACAGGTCCAAGTGGATCTCTTACCCTTAAACCAGACGGAATGACTATTTCAGAATCAGGAACATACACAAATCTAGATGTTCGTAAATATCTAAACATTAACGCTAGCAATGTAACCGTTAAGAATTTTAAGCTATCTGATATAGTCTATGGCTATACTGCGCTTCGGGTAGATCCAGGTGTTATTAACGTTGTTTTAGAAGATTGCGAAATAAATCCTAACTTTGTAACGCAGTTTGCAATCTGGGGATACGACAATATCACCGTACGTCGTTGTGAAATATATAGAAATGGTGGTGCCATACAAGCTCGTCAAAACTTAGTATTTGAAGATAACTATTGTCATGATATTGATGACGTTGCTAATGATGGGGACGACTGGCACACAAATTGTGTAATTGCAGTCAATGATAGTCGAGGGGTTTCTAACTGGAGAATCTACCATAACTCAATGAGACTAGGAACACCAGGCGGGCTTCAATACTTGAGCGGAGTAATTAACACTCTACTAGCAGCAAATAACACTATTGAGAATAACCTAATCGCCAACGGCGCTTATTCTATGTATTTGTTTGATACGCGTTCTGCAAATGTTACGCCTACTAACACGGTCGTAAAAAACAACCGTTTCTCAACAGTAGATAGCCCCAAAGTTGGTATATATGGGATTTGGTACCCGGGACAAGGATGGGATTCTTACAAATCAGCAGTAACATTCAGCGGTAACACAGTACTAGAAACTGGTAAATCCGTCGACGGAGTGGAGCCGTAGTTATCTTTAAAGTAATAGATAAGATATGGATCAAGAAATAAAGTCTATACCCAGCAGTCAAAAGTCACGAAGTTTGTTGTTCATATCTAAAATTGAGTTAATGACAATATTAGTCTTTAGTACTTTCATCTCTTTTGGTTCTTATTTGATATTATTTTTCTTCAATGCCAAGTCAATTCCAGGTGAACTGATTGAGTTCAGAGAAAATTTACTAGATTCTTTATTTGACATAAGTCAGAGCTCATTTGTGGAAAAGACTCAGTCTATACTTTTCTGGTTTGTTGCAGGAGCAGCAGTATATTTAGTTATTTGGATGCTCACTGTACTTATTGTTGATAATTACAATAATTACGTAATAGCAAATTCTTTTAAACATCCCGACTCTTTTCATCATTCAGAATTCTGGTTAGTTGTCGTGGCTAGGATACTTACTAGACTATTTGCATTGATAATTATTGTTGGTATGCCACTTTTATTATTAAATCTAATACCTGATTGGTTCAGCTCAAGAATTAATAATGATGGATTATCGGTATATAAAATTTCGGTTTCATTATTTGAAGTTATATTTAGCGTATTTACAACTTCTTATATTATGATTATTTCTTTGAGATTGCTAATGCTCAGAAAAGAGCTTCCCTTCGAATCAGAAAACTAGATTTGGACCAATTCTTATATCTGTAGTGTGTTAGATTTGTTAATTACAATAGCTTAGAAACAAGACAAAAGCCCTCAATACCCATTCAGATATTGAGGGCGTGCGCCACTATACCTTCGTTTTTCAAGACATGCAGGGAAGGGCGCTTTTTTCGATTTTGATTTGTTGTTTGGTTTTAATTAGGAGCGGTCAGTCATAACTCGCTTTTCCTGGTTTGTTTTACGCTTTTTCACAAGTTCAATTTTTGTTTTGGAGAATGAACTTTTCTAATAAGCGTTCATTAAAACCTAACCCTACCCTATCACCTTACCAGCAGTTTTGCCAGTTTTATCCACAGGCTAAGGGGTTACTTGAGAGATTTATCTACCAAGATTCTTCAACGTATAGCGGCGGTGAGCTAATGTACCAAGTACTGCTACAGCCATCAAGATTCCGAATGTGTCCCCTGCACCAGTGTTTGGAAGAGTTTTTACGCCTTTTACTTCTTCTGGGTTTACTTTTACTTGACCAGTACATTTAGGATCTTCTATATCTACATTTTTGCCGTCTACATCGAACGTAAGTTTAACTTTAGTACCATAAGTACCTGCCTTAGCATAGCTGTGGTTAACAGTGACAGTGTCGTTTTCAACTTTGTTAGTAACAAATTTATCTATATCTTTTGCTTCATCACCGAATGTAAATGTTGCGTATTTGAATTTAGCACCATCCTTAGCTGTAAGCTTAACTTTAACAGTAAATTGTTCGTTGATTTTTAGAGTAGTTTTACTTAGTGAATAACTATCGCATCTGTATATTGGTTTTATCTGGTCAACAACATCTAGTGTTTTAACACAGTTATCACCTGAAAACTCACCGATTGGTGATTTAACTTTAGCTTCAACGATGTATTTACCAAGATCTGTTGCTGTAAACGTGTATGTGTTTTCAGCTGCACTGTTAGTATTCTTAACTTCTTGTCCGTTAACGAGGAACCTGTATCCAGTAATGGTTGTGCCTGTAGAGGAACCAAATACTGTGAATACTGAGGTTTCACCCTTCTTTAATGTAAGCGATATAGCTGTTAAGCTGTCACACTTAACAACAGGTTGAGTACAATTATCTTTCTTGATTACTAGATCAGCACTATCGCTAATTTCACTATTCTGATCACTTCTTGAGTAAGCTAAGTTCGTCACTTTAACTTCACAAGTATTGAAATCGTCAAGTGTTGTAGTTGAAAACGTTATGTAATAACCACTTCCGGTATTATAATTACCGAGATTTAATCCTCCGTCAAATAGTGCAGTGTCGTTTTGAGTAGCATTTTGAGATGCATCAATCCATTTTACACTTCCGCTTACTAGCTTAACGTGAGGAGGTAAAACATCACGAGTAATCATGTTTGTGCTTACACCTTCACCTTTGGTAGTTGTAGTAAGCAACCAATCAACTTTCTGACCTGGAGTTGTTGTTACGGTTTCTTGCCAGCCTTGCTGACCTGAAATTCTAACTTGCTTTGTCAGATCTATAGTAGGTGGTGTCTGTGGTACTACCTTCACTTTAATCTGTACGACAGCTTCGTAGTCAAAACATCCTTTGAAGTTTCCGTCTAATTGATCACTCCCAATCGTTGCTCCATTACCTACGATATCGTCGCTTAGAGTAACGCCACCAGCAAAATTATCATTGTCATACAATGTAGCTGAACCTGGAACATATTCAAGTTTGAAATTTCCATCGGCTGTAAAGTCTACAGTATCTTCTACCATTGACGCATTAGAAGCTGAGATATAACCCCGAGCTCTTAATACATTGGCTGTTGCCGTTGGAAGTGCTACCTTGACTTTAGTGTCTTTGGCTATACCTAGACCACTAGCATTAGTAGACTGGTTTGCATTGTTGTGGATATAAAGTCGTATAACAACTTCTTTACTACCCTTGTTTACATCAGGTAAAACATTTTTGAAGCTTCCTGCTGCTGTCTGATCACTCATTCTGGCATCAACAAACGCTCTTTCATCACCATAACTTGGTGTATTGATGAACGAGTTAAATACTGGACCTGTTAGTGATCCACATCTGTCATAGATGTCAGCATCATTAGGATTACAAGGCTTATTGTAGTCATATGGCTGTCTATCTGGGTAAAACTCAGCTTTAGCCCCTACATTATGAAGTGCTCCAAGTCCTGCAACAGCGAGTACGCTTGCTATAACTACTGATTTTTTAAGATTTTTCTTTAGGTAATTGATTGATCTCTTGATGAAACTCATTTATTTATCTCCTATAACCTAATTATTACTGAACTTGCTAATCTTGCTCTGTTGCTAACAGGATTCAAAACTACTTCTGAGGTAGTAACCCTGTTGCTATGTACGATTCTTTCAGGACCTGGAGGAGGAGGTAATGTACCGCCCTGAGGTACAGTAGTACTTACTGAAGTGCTAGCTGGTACTGGTGCTGAAGTTGTAGGATTTGTTGTCGAAGTTGATGTATTTGGAGCCTGTGTGGATGGAGTTGTTTCTCCTGGCACATAACCACCACCTCCTGGCTGCTGTCCTGCAGGACCTGTTCCTGGAACATCAGGTGTTCCTGGGTCCTGAGAAGCTCCGGTTCCGTCACCAGGTAACTTACCGTCATCGTGCTTACTTGGAATTGAATTTGGTGTAGAAGTTGTTGTTACAATCATAGGAACGCAACCTTCTGGAGCGCTAACAAGTACATGCGTAAATCCTGATCGACCGTCAAGCAAGTTAAGTACTAACGCGCCGTTTTCGAATGCCACGCATCCAGCTTTAAGCTTTACAAAGAATTGGAGTAGGGTACCTGTAATTGCGTCATATTCTCCGCCTAGTCCGTGAGGTTGACCTGTTGCGTCGATAGGTGCATTAGAGAAAATTAAATCAGGATAGTTTGCTTCGTCTGTACCAAAGATTTGTGATGACATATCAACATGTACGTCCTTGGTATTGATGTAACCCATAAAGTTACGTAGAACGGCAGCAATTTTTGAAGCTTCAACTAGCTGATTCTCGTAAGCATCAACTCTCTTTGCTGCTTCACCTGGATGATCTGCTAGATAAGCTTCTCTCTCAGCTTCCGTATCAACACCTTCAGGGTATTCGATAACGAATTTAGATAATGCTTTTTGAGCCATGTCAGTTAATGCCTCAGGTGTAACATCACCGTCGATTAGATAATCGCCAAGTGAGCCCTTGAAAATCTCTCCAAGTCGGACGTCAGTACCGCCTAGTTTAATGTTAGCAGCAGATGTAAGCGCTGAAGATAGTTCATATGGGTCACCACAAAGTCGTGCGAATAGTTCCGCAACAGCTTCTCTTGTTCGTTCTTGAACTTTATTAGGATCACCGAAATAGTCTGCAACTTCTTGAGGGTTTGATTGATCACCCTCCATGTAATCTTGACCAACTGAGTCCGTAAACATATTTGGACCATCATTTTCGATAATTCCTTCGCCAGCAGTAGTGAACATACTTGTGTTGACTATTAGTTCTCCATTGACTCTTTTAAGCCATCCGTCAGATACAGCCTTTGATTCGCCACCTTTTGCATCTGCGACAAAAGCAATACATTCTTCTGGGTTATTAATTGGAGTTTCACCCATAGCTAGAATTTCTTCAGCGAGTTCTGGGCTATATCCAGCTGCTTCAAGTCTCTCTAATATAAGGTCGTGGTCGCTTTTTTCAAATTCTGGATTTGTGGTAGTTGTAGCAGATTCTGGCGCAGAAGAAGTTGTGCTTGATTCTGCTGTAACACCTGGTTCTCTTGGTACATATGAAGGGTCACCATTTCCACCGTCTCCAGAACAGGCAACTCCACCCATCCCAAGCAATACCGCGCCGGATGCGAAACCGATTCTAGTAATAATATTTGGACTATATTTACTTTCCATAATTTTATCCCTTCGTTGTAGGTGTTACTTCAATTAAATTAATTAAATTGGGCGTAAAAACAGGTGGAATATTAGCTTCATCAATTGCTGCTTGCAGATCAGATAAGTCTCCGTGTATAGCTTCTTCTGCACCTTGAGCCATACATGTCGTATACTCAGTATCAACGTATGATTGACCATCGTTTTTCGCCTGTTCATAAACCTTGTTATCTTCATCTTCTGGCGTGCTTGGATCGTTGACTGATTCAAAATCAAAATGAGCACCGGCTGCATTAATTACAGTACTTGCACAAGATTGAGCTGCATCGTGTATCTTTTTAATACCTGCATCGACATCAAATGTTGTTTCTACTTTAGTCTCGGAACTAGGCCACAGTTCATGTCCGGCAAAGAAAACACCACCTAACATTGCAAGACCAGCTGTAGTTCCTACTATACCTTTACTTGTTACTCTTCTCATGATAAATAAGATTCCTCTCCTTAATTATTCCCACCCACTTAAATTATTAATGGATGATTCGTAATCCATATTACCACAAGCTGTAAGAATTGTCAATACTATTATAAAACAATATTTCTTATGCTTAATTAGGCTTTTGCTATTGCTTAACTTCTAGTTTTTCTCGAGGGAAACTAAAGCCAAATGTACTTCCCTTACCTTCTTTGGAATCAAATATTAACGACCCTCCTTGGGCGATAATAACCTTTTTCGCCATAAAAAGTCCCAAACCTGTTCCGTCGGGTCGAGCTTTACGCGCGTTTTCAGCTCTATAGAACTTTGCAAATAACTTAT
The DNA here is from genome assembly GCA_020428465.1 of Candidatus Saccharimonadota bacterium. Taxonomy (GTDB): domain Bacteria; phylum Patescibacteriota; class Saccharimonadia; order Saccharimonadales; family SZUA-47; genus JAGQMY01. Next base: position 6,142 of record JAGQMY010000024.1, read on the forward strand.
GTTGCTCTTTCTTTGGTACACCAATTCCGCTATCTTTAACGATAAATTCTATACTTTCTTTATTTTCTTTTAGAGCAACTGTGATTTTGCCTCCGTTAGGTGTGTAGTAGATCGCATTATCCATAAAATTCATAATAACCTGTCTAATTTTCATATCGTCTAGATTCATTGTTGGGAAGGACTTAGGCTTATCAAATTCGAGCGTTAAACCTTTAGAATTAACGCCTTCGTATAGCTGAGCGACTTCTGATTCAATAACATCAGGTAAATAAACCGGTTTTGGCTCAATAACAAACTTACCTGTTTTAAGTCGAGATACATTCAATAAATCTGAAATCAAATAAACCATTCGCTGAGAACTAAATAACGCCTGTCCGAGCATTTGTTTTTGCGTCTCATTAATATTACCTGCATCGCCTTCTAGAACCATGCTAATGTATCCTTTGACGCTTGTTAGTGGCGTACGTAACTGATGAGATGCCATTGAAACGAATTCATCCTTTGCTTCGTCGAGGGCGAGTAATTTATCGTTGGAGCGTTTGAGTTCTTTTGTTGCTTCATCAATCTTTTTCTGAAGAGTAACATTGAACTCCTCAATTTCTTCGAATCGCAGGATATTCTCTACTGCAATTACTAACTCATTTGCAATTATCTCTAGTACACGCAAATCCTCTTGGTTAAATAGACTACCACTCTTTTTGGGACCAATGAATATATAGCCTATACCTCCTACTTGATATTCGACCGTATTCACTAGTCTGGCAATTAGCTCTACGTCGTTATCTTTGAGTATTTCATTTAGCTTTTTTTCATCTTCATTATCTGCCTCAACTTCGGTTGTATGGATTTTTTTATGCAGTTTCTTGGATAAATTATTTAAGTTTTCTATTTCCTCAATTTCAGGATTTTTTCTATGAGCTCCAATAAATCTATCTGGAAAATATGATGTCTGACGAATATAAAATGTACAGAAACTAGTTTTAAGATTTTCTTGTATAATAAGTGCACATTTCGTTAGTAAACCCTCTAGTTCCGTGTCCGCTACCAATGCCCTGTTGAGCTTGTCTAGAAACTCAGACGAATCGTATGCATCTCTGAAAAAAATCTTTTTAGTAATCTGATCGAAATATTTTTTGATTTTAGGATAGGTTAATACGATAATAAGTCCAACGGCTACATTAGAGACTAATTGCCCCGTAGATACACTTGTATTAGCGAAGATAAGCCTTCTTATCAGATATAGGATGCTTATATAAACTGTTGAGAATAAACCGATTGCTAATACATAACTTAGTGAACGAACTACAAGTGCCCTAAAGTCAAACAGTTTATGCTTAACGATAGCGTAACCTGTAAAGGAAAGGAATAGTACTAATGAAAATGGAGATAGATCATCTAGCTTAGTTGCTTGATTAATGCCAGGGAGAACAAGAGATAAAAATAACCCCACAAAGAAGGTGAGTATGAATCCTGTAGCAACAATTCTTGCCTGCGTCCTTGCTTCTGTATTGAAATTTCTAATGTCAACTAAAAGATTTCGCCCTATTAGTAATAGACCTACCAAAAACGCGCCCGAATAAAATACAGTGCCTACCCCATATGAGAAAACATATCCATTGCTAGACACCTCAACATCTCCTGCAATAATTTTTGTAAAGCTCAACAACCCAACAACAATTATATAAAGTGAAAAAGTCTTAAGATGTTTAAGTGGTCTTTTTTCAGGAAAATAATAAGTAAAAATAACTACCGAAAAAAGTAATACAACAGCGATAAAGTAAGAGAAGCTATTTAAAATTTTTACCGCATCAAGAGTCGTCGGAGATTCAATAAATTTAAAATTAGTAGCCCATGCAATGGAAACAAAGCATATCAACAAAAACAATCTGTTAACGAGTTTATTTGGATTTCTCGTAAAGACAATAAGACTACCTGACAGAATTAGTGCATCAACTAAAAAAGTAAAAAAAAGATAGCTATCCATCTTATGCTTATTTTAAGCGATAATAACTTATACCGCTACTAGTTTATTTACATAAATGTTAAGATGCTATTTTATCGGCATCAGAGTTTGGTCTAGTTATGGAACCCCAAAGACCTATCATTGCAATTTGTGCGATAAATCTTTTCATACCTCTTGATCCTTCTAAATTGGCGATATTTTGCTCAACCGTTTCAGCAACAATTGAAGCATCCACGCTAAAAAAGCCGAGTGTTTTTACAATATTTCCTACCTCATCGTAAATATGTGCTTTCTCATGAGTTGAAATTTCTTCAAATGGTATACCTATGAAATCTCTAAGATTTCGTATTTCTTCATCTGTTATATTAGAAATCCATTTTTTTACCCGTTCTTCAACACTTTTTTTGTGCATTGCAAAATATAACCATGCAGATTCAAGTCCGGTTCTTCTTGTAGCATCGTTTGAGACAGCAACTCCTACAATGTCCCAAGCGCCTTCTCTACCTTCATCCAAAGCTATTTCTTTAGGCAAATCCGTCTTATTAAAATAATTTTTATAAAATTCTTGGGTCTCAGAATTACCTCTATCACAATCTGCGATTCTCAAAGTCCCCACAACTTGAGGGCCGTCTAGGTCGTTATCTACAAGTAAAAAGAATCTTGAATTTGCTTCTAGCTCTCTTGCTTCCTCGCGAGTAGTTGCACGCTTTTGTTTCCAATCAATACTGTAAACTTCAGCTTCCAGCGCACGAGCTAAATCTGCAAACTTACTAGTTCCATCAAGCAAATAAATCGATCTACTGCCTATATCAGGATTAGTGCTAGCGTCTACATATGGAAGTTCTTCTTCAGCTAAGCGAGCTAGAAGAAAATGTGCTTCGTCGCCTTCCAAGTCCATACTATAAGGATCAAACTCATTATGAGTTGGGGATAAATTTGCTTCAGGTAAGTCTGTTATTGTCATGATGTTTAGTTCTTGTATGTAAAAACACACGCAAGAAACGCCGATTATTTGTAGTCAGTCGCCTCTTACGTGTGCTTTGAAACGTTCAATGTTACTTTAAGTAACTGAAATACATTATAGCATAATATATTTAAAAATCAAATACATTTATTAACAAGGTTGTGTTATTAAAGTTAGTGATGACAGAAATTACAAACACAATATATGATAAAAAACTAGTACTTTTAGTCGAGGATGATGTTAGTATTTCTAACCTTTATGAGCAAAAACTGGAACTAAGTGGTTTCAACGTAAGAAAAGCACACAATGGACTTGAAGCCTTAAAAACTGTTAAAGAGCTAGGTCAATTGCCCGACCTGGTATTACTCGACTTAATGATGCCCGTTATGGACGGCGAGGAGTTTTTACGTCGTTTCAGAAAGAATCTAGATTATTCTGATATCCCAGTAGTAGTGTTAACCAACTTGAGTCGAAGCGAAGCACCAAAAACACTTTGGCATTATGGAATATCAGGATATTTTGTAAAAGCCCATCACACGCCAAAGGAGCTGGTAGAAGAAATAAAGAAAGTGTTGGAATAAAAATACTTGATTTTTTTGTATTTATTGGTATAATATTGCTTAAGTCACATTGATGACACAGAACTTTGTAAACTAATCGCGTGCAGGAAAGCCTATGTAGCATTCTGTACGCGATTTTATTTAAGAAATAATTTTATGACAGAACAAAATATTGAATTCACTGCCCCTGGGGCGTTTGGTGCCGCAAGTCAACTGCGCGAAACTAGTACAGAATCTTTTAGCGAAGCGCCTTTTGATTGGACACAACAGCCTGACGGTGTAGAGAATACTGATTTTGAAGTTCTAGATTACACTGACGATACTTTAACTACTACTCAGGATCCTTCGCTGCCCGCTCTGGACACACAACAGGTTGAGAATTTTGATTGGTATGATAGCGCCGATCCTAATAGCGCACACCGAAAATTTGGGCGACATATTATTGGGGCTGCAAAGAAGACACCAGTCGTAAAGCACGTATATAAGTTTTTACAAACAGCAAATGAAACTCTTGATGCTTTTTGTGTAGATGCATACGTTCAATATACAAATGCAGATAGCAAAAGAGAGAAAGCTAAGACAGTCGGCATGGTAGCAGCGACTGGATTTAGCCAGATGGCCGATAGACTTAGACTGCCTGAAGCCACTACAATTCCACTTGCGATCGAAGTTGCAGAGAGTCACGGTAAAGTAGAGGGTGCTGCAGCGCTACTGATTGGAGTCTACGCTGTTCAGTATGCCGTTGGTGCGCTTTGGGGAGCTGGCATGCGAAAATTTAGACACGCAACAGAAACGTTTGACAGTGCCTACCCAGGCTACAAAAACTATGCAGCAGAGGGAAACGCAGGGTATCTAAAAACATTGTACCGACAAAGCATTGTAGGGCTTGGTATAGGAAACTCTGCTTTTATGGCTGGTGAAGTGATGCACAATCCTGACATTACAACAGAGGAGTTGTTGGTAGCGGCTGACAGATCTTCGCGAAGGATAGGTGTAACCGCTGGCCTTCTAGGTTATGGGGCGTTGGTAGCTATCGAGGAATGGTACGATAAAAGTATTGGTATACCAGGAGTAATAGATTGGACTGTGCCAGATGTTGTTGAAAACATGAAAAAAGCAAGCTTTTGGATCATTGCAGGGTTATCATTAGATGTTGGATCAAGGATGCTGGCGAAGCCCATCGGCAAGGTAGCTGAGGTTGCTGGCAAAGTACTTGGACCACCTGCAAAAGCAATTGGTAAAACTGGATCAAAAGTTTTTGGACCACCAGTTAGGTTTGTAGGGAAAACAGCAAAGAAAATGTTTAGCACAGCTATTAGTAAGGCGACTGGTTATATAAATAGTCGAAGGAGAAATGACGATGAGTGAACCTAATATTGAACCAAAATGTCTTACTGATGTGGTTCTAATACAAGAAATGCCAACATCAATGGATAAAGTAAAACGTGGCGTTGGCGAAACAGCAGCTTTTGCAGCACTTTATCATGAGTCTGATGCTTTATGGGTTGGAAGCATATTTGGAGCTGATGCATTACAAAAACGCACGGGCATAGATCCATGGGCAATGGGAGCACTGGTGTCAGGAGCAGTAGGGTACGTCGAATATAAGTTTGCTGGACTTGCAAGACGAGTTTTTGAAAAAAAAGAAGATTTATCAGAAAAGACTCACACTGTTTCTGAAAGAGTTAGAGCATTGGGCGCTCTCGCATATAGCTCATTCTTTGGATCTGCAAATGCGGTTAAAATTAACGATGCACTTGGCTTAGAGTCAACACCTCGCCGAAGAAAGGTACAAGCTGCGGCTTTTGGTATTGGCGTAGGTCTTTGGACAACACCAACACCAGGATTTGAGCAAGGTGCAGACGCAGTTAGAGATTATGTAGACAATATGTTAGACAGCCCTGAAAACTTTGCTACTTATTCAGCTGTAACGATTAGCGGGATCTTAGTAGGAGCAAAAATAATAAAAGAAAGTCGCAAAGCAATCGGAAGATGGTGGAATCGTCGCAAAGAACAAAAATTAGTGATTAACCTACAAACACAAACTGAATAGCTTCAGATTTGCAAAACAAACAAAAGCAGAATACAGTATAAATACTATGGCAAAGATCGCGATTGTTGAAGATGACTCGGCTATCAGCCAAATGTATCGAATAAAATTCGAGGCTGAAGGATACCAGGTAGAAACAGCAGAAAACGGCAAACTTGGTTTAAAATTACTCGAGGAAATGAAGCCCGATATCATTCTACTCGATCTGATGATGCCAGAAATGACCGGTGATGAGATGCTTGCGAAGCTACGAGCGACAGACTGGGGTAAAGATATAAAGGTTATAGTACTGACAAATATGGGTGAAAGTGAAATACCAGCCAGCATGAAAGACCTGGGCGTGTTGTCTTGCATTCTAAAAGCTAACATGACACCTCGCCAGGTCGCTGAACTTGTTAAGCAACACCTCTCAAATTAGTTAATCTAGGAATAACACCTGTTATAATAACCCTAATGCTTGGCAAGAAATTTATCTATCAGAATATTCGTGTTAACAATAAAAGGCATGAGGTACTTTTCGACTTCATACTTGAAACTGATGAGAAGACATACGAATTTACTGAATCTTTAATTTTGCCGATTCCCTTACCCGAAAACGACAGTGTTAATAAAATTTTACGTGCTCTGCATTTAGCGCTTGGCATCAGTTACTACAAGACAACTTTACCCCCAGAAATTGAACACGCCTATGATATGGACGAATCAGAAGCACAGTTTTGGAACCTAGTGTTTACATCTGGACTCGGCGAATTTCTTTATAAAAACAGCTTGAGCGCCGATATGATTGCTAAGTTCGTAGATCAATCCGGTATGATACATATTGGTAATGAGAATATAGCCAAACTCGAAGAAAATGCCCTGCTTGGCATCGGTGGCGGTAAAGATTCTATAGTTGCGGGTGAGTTACTAAAAGACTTACAAATAAAAACTACTGGTTTTGTATTAGCTACTGGTGAAAACAGAGGTCAAACTCTCAGCGTATCCGAAACTATGGGTGTTGATTTACTGGCTGTTGAACGACGAATTGACCCAAAACTACTCGAGCTCAACAAAATTCCAGGCACATATAACGGACATGTCCCTATATCGTTAATTTTTGCGCTTGTTGGTTGCATGCTTGCGATTGCTAACGGCTCTAAGTATGTGATAGTTGCTAATGAAGCTAGCGCGAGCATACCGGATTTAGATTATAACGGCATGCAGGTAAACCATCAGTGGAGCAAGTCGATTGAATTTGAGAAGTTATTTCAAGATTACGTTCACGTAAATATTTCTAAAGAATTAGATTATTTCAGTATTATTCGACAATTGAGTTCAGTCGGTGTTGCTAAAATTTTCTCTAAGTACCCTAAGTACTTTGAAGTTTTTACTAGTGATAATTCCCTTTTCAAAATCAACCAAGCTGAACGTGAACATCCTAGGTGGAGTAAAACAAGCTCCAAATCACTAAGTAGCTACATTTTGATGGCGCCATGGCTAACGGACGAAGAATTAGACCTAATCTTTGGACACCAATATCTAGATGATGAGGCACTGTCTGGTTTATTCTATGATCTTTTGGGTGCTGGTGAACCAGTCCTAGACTGTGTTGGCACTCCTGAGGAACTTAGAATTTGCGTTTCATTACTGGCCTATCAAGGTCGTCTTAAAAAACTCGTAATAGAAGCCACTGATAAAAACCTGCTAGTTGATGATGTCGGGAGCGCAATAGATGTTGCATTAAAACTAAACTCTCAACATGAGATTCCAGAAAACATAAGTAATAAGCTACAATCTATACTAGAGGAAAAACTAAAGTCATGAGTAATTTTGATCTACCAGAATTTTTTGATAAAAACGTTGTCTTTGTCGGCAAAGGCAAGGAAGGACTAAATTTCCAAAAATTCATCGAAACATTTGGAAATGTAAAATCGTTTAGATTCGTTGATCAAAAAGAAGATCCAAGTTACCTAGAAAACCTGAAAAGTCTTGATTTAACGAACACAGTTGTCGTTAAAACACCTGGATGTCCAGGTAGATTGATGACAGTTCCATATACAACTCCAACTAAAGTTTTTTTCCAGTGTTTGCGCCAAATAGGCGCTAAAAGCATTGGTGTAACAGGAACAAAGGGCAAAACGACAACAGCAAGCTTACTAGCACACATACTTAAAAACGCTGGATATGATGTTCGTCTGTGCGGAAATATAGGAACACCAATGCTCGAGGCACTGGAAAATGCTACACAGAATAATGTATTCGTTATTGAATTGTCGAGTTATCAACTTAGCGAGCTAGAGGTGAGTCCTGATGTTGCAATTATCACTAACCTCTACCGTGATCATACGGACTATCATGGCGATCTGAATGCATACTGGGAAGCTAAAAGAAACATAATGCGCTACATGGATGAAAACGGTGCAGTTATTTTCAACCCTGAGTTCGAGATGATTTATCACTGGACCGCTGACTGCAAAGCGAAACCCCTACCAATCGATCTGTTTGAAAATGTCGATATGACTAAAACCAAAATTTTTGGTGATCATAATAAGCTGAATTATTTGCTCGCAAAAAAAGCAGCTGAGTTTCTCGGCGTTGACGCCATGAGCTGTCAAAATGGACTGAATACTTTTGAACCTGTCCGTCATAGACTAGAAGAAGTGAGAACCGTTAGGGGGATAAAATTCTTTGATGATGCAATCGGCTCTAACCCAGAGGCAACTATAGCGGGTATCCAGGCACTTGTCCGCAACCGTGGCGCTGTCGGGTGTGTAATGCTCGGTGGGGTTGATAGGGATTATGACTATACAGAACTAATTAAGCTTTTGAAAATCTTAATGATACCTAAGCTTGTCTTGTTCCCAGATACTGGCGCTAAAATTAAAGCCATGTTGCCTTCAGATTACCAGCCTGACTGCTTTGAGACAAAAGACATGGCTAGTGCTGTTAAATGGGCAGCTGAAAATACCCCAAGTGGAAGTATATGTTTATTATCGACTGCCGCTCCTAGCACTGTTCTTTGGTCAAGTTTCGAGGAAAAAGGTAGCTTATTCCAGCAAGCCGTTCTAGAGTTACCGAATTAATAACACCGAAATTATCACTTTGCTACGCTTGATCGAGCGGCCGTAATAACATTTTCAAAAAGTGCTGCCACCGTTAATGGTCCTACCCCGCCCTTTTGTGGAGTAATTATTAAAGTGTCATTTTTCCTTACGTCCGATGATACATCACCTACTAATCCGTTAGAATCGGTAGAAACACCCGCATCTATAATGATCGTGTTATCTTTTACCATTTCTGGCTTTATGAGCGAAGCAACTCCAGTAGCACAAACTAGTATATCTGCCGTTTTTGTTAAGGCTCCTAGGTCAACTGTATTTTTATCAGCAACAATTACTTCGTAGCCCGATTTTTGCCACATATCCGTGAGAGGACGTCCAACTAGTCTCCCATGTCCGACGACTACAATTTGTTTTCCTGCAAGTTCTACACCATATCCCGCTAGCAACCAATTGATGGCCATTGGAGTTGGCGCATCGAATTTTGAATTCTCAGCGAGTCCATCAACATCTTTATCGACTGAAACAGCGTTCAATATCTTATTAGTATCTTCTGGATTGGGTAACGGTATCTGCACAATAATTCCATGTACTGAGTCGTCATTGTTTAATGATTCAATTATTCTTATTGCCTCATTTTGATCTATCGAATAAACATCGACATCTATTAAAATATCCTCGCCATAACTTTGTTTAATACGCATATAACTATCAACAACGGGGTCAGGATTGGTGCGTATAATGGCTAACTTAGGAGCTATGTTATTTGCCTGGCGCAGTCCACGAACAGCTTTTGCCTGCCGTTCTTTTATGAATAACGACAGTTCTTTACCATTTAATTCTTTCATCTAGAAGTAATTTTAACAGTAGTAGGGACAATTCTCTATAGCGGATGCGGAAATCCGCGATCATCAATTGATATTCTGATTGATTGCGGAGTGTCTGAAGTTAAATTGCGGATAGTCGTTTTACCTGGCTTTGATTCCGTTGATAATTTCAAAGGCAGGCTAATTATCTGTCCGATCCGCGCGTCACCCGACATGCCATCAAAAATGAAATTACCCATAGAATATACAATTGGCTTACCATTGTATGTTTCAGTTGGCTGAATAACATGTGGATGTCCACCAACAACTGCGTCTGCTCCGCTGTCAATAAAAATCCTACCCCATTCTTTTTGTCTCGCCGATGGTGAAGTCTGGTATTCGATACCCCAATGCGGTATTACAACAACAAACTCTGCACCTTTTTCTCTTGCACTTCTAATTGAATTGGCTATGAGCTCTTTGTCAAAGTATGCATCGCCTGCTTTATTATCACCTACTTTTGTGAACGACAGCTCGATATCGTTCACTGCTAGAAATCCTACTTTTACATTCTGTAAATTGCCGTCAGAAGATTTTAAAGGTACATCTACTATCAATGGTGTAAAAGCTTCTGACCTATTATTTCCGAGTCCAGTCTGCTTAATTCCCCTAGATGCTAGCTGTTCAATCATGTCTGCTGTTGCAGAAGATCCATAATCACCTGTGTGATTGTTGGCGGTTGCGGCTACGTCAATGTATCTACTTATCAGTGAAAGGCTAGATAGTGGAGAGTTGAAAGTATATGTTTTAGTTTGCTGTTTTGAAAGCTCAGGGTTTGCTATCGTCGTCTCGATATTAGCGACCGTAAGCGAAGCCTGGTCTAAAATATCTGATACAAATTCATATGGATCGGCGCCCTTTTCAATTTGAGTACCAACTGAACGCGCGAACATACTATCACCCATAAACAATATATCGCCATTATATTCGTTTAGTACAGGTTCGCTTTGAACAGAAGATGATTCTGCGGATGCAAGTGGCGTAACGCTCATTAGTATTTCTTTTGAACTTATTGAGTGACTTTTCAAAATAAATATTTCAGCAACGAACAAAGCAAATAAAATCAAATAATGTGCCGTGCCTGATCGCCGAACAATACCATGGTCAAGTTTGTATTTTTTTACGCCCAAAAAAATATCCTTTATTTTCAGATTTGTATTGTTTTATTTTCGCTCGCTTATGCTTAATATAACATAAATCTAAATATTCAATCAATAATATTGAATAGCCAAATAGCAAGAAACATGCTACAATTACCCCTGTTGCGTTGATGTGTAATGTTGACCTTCCAAAGTTTATGTCAAAGCAAGTTTGCCCATAAACACAAGTAATTTCAACAAGCCATCTCCTTTCAAAAATTTCATACAGCAATTGCTTGGTTTGAAATTTTTGTATAGTAGCTACCATTTTTGCGAGAGGATTCGCAAATTTGAAAAGAGGCAACTTGGCAAGATTGCCATCATGCGACGAGCACGCGTAGCTCAGTGGATTAGAGCATCTGTCTTCGGAACAGAGGGTCGTAGGTTCGAATCCTACCGCGTGTACCATTTCAAAATTTTGAGCGGGCCAGTAGCTCAGCTGGTTAGA
>JAGQMY010000025.1 GCA_020428465.1 Candidatus Saccharimonadota bacterium
CTTTGTGACCGGCTTTTTTCTTGCGATGAGTTATAGATGTTCAAAAGTGATGTTTACTTGAATAAAAAAATTCGGCACGAGTGTTATAATATAACTGTAATGTATAAGGAGTTTTAAAGTGGGTTACGTGATATTAGCAGTCGTTGGTCTTTTAGTAATAGTTTTAATCGGTATTTACAATGGCCTGATCAAAACAAAAATTCGTGTTGATGAAGCATGGAGCGATATAACCGTCCAGCTAAAACGGCGAGTTGATCTGATTCCAAACTTAGTGGAAACAGTTAAGGGTTATGCAAAGCACGAAAAAGGTGTATTTGAAGAAGTAACTAAAGCAAGAGCAGCTATGACAGGTGCAAGCGGTGTCGCTGAAACGGCTGCTGCAGACAATATGTTGAGCGGTGCACTAAAGAGCCTTTTCGCAGTAGCAGAAGCATATCCTGACCTAAAAGCAAATGAAAACTTCAAAGACCTCCAAGCAGAATTGGTAGATACTGAAGATAAAATTCAAGCTGCTCGTCGTTTCTATAACGCCGCTGTTCGAGATTTCAATACGAAAGTAAAAGTTTTCCCAACAGTAATCTTTGCTGGAATGTTAGGATTCAAGGAAAGAGAATTTTTCGAACTTGAAGAAGCAGAGCAAGCTGCAGCTGAAAAACCAGTAGACGTTAAATTCTAAGAAAACGTATAGTGTATAGCGGATATCGTATTACGTATTATGGAGAATCAAACGTATGGTGAGGGAAGTATAAAATCGTTTACCAGTTTGAGAACTTGGCAAAAAGCAAAAACATTTGTTGTTAGAATATATAAAATTACTAAACATTTCCCTGAAGATGAAAAATTTGGATTGGTATCACAAATTAGGCGCTCCTCAGTATCTGTAACGGCAAATATAGCCGAAGGTTTTTCTCGTAATTCTGCAAACGATAAAAAACATTTTTACAGTATGAGCAAAGGATCTTTAACCGAAACATTAAGTCATTTGCACATAGCTAAAGACCTTGGATTCATCGATTTAAAAAATTTCAAAATTCTGGAAAACGAGTGCACTGACATAAATAAGATGCTAAATGGTATGATTAAATCAGCAAAAGGAAAGGATGCGTATACGTAATTCTAAATACGTAATACAAAATACGAAATAACATGTATTCGGAGATTGATGCAAATAAACGCAAAACAGTTTTATTAATATTGGGTTTTGTTGTGTTTATCGGATTCTTGTCGTATTTTGGCGGACTGTATTATGGAGATTTTACAATAACAATTGGCGCCTTAATCGGGTCTATTGTGTATGCGCTTTTTAGTTATTTCGGAGCTTCTAAGGTTGCTCTAGCATTCAACGGTGCTGTAGAAATCCAAAAAAAAGATAATCCGAGGTTGTGGCGAATAGTTGAAAATATTGCTATTACTGATGGGCTTCCGATGCCCAAAGTCCACATAATTGAAGATTCTGGATTAAATGCATTTGCAACGGGCAGAGACCCGAATCATGCTAGTGTCGCAATAACAACTGGTTTGTTAGAAATACTTGATGATTCAGAGCTAGAAGGAGTTATGGCACACGAACTGGGCCACGTTAAGAACTACGATATTAGGGTTAGTATGATTGTTTTCGGTTTAGTAATGATTGTCTCTATGCTTTCAGATATATTCTTAAGAGTAAGTTGGTATGGAGGCAGAAGGAGTAATGACGACAACGATAATGCAAGTAATATACTGATGGTATTCGGAATCGTAGCAATGATATTAGCGCCTATCATTGCGGTGCTAATCCAATCAGCTATTTCCCGTAAAAGAGAGTATCTAGCTGATGCAACAGGTGCAATGACTACAAGATATCCTGAAGGATTAGCCAGTGCCTTAGAGAAGCTACGCGACAACAGTACTGTATTGCGCAGGCAAAATACTTCTACTGCTCATTTGTTTTTCGCAAACCCATTAAAAGGTAAGGGAATAACATCAATGTTTAGTACGCACCCACCTATAGAAGATAGGATTGCAAAACTTAGAAGTATGGGATCAAAACTGTGAGCGAGTCAAAAAAAGGTAAACCGAAAGTTGTCTCTAAAAAAGTTCAAAAAGCTCAAAAAAACAAAAACATGATTGTTAAAAAGCCAAAAATTATTAGTGATGACGCGCGTATTAGAAAAAAACCACAATACAAAAGTTTTCGCCTTCATAAGCGTGTGAAATATCCAGGCCCTTCACTCCCATCATGGTTGAAAATTTCACGTAAATCAATTAAGTTGATGCGGGCCAACAAAAAAAATATTTTTAAGTTCTTTATTATCTATGGTTTGTTGTATATGGTTTTTGTTAGAGGATTTTCATCGCCAATCAATGTCGGTGATATTAAAGATGCATTCAAACAATTTGCAGATGCCGATGTTTCGACTCTAGCGGCTAATTTCACAATAGCAGGTTTACTGCTTCAATCAACCACCAAGGCTTCTGGTGATATTTCTGGTTTATATCAAATGTTCTTATTGATAACTAGTTCGCTAGCATTAATTTGGCTATATCGTCAGCAACAAGCGGGCAATAAGGTTACGATGAAAGAGGCATTTTATCGGGGGATGTACCCAATGATCCCATTTATTTTGATAGTTGTAGTTATAGCACTTCAGGTAATACCCGCATCTATCGGGAATTTTTTATTTAGAACCGTTATAGACAATTTTATTGCCGTTACTTTTCTAGAGCAATTTGTCTGGTTTCTGCTTTTTATTTCATTACTTCTGCTGTCAACTTATATGATTAGTTCTTCACTTATAGCTCTGATGGTTGTTACGTTGCCAGAAATGACTCCAAAAATAGCTTTACAAAAAGCCAAAGAACTAGTTACATTTCGACGCTTTAGTGTTCTAAGGAAAGTTTTAGCATTAATTATTCTGCTGACGGTTGTTTTCATTAGCATAGTATTCCCTTCAATATTCATATCCGCAATATTAGCGCAAATCCTGTTCTATATATTGGTTATTTTGGCGATACCATTCGCCACTGCATACCTATTTGTTCTTTATAGAGAGTTACTATGACACACCGTAGTGAAGCCATTGAACGCATAAAAAAACTCAGGGACGTCATTAATGACTATAGGTATCATTATCATGTTTTAGATGAATCGATCATGAGCGATGCAGCAGCTGATGGTTTGAAGCATGAGCTAGCCAAATTAGAAGAAGAATATCCAGACTTGATTACACCTGATTCACCAACGCAACGTGTAGCTGGCCAAGCACTTGATAAGTTTGAAAAAGTTGAGCATAAATATCCTATGATGAGCTTGACAGATGTGTTCAACCGAGAAGAAGTAGAAGCATGGGTTGAAAGAATATTAAAACTGTCTCCTTCAGCTAAATTAGAATTTTTTACAGATATAAAAATGGATGGACTTGCTTGCTCATTGATATATGAAGATGGAATCCTCGCTACAGCCGTTACGCGTGGAGACGGCAAAGTTGGTGAAAATGTAACCGCCAATATACGAACAATTGATAATATCCCCTTAAAATTACGGAACTCTCTTGGGTATGAGAGTTTGCTTAGCGGTAGAACAGAAGTTCGGGGTGAAATCGTGATATATAAAAAAGATTTTAACAAGCTTAATGAAGCCAGAAGGCTATCTGGAGAACCCGAGTTTGCTAATCCTAGAAACTTAGCAGCCGGAACGATTCGTCAACTAGATCCTAAGTTGGTTGCTGAGCGACGCATGCATTTCTTAGCATACGATATGATTCGTGATAATCCCGAAGATGTTCCAACATATTCATGGGCATACGAGGCAATAAGGCACATTGGGATTTCTGCAAATAAAAATGCCCAGGTACACAAATCAATCGATGAAGTTATGGATTACGTAAGTACTTGGGAAGATAAACGCAGAAAGCTAGCATTTAATACTGACGGATTAGTTATTAAATTAAATGATAGAAAGCTTTACTCAGACTTAGGCGTAGTAGGTAAGACTCCGCGTGGTGCAATAGCATTCAAATACGCGGCTGAAGAAGCAGTAACTGTTGTACGAGACATTGTGATTAGTATTGGACGTACAGGAGCAGCTACACCGGTAGCTGTATTTGATCCAGTTGTTGTTGCCGGAACTACTGTTAAGCATGCATCGCTTCATAATGCTGACGAAATTGCGCGCAAAGATATTCGTATCGGAGACACTGTGGTGATATTTAAGGCCGGAGACATTATTCCCCAAGTCTCTAAAGTATTAACCGATCTTCGACCTGATACTTCTCGAAGATTTGATTTTGAGCATGAACTTGCAAGGCAATATCCTGAGCTTGAATTTATACGCCCCGAAGGCGAAGCAGTGTATAGAGTTAAGGGGTCAAGCGGACCATTAATTTTGAAAAGATCACTTGAGCATTATGCTAGTAAAAGTGCCTTAGATATTGATGGCCTGGGAGAAAAAAATGTCGATGCACTTGTTGATGCTAAACTTGTTAAGGATATTGCTGATTTGTACAAATTATCCTATGAACAACTGATTAATCTGGATAGATTTGCTGAGTTGTCGACGAATAATTTACTAAACGCAATTGCTGATAAAAAACATCCATCACTGGCTAAATTTATCTACGCTCTAGGTATAAGACATGTTGGTGCGCAGACGGCAGTAGATTTAGCTAATACTTTCAAGAACTTAGATAATCTAGGATCTGCCGAATATCACACCCTGATGGAAGTGAAAGGTATTGGCGAGATTGTTGCAGAGTCAATTTTAGCTTGGTTTGCGGATGATGATAACTTAGAATTGTTAGCAAAATTTAGAAGCCTTGGTGTATGGCCAGATGATGTTAAGCACGTCGGTGGCCCGTTGAGCGGTAAAAGTTTCGTAATCACAGGGACGCTTGCAACCATGGGTCGGGACCTTGCTGCCGAGAAAATAAGAGCCCTAGGAGGCACTTTCCAATCAGCAGTAGCTAAAGGTACTACATATTTAGTTATGGGTGAAAAAGCCGGACAGTCCAAAGCAGACAAAGCTCGCGCTCTCGGAACAGAAGTAATAAACGAAGAACAACTGTTAAAAATGCTATGAAGTTTGTTTATGTTACTGGTAACGAGCATAAAGCAAAATTATTCAACGATATGGTTGGACTTAAGATAGAGCATGAAAAAGCTGATGTAGAAGAAATACAGAGTTTAGATTTAGCTGAAATAATCGAGCATAAAGCTAAATCTGCATATAAAAAACTAAATAAGCCAGTGATTGTTGAAGATACGAAGCTTGTTTTTAATGAGCTCGGAAAATTACCAGGCCCTTTAATCAAATGGTTTCTAGAAAGTATAGGTGTTGAAGGTCTCTGCAAATTACTTGATGGACGCGATAAATCAGCTGTCGCTGGTGCGGCAATCGCTTGTTTCGACGGCGAAAATTTAGAAATTTTTGAGAAAGAGTTATCAGGAAAATTAAGCGATAAGCCAAGGGGTAAAAGTGGCTTTGGTTGGAACGTTGTATTTATCCCTACCGGTTCTGATAGAACATTAGGTGAAATGAATCAAGCAGAGTTTAAGAAATACTACCTACAAATAAAACCGTTTAAAGAACTACGACGCTACCTTGACAGTCAAGAAGCATAAGCGTATAAACTTACTTATACGGGTATCTAAGGCTCGAGTAAAATAAAAATATCCGTTCTTCGCTCTAGTGAGCTTCGAAGGACAAGAAACAAAAAACGCCCGAGCCGGGTGGGCGATACCCGATAAAGATTGGCTATAAAGGTCAATCTTTTACATTTTACTCTTTTACTTTATACTTTTTACTTGTCTGGGGCTGTAGCTCAGTTGGCTAGAGCGCTTGTATGGCATACAAGAGGTCAGGAGTTCGAGTCTCCTTAGCTCCACCACTTTTTAGTAATCAGAGCAAAATCTATAATATAAAATCTATTTAAGCCTGGTACAATACAATACATGAATATGAAAAAATTATTGTCTGGAATCAAAAAATGGTTTAACAGACTATATCGAGCACTAATAGTCCTTGTTTCAGGGTGGAATTTGCGTAAATTAGCTAAGGCATTTGTTTCAATTGCTGTGGTGTTTTTGTTAGCTGGAAGTTATCTATGGTACACACGACTATATCTAAATAATGATCGACGATTCTGGATGGCTATCGAAAACAGTATGGCAACGCCAAGTGTTACGAGAACCTTAAACTCCGGCGGAACAGGTAACAAGGTTGTACAAACTCAGCAATTCTTCTTTTCCCCGCAAATGGCGACTCGTAGTCATGTAAGCTATGAACAGAAAAATGCTGTAGTTAATACTACTGTTGAAACGGAGGGTCTCTCGTTCGTAGGAGCCGATTATTCGAGGTACACATCATTCAATACGAACCAGAAAAAAGAAGATGGTTCATCTCCGAACTTAGACAGTGTTCTTAACAAATGGGAAAGTTCTGAATACACGGATGAAGAACTTGATAATTCAAGATTAAACTATATAAGCGAGCATGTCTCATTGGTTGTATTCGGTAACTTCGATGCTAATACAAGACATGAATTTATTAGAGAATTAAAAGATAACAATGCTTATACGATTACCAATGTTACAGAATCAACTGAAGATGGAAGAAAATTGTTAAGCTATAGCGTTAAAGTCAACTTGAAAGCATATACGACATTGCTTCAAAAAGCATTTACAGCTGCCGGTTTCGGCGAATTTCCACCACTTAACCCCGATAACTACAAAGAAGGAGTGACTATTAACTCAGGTATTCGTGTTGATAAGAACTCTGGTGAGGTAGTCGGCGTAAGTTTCGGAAGCAGAACAGAAGTATACAATGGATACGGTATCCAAATTAATGTACAGAAACCTGATGCAGAATTTAGTAGTGGACAACTGCAAGAATTTGTCCAACAAGAAATCGGCACAGCCCTTTAATACATAAGAATTTTAAGCTATACTTCAGTTATTAATGCCATAAGGAGAGGCTAATAAGATGGAGGATAATAATTCTAACGCAAACGAGGGTGCCGAAAATACCTCTCTTGAGCAAAGTGGGCCAACGGTATTGCCCGAAAACTCAAATACTCAGACACAAACAGCGCAACCGCAAAGTATAGACCAACCAAGTCCAGCGACCGACATGAGCCAGACAACTCAAGCTGTACCGACTCAACAAGTTCAAGCGACACCTGAAATGAATATGGATGGACAAGTAACAACTTCAAGTACAAAAAAGATTAAGCCAAAATGGTTTTTGCCTGCAGTTTTTGCGGCTATATTGATTCTTGGAGGTGGTGCCGCTGCTTATCTCACGGTTTTCCAAAAAAATCCTACCTCCGCCTGGAAAAGTGCGCTTAAAAATACCGCCAACGCAATAGATAGCTATATCATTAATTCTAAAAATAATCAGAAAAAAGGCTCTAAAATCGACGGCAATTTTAAGGTCAGCAGTCCTATCGCTGTTGACGGATCAATTAGTGGTAAGTCATATGCATCCAACGCTGAATTAAGCCTAGATTTTGGCGCTGCCGGTGCGCGAGTAAATTCTGAGGTTAAGATGATTGCAGAAAGCGAAAATGCTACACCAGATATTTACTTCAAAGTTAGTGGTTTAGAAGGAATCGATTCATTGTTAACGGCCTTCGGC
Organism: Candidatus Saccharimonadota bacterium; assembly: GCA_020428465.1. Taxonomy (GTDB): domain Bacteria; phylum Patescibacteriota; class Saccharimonadia; order Saccharimonadales; family SZUA-47; genus JAGQMY01. The sequence goes on from JAGQMY010000025.1 coordinate 7,613, forward strand.
GATACAGAATCTGCTGGAGTAGCTAGTTTATTCTCGAGCGTAAATAATCAGTGGTTTTTCGTTGACCATACTCTAATAGATCAAGCAAGCGCAGGTTCACAAGACTCTGGTCTAACCTTAAGCCCAGATGAACTAAATGACATAGCTACGAAAATTAGTGCTGTGATAAGGGATAGATTATTATCGACAGCAGTAGATAAAGCCGTCTTTAAGATAAATGAAAAATACGGTAAAGAAGATTTTGATGGAGTATCGACTTTCAAGATAAACGTGGCAGTTGATAAAGATAAATTCAAAGATTTCGTTACTGCTCTAAAAGATTCAATCAAAGATACGAAGCTAGAAGAATTACTCAAAACCGGGCAAACCGATAAAACTTTGGAAGAAGCATTACAGTTCGATGATATGTTAAAACAACTTGATAGTGCGGACTTTTCTAAAGTTAATACAGATGTTTGGGTTGAAGCAAATGGTGGCTATATCCGAAATATAAGATTCTACCCGATGCCCGACCAAAAAGATTCTAATTATTTGGACGTTGGTCTGAAGCTACAGAACGGAAGCGATAAATATCCAATTGAAATAAAGGCAGTGTTCGACGACAGTGGCTCAAAAGGAACGTTCACTTTCGGAGTTGAACTAGATAAAAATACAACTGACGCTACTTTGTCGTTTAACCTAGACTTGAACTCAGACGGTGGAAACGTTAAAGCAAATGGGACACTTGCAATATCTGGATCGGATGAGCAAGTTACACCAGAGAAGCCAAGTGACGCCATGAATATTTTCCAGCTAATTGGTGGGTTACAACAGGGCTACGGGCTTATGCCAACGAATTACGACACTGGATATGACTATAATTCTCTAATGTACGACAATATATACGACGACGTACAACTTTCGAACTAGATAAATATTACACAAGACACCTTGCCTTAAACTAGGATATAATATACTCATGGGCAAAGTTATCGTTGGTGGTCTAGCAACCGAATATAAAATTCGCGGTAAAGGTCCTAATGTTGTGCTAATTCATGGATGGGGTGATAACTTAAAAACATTCAAATCACTAGAAAGCGCATTAGCCAACAAATACACCGTAATTTCGTTAGATTTACCTGGATTTGGTCAGACTGATACACCTAAAGAAGCATACACACTTAAGAAATACGCTCTATTCATATCGGAGTTTCTAGATAAAATCGATATAAAACACATCTACGCATTCGTAGGACATTCAAATGGAGGAGCTATTGCGTTGAGGGGTCTATCTAGTGGCGTTTTGGTGTCAGATAAATTAATTTTGTTAGCAAGTTCAGGTGTTAGGTCTATCTACAAAACAAAGAAAAAAATAATTAGGATGGCTGTTAAAACAGCAAAAATCCCGACATTATTACTACCTAGCTCAACTCGAAACAAGATTAGAAAACGTGTGTACAAAAAAATCGGTTCCGATATGTTCGTAGCGGAAAATATGCAAGAAACATTTAAGAATGTGATTACTGAAGATGTTGTTCACGAGTCCGCAATGATTCAGCAACCAACCTTGCTAATCTATGGCTCAGCTGATAAGTCAACACCACCGGAATTTGGTCAAAAGTTCCATAAGCTGATCGAGGATTCAGAATTAAGAATTATCGAAGGTGCAGATCATTTTTTGCATCACACACATCAAAAAGAAGTTGATAATTTAGTGCTTGAATATCTGGATAAGTGAGTAATGTCCATTTACTTTAAAAAAATACTTACAAAGATTTATTATCTAAAATCGTTATTTAAGTTGTATAGAGCCTGGGATTTTTAAAAATGAAAAAATTAATAGCCACGATTCTTAGAAGGCAAGCAACAAGATTTATAGGTAAAAATAAACCAAAGATAATTGCTATATGTGGTAGTGCAGGAAAAACATCAACCACACAAGCCATAGCTACTGTTTTAGAAGAACAATATAAACTACGAAAAACAATTAAAAACTATAACACTGATCTTGGTGTGCCTTGTTCAATTTTTAATCGCAATTTTCCGGAGAATTTATATAATCCATTTGCTTGGTTGCTAATTTTTATAAAAAACGAAATTCAGTTACTCAAAAATAGTTCAACAGAAATTATGGTACTCGAATTAGGCACGGACAAACCTGGTGAAATTGCGGAATTTGCTTGGTTAAAGCCTGACATTGCCGTTGTAACCTGCATTTCACCTGAGCATATGGAGTTTTTTCATACAATTGAGAATGTAGCAATGGAAGAGCTTAGTGTTATCAAATACTCAGGCAAGGTTTTCATTAATGATAGGATGGTTGATAAGAAGTACCTTACAGCTTACAGTGAAGAAGCAAGTAAAATCACCTTTTTCAACGATTCTAATCTAGCTAAAAACAAAATAGATAAGAATACTTTAAATGTTATTGGAAAACAAAGCATACAATCAATCTCAGCTGCAATTGCAGTTGCTTCTGAGCTGGGTATGGATAAAAGTTTGATTAGAACGGCGGTCACAAAAGTTAAACCACAACCTGGTCGAATGAATTTACTAGAGGGGATTATGGATACTACGCTTATCGATGATAGCTATAATTCTAGCCCCATTACAGTCACCGCAGCACTGGATTATCTTTATAGTTGTAAAGCTCCTCAGCGTATCGCGCTAATTGGTAACATGAATGAGCTTGGTGATACTTCTCGGCAAGCACATATTATGATTGGTGAGTACTGTAATCCAGATAAACTAGATTTGGTGATAACACTCGGGGAGGATGCTAATAAATATACATCACTTTCAGCTCGAGCTTCTGGATGTAGGGTTATAGAATCTGATTCCCCTTATCAGGCGGCTAGCCTCATAGAAAAAGAACTAAAAGAAGGTGCATATGTATTGTTTAAAGGTTCGCAAAATGGCGTATTCGCAGAAGAAGCAGTAAAAATGTTATTAAAAAATCCCGAAGATTCCGATAAACTTGTCAGACAATCTGTTTTTTGGAAAATTAAAAAAATTCAAACTTTTAAAGATGCGCCAACAAAATAAAACTTCAAAAATTCTATCACTATCGAGGTACTATCTCAGCCTATTGAGTATTAAAAAACCAATTTATATAACCTACATGCTCCAACAAGTCGAATACAATCCATATAAATTATGGCAATGGCATAAAGATTTAGGTAAATTCTTGAGGCCGATTAGCAAAGTATCAAATCGAAAATCATTGGTACTAACTAATCGTGCGAGATTATTGGTTTTAGCCGGATATATGCACTATGCATTTATATTTGCGATAGGAATTTTTGCAATCGGTGCTGGTATGCCTTTAAAAAATTTCGTATTTGCAGTGGTTATTTCATACCTAATTGCATCAGGTACCTCAGTTGTTTATTACTGGATTTTAGCAAGTTTAGTCTTAAAATTTATTATTAAGCCAGAAAGAAACAAACAGAGACAAATAGCAAAAGACATATTTGCCAAACACAGGGCTATTAAGATTGCAGTTTTAGGTAGCTACGGCAAAACATCAATGAAAGAAATGCTTGCATTAATTTTGTCAGAATCGAAAAATGTCGCCATGACCCTGGGTAATCTAAATGTTGTAGCCTCACATGCTAAATTCGCAAAATCTCTAACAGGCACGGAGGAAATTATCATCGTTGAGTTCGGCGAGGGTAAGCCTGGAGATATATCAGATATGGCAGAGATGCTCAAGCCTGACTACGCGATTATTACTGGACTTGCACCGAATCACCTAGATGAATATGACTCGATAGAAATGATTGCTGGCGATTTTCTAGAAATTCAAAAATTCGTTTCACCGGAAAATATATTTTTTAACACTGATTCTGAACATTTGAAGAAATATATCCCTCCTAAAACTCAAACGTATAGCTCAAGTACTGTTCTGGGTTGGACTATAGCTAACGTTGATGTAAAAATTAACAAGCTAAGTTTTGTTATGAATAAATCTGGTATTTCAATAAAGGTTGAATCCAGGCTGACGGGTAGACATCATGTTGCGCCATTAGCTCTAGCTGTAGCCTTAGCTTATAAACTAGGCTTAAAAGCCAATGCAATTGAACTCGGTATCTCGAAAATTACTCCACATAAACATAGAATGGAGCCGAGACAACTTAGTGGCGCGTGGATCATTGACGATACGTACAATGGAAACATAGAAGGCATGTCGGCAGGGCTTAAACTGTTGTCTGAACTTAAAGCTAAACGTAAATGGTATGTGACACCTGGTCTCGTAGACCAGGGAGAAGAAACAAATAATGTTCACATAGAGCTAGGCAAAAAAATAGCCGAATCCAATCCAGATATAGTCGTATTAATGGAAAACACTGTTAGACCAGTGATACAAAAATCGATGAGAGATAATGGTTTCAAAGGTGAGCTGAGAATAGAGGCAGAACCGCTAGAATTTTATAAAAACCTCGAATATATAATTGCAAATGGCGATATTGTTATGATGCAAAACGACTGGACAGACAACTATAGTTGATAATAATTGACAAATGTGATATAATATAACATATGGATGTGTTCACTGATTTAAGATCAGGGCAAAATGAGATTTGTAAAGGTTTCCCTGATGTCGCTGAAACGGCAGTTCGATTTGGTGAATCATTAGCTCAAATTGCTCCTGAATGGCTATTTGAAGGTGACACGACGAGGGTACAGACATTTTCAGAAGTCGGAGGTCTTATCGTTAGAGATAGATTAAGAGTCGATTTGGCACAGACTATATTTAATGAGCGTAATCAACGCGATGGATTATCACAGTCTAGAAATGGGGTATGGTTCTATACGAACTTTAATTTACAACAGTTTCAAAGAGGAGTACATAGCACTACACAACAAAAAATTTCTGAAATCTATTTCAATGCGTTCGGCGTAGTTCCGAATATTTCCTTGCATTTATATGATTTTATAAATGGTGTATCGGGATATCAATACCCACATCGTGATGCACCTAGTTTAAGAGGACCCACGATATCTTTCGGTAGCGGACCTGGTGGAACGCGTATAATTGATGCAAGTGTTAGTGATAATATCCCTTATTCTAATGACGGAATCGCTATCGTCGATAACTTACAGCAGAAGGGACTCGCATGCTTACTTGATACCAATAAGTTTGATTTTGGAGTTTTTGCAGGGCAATCACTATTTCATCATGGCATGAGATTAAGGACTGAGCAAGGTGGCCCACGATTAAGTTTAGTATTGAACGCCTACCTCGATGAGCCAGAATAATTTGTAAATTATCTCACTTGTTTGCCATACTCATAATAGTATGAAAACAATTGCAGTAATCTTTGGCTCTCGTTCAGCTGAACACGATGTTTCAATTGTTACAGCTTTATCCGCTATTATTAAGCCACTTGAGGCAACCAAAAATTACAGTGTGATACCTGTTTATATCTCTAAATCTGGAAATTGGTATAGTGATGATAAATTAAAAGATATAAAAATTTACCAGTCAGATGAGATAAATGAATTTGTAAGCAAGTCGCAGAAGCTTCAGCTACTTATCGACAATGGTCTAACAATCGTGAAACCAGGTAAAGGTATCGCTAAAAGTTCCAAGATAAAAATAGATATAGTCTTTCCTGCAACCCATGGAACGCACGGTGAGGATGGTGAGCTAATGGGTATTCTTGAAATGGCGAATGTTCCTTATGTAGGTTGCGGAGTTACTGCCAGCGCAATTGCAATGGATAAAGTGCTGTCCAAGCTTGTTGTACAGGCCCACGGAATTATTTCGCCTAAAATGAAGTTTTTTACTAAGAATGAATTTCAAGCTCAGTCTAAAACCTGGGTCGGAACGATTTTAAAGGAGTTAAAAACACCTCTTTTCGTTAAACCAGCAAGACTTGGTTCAAGCATCGGTATCACAAAGGTAAATAACGAAAAAGAGCTTGTTAATGCCATTGAAGTCGCCTTTCATTACGATGATAAAGTGTTGATTGAAGAGGGAGTACAAAATTTAGTCGAGGTTACAGTGCCTATTATGGGTAACAATGAACTAATTACTGCATTTGTGGAGCAACCATTGCCTAAAGATGACGGTGTGTTTGATTTCGACACAAAATATATGAATCAAGGTAAAGGATCTAAGTCAACTGGTGCAAAATCAGGTTCTCAGGGATACAGCAAAATCCCAGCTGATATTTCTAGAGAACTTTACGAAAAATCTTTGGAAGTTGCTAAAAGCGTATACAAAGCTGTCGGATGCGAGGGCATTGCTAGAATCGATTTATTGATTGATGAAAAAGCTAAACAAGTTTACTTTAATGAAATTAATCCGCTACCGGGTAGTTTGTACAGTCATAACTGGCGCGCGAGTGGTATATCTAACGTTGAATTAGTAACAAAACTTGTTGAGCTTGCTGAGCAACGTTGGAGTGATAAACAAAAATACACAACAACTTTTAATACGAATTTTCTAAAGCAGTTTTAAACATTAAACATTAGTAGCATTAAAATATTTGATATGCTAGCTTTACTACATGGCTAAAACAACGATAAATAATCGACAAAAAGCGTTCGTTGAAAAAGCATATGCTGATTTCACTGAAATACGCCGCAGTTATGGTGGCATTATAGTCCGCAAAGACTGGAATAATTATGTTCCAGAGTGCGCACCTTCTAGAGATTATGATAAATTTGAGCTAAAAAAAGGTGAGAGCCCAAAACCCATAAGAAAAATCTGCGCTCAATGTCCGTTATTTTTCGTTTGTGTCGAACATGAATTACTAAGTGGCAATGAGGAAACCGCAATCAGAGCTGGTATGACTCAAAGACAGAGAAAAGGTCTAAGGACAGCTATTGGAGCAGAACGTCTTCATGCAATTGCAGAATTAACACCTGGTCATTCCACAAGAGAAAGATTTTTTGAAGTAACTACTGCCGTAGCTAGTTTCTTATTACTTGGTGAAATTTCCGAAGCAGAAGCAACAGAACAAATATTACATACCGAACAACAAATAACTTTGGAAACCATTGAGACTATACAATAATTGTAAGTGTCGTAATTAACCTCTAGTTTAGATATAATATTCACAAGTATGAAGAGATATAACCCAAAAGATATTGAGCCACGTTGGCAAAAATGGTGGGACGATAATAAAACCTACCAAGCGGACTTGCATAGTGACAAACCAAAATATATCGCTATGAGTATGTTCAATTATCCATCTGGCGCTGGTATACATATAGGGCATGCTATGAACTACACGATTAGTGATGTTCTAGCTCGCTTCAAAAGACAACAGGGTTATGAAAGTTATCATCCTGTGGGCTGGGATGCTTTCGGTTTGCCAGCAGAGAATTACGCTATTAAAGCTGGCGTGTCACCGCAGAAATCAATGGCGACTATTATTCCTAACTATCACAAACAATATAAGGCAATGGGCTGGAGCAATGACTGGAGCAAGGAAATTGCCACTCACGAACCAGAATATTACAAGTGGACGCAGTGGATTTTTAGCGAAATGTATCGTGCCGGGTTAGCTTATCAGGATGCCCGTATGCAGTGGTGGTGCGATAAATGTCAAACTGTACTTGCAAATGAACAGGTAATTGATGATAAATGTTGGCGCCATGATAGTGCAGATGACCCTGAAGTAACGCAAAGGGAAGTTAAACAGTGGTTTTTTAAAATTACCGAATATGCTGATGAATTATTAGAAGCAATCGATGAACTAGATTGGACAGAATCTGTAAAACTAGCACAAAAAAATTGGATTGGTCGCTCTAAGGGTGCTGAATTAACATTTAAAATAGCAAATAGTAAAAAATCTATAACCGTATTTACGACAAGACCTGACACTATATTCGGTGTTACATCATTAGTTCTCGCACCAGAACATGAGATTGTAAGCGAAATTATTTCTGACGACAAAATATCTGAGGTTGAAGCTTATAAGAAATCCGCAGCAAAAAAAGATGAAGTTGAACGTCAAGCCTCCAAGGAAAAAACAGGGGTATTTACTGGTGCATATGCGATTAATCCTATCAATAATGAGCAAGTTCCAATCTGGATTGCAGACTATGTTTTAGTTGGTTATGGCACTGGCGCGATTATGTCAGTTCCAGCTCATGACGAACGAGACAACGAGTTTGCTAAAAAATTTAATTTGCCGATTATAGAAGTTGTAGAGTTGTCCGATAAGGATGATATTTCTAGCGAAGGAATTATGATTAATTCTGGCGTATATACTGGACAAAGTGCGAGCGAGGCACGCGATAGAATAGTAGCAGACCTAGAGAAAAATAACTTAGCCACCGAGAAAACAACCTACAAAATTCGCGACTGGAGTGTTAGCCGGCAACGATACTGGGGGGCACCGATACCCATTGTAAATTGCGATAAATGTGGCTCTGTCCTAGTGCCTGATGAACAACTTCCGGTGATATTACCTGAGCTTGAAGATTTTCAACCGAGCGGTGACGGCAGAAGCGCGCTGGCGCGGGCAACGGATTGGCTACACACTACTTGCCCAGAGTGCGGAGGCGACGCAGAGCGTGAAACCGACACCTTGGATACATACATATGTAGTAGTTGGTACATGTTGCGTTACATGGATCCTCGAAATGATAAAATGGCTTTTTCGTCAGATGTAGCAAATAAATGGATGCCGATAGATTTCTATAACGGCGCCGACCATGCTACAGCGCATATGATTTACGCGCGTTTTGTGACAAGATTTTTCCACAAAAAAGGCTTACTAGACAATCCTGAACCATTCAAGAAGTTTTTATTCAACGGGAAAGTTACTGCCTCTGATGGTCAAATGTTTAGTAAAAGCAAAGGCAATGGCGTTGATCCTCTAGAAATAATTAATCAAGGTTATGGCGCTGATGCGCTTCGTACTTACTTGATGTTTGCTAGCCCACTAGAACTTTGGACAAAATGGGACGCCAACGGAGTACCGGGATGTTATAGGTTTTTAAACAGGATATTCGTTTTAGTTGAAGAGTTTATCGATGCTGAAAAAGACAATAAATCCGATGAAATCGACACATTAAAAATCGCACACACAGCGATTAAAAAAGTCACAGATGATCTTGAAGAACAGAAATATAACACAGCAATTGCCTCAATGATGAAGGCGACTAATGATCTGTATCTGTTGAAGGCTAAATCGGGCTTTTCTAGCAGTAATAATTGGCAGATTGCATTGGAGATTATTGCTCAACTGATTGCGCCATTTGCACCACATACAGCTGAAGATATCTGGCATAACCTAGGTCATGAGGACAGTGTAAATAAAGATAATTGGCCGAAGTTTAACCCCGAATATGCACGAAACGAATCAATGAAATTAGCAGTTCAAGTTAATGGCAAGGTTAGGTCTGAAATAGAAGTCACGCAGGATGAAACAGAGGATAACATTAAGAAAATTGCCCTTTCACAAGAAAACGTCATAAATCATCTAAATGGAAACGAACCTAAGAAAATAATTTATGTAAAAGGTCGCCTTGTTAGTATCGTCGTTTAAAAGCGATTTAGCTTCACTCAAAAAAGTTGTTAATCTGGGGACAAATAGGTATAATTAATGCTAATTATAGGTAAGTTAACCAGAGGAAGGAGCAAAGGAATAGCTCATGGGAAAACCAAAGAAGCGAACAAGCGCTAGAAAAACAGGTTTGCGACGTAGTCATATTGTGTTGAAGTTGGCACGAGCGGTTAATGCTAAATCGCCAGTTAAAGCGCGAACAACCACAAAGCAATCAGGCAAGAATTTTTCTTAAAAATAATTAATTTAACAATTTAAAACCCCAAATAACGAGAGGTAACAATAGTGGCTTCCAACCGTCATCTCGGTCGAATCGTAGCATTACAGACTTTGTATGAGCTCGATTTTAGACTCCAGGTTCAGGAGAAGAATCTCGATATTGACGCTGTAATAAAGCGCAATATTAATCGTTACAGCGAAGTCATGCAGGACAAAGATTTCGTTGAGCATCTTATTAGGGGTGTGCTAGAAACAACTGATAAACTTGACGATTTTATACAGCCCTTGGCACCTGATTGGCCTTTGAGTCAGATAGCAAGAATCGACAGAGTAATACTTCGTATCGGAGTTTGGGAACTTCAGAATTCATCTGAGGTGCCAGTGAAAGTTGTAATAAATGAAGCAGTCGAATTGGCAAAAGGATTTGGTGCTGATAATTCGTCCAAATTCGTCAACGGCGTACTGGGCTCAGCCGCTAAACAACTCGGAAAAGTTAAAGAGACAAAGACTAAAGGCCCTAAACAAAAAGATAACAAGTTAAGTGATACTAACTCAGACGGGGAAACCGCATAAAGTGAAAAGACCAAAGCCGATAAACGCATTTAAAAACATCGTCAAGCGTAGGAAAACAGCTATATCTGAAGTTGTTAAAGAGCCTACTGCTGGTGGAGTTGTATGGCGCCGTAATAAGACCGGAACTGTTGAGATACTTCTTATTCAGGACGCTAAGGATCGCTGGACTATACCGAAGGGTCACATCGAAGAGGGAGAGACCGCGAAAGAAACGGCAGAGCGTGAGATTAGAGAAGAAACAGGTCTGCAAGAAATGGAAATGCAAGGTTGGCTAGGTAAAATTAATTTCCAATACCGACGACAGCAAAGCTTAGTTCTGATGACAACAGATATATTTTTGGTTGCAGCAAAGGGTGACACTGATAATATTAAGCCTGAAGAATGGATGAAAGGTATTAAATGGCTTCCAGCTACTGATGCGTTAGAAAAAATTGAGTATGAAGACATCGGCAAGATTATATTATTAGGATTGAAGAAAATAAGACAAGGAAAGTGAGGAAGTATTTAAAATAGTATTTAGCAGTTAGTATCTGATATTTTTACAAAATATACGAGATACAAGCTTCGAAATACTAAATACGAATAAATGATGGATACGACAAAATATTTAGAGTTCGCAAGTAACATACTTAAAACAAATTTTAATAACTTACAGCTACTAATCACAGCTTTTACGCATAGAAGTTATGTCAACGAACATAAGAAGACAGCACGTGAGCATAATGAGAGATTAGAGTTTCTGGGTGATGCGGTTCTCGAGTTGGTCACGACCAAATTCCTCTATGAGAATTACGAGGAACCAGAGGGCGTATTAACTAACTGGCGAAGTAGTCTGGTGCGTACAGAGAGTATAGGAGCGGCAGCTGGTAATTGTGGTTTTGAACCGTTGCTTAGATTATCACGCGGTGAACGTAAGGCGAGCTCCGACCGCGCGAGGTTACAAATTCTTGCTAACGCATATGAAGCAGTGATTGGCGCTTTATACCTAGATCAAGGATATGATGCAGCTGCCGAATTTATCGAACGGACTCTAATCGTTACTTTCGATGACATACTAAAATCCGGTTCATGGCAGGATCCTAAATCCCGATACCAAGAAGTTGTACAAAGCGAAGAAGGCTTTACTCCTCAATACAAAGTGATCAGCGAAGACGGTCCTGACCATGATAAGACATTTAAAGTTGGTGTCTTTGTTAATGGTGAAATGCGAGCCGAGGGGCAGGGACCTAGTAAACAGTCAGCTCAAGTAGCAGCCGCCGAAAAAGCATTAAGAAATTAATATACAAGCGAGCGTTGAGAGTGAAGGGATATTATATGATTCTAATGCTTGCAAAAATACTAACTTATAAATATAGTCTGCATAATGAATAGGCTTGAAATTGCTACAGATCTAGATCCTAGTTGGACTCTGTCCAGAGTATTTCGAGGAATCGGCACAGAAGCAGAAAATGCTGTAGAACGTTTTGCTGATATGCAAGGCATACCACTTGGAGTTGATACAAGAATAAAACATGTCGATGGTATAGGTAGCCTCATCTTGTTTAGAGGCAGAAAATCCGGAACCCCTACAAGCGCAAGAACTAGAGTGTTCGGAGTAAATATTAGTAATGGTAGGGGCAGATTTTTTCCTTTCCTAGTTTTCGAACAACATTCAAACAACCTTATCGGTGATGATTTTACTCCAAGTAATGTGCATGCTCAGCTTTTCGTAGATGGTAAAGTTTTGAAAGTAGGAGCCCATAAGTATTTTAGAGATAGATTTCGTGAAAGTGTTGGATTTTCAATAAGATCAGATTATGAAAGCTCAAGCGAAGAATATAGGAGTTGGCAAGATAAGATTAAGTCCTATGGAAAATCAGACGAATCTAGCGAAAGAGAACTTGCTGAGTGTAATCCAGAAGATCTGGGGCGCGTAAATGTTATCAATAAGTCAATTAGGCTTGCGTCCGCAGCAGTTTTGTCAATTTTGGCTGGTAATAATTATGCTGAAGTTTTAGAAGAAGCGAATGGTCTCCAAAGACAAATATTGGGTCTTGAAGGATAACGGGCAAATAATAACGTCCCTTCTTTGCTTGCTTTTTTTCACCTCTGTTAGTATAATCTATATCTAGTTATTAATCTAAATGATGAAAGAGAGCATTGTAAGTACATGTTAGCAATTCGAATGCAGCGTGTTGGCCGTAAAGGTCATCCCGAATACCGTGTTGTTGTGCAGGATTCCAAACTCAGCCCAACAAGCGAGCGCGTAGTAGCGCGTATCGGTCACTTTAACCCTCATAATAAAGAGGTTACGCTTGATAAAGAAAAAGTGACTTTTTATCTGGACAATGGTGCACGACCAAGTCCTAGAGTAGTAAAAATGCTTCAAGCAGAAAAAATAAAATTACCTGAGTGGGTAGTAGCACCGGCCACCGATAAGAAACGGGAGATACGGAACGCAGAAAAACTACGACGAAATCAACCAGCTGAAGAAGTAAAAGAAGAGCTTAAGGTTGAAGAGTCGAAAGAAGATGAAAGTTCAACTACAGAAGAGTCGCCAGAAGCTATAGCTGATGAGACGATAACAGAAAGTTCTGAAACCGAAGACACACCTGCAACGCAAGCCTAGAGTAATTTTGTTTTAAAAAATTTTATAATCTGAAATATGTAAGGAGAAATACCATGAGTGAAACGACTATTGACCAGCAATTTATCGAATATGTAGTAAAGTCTCTAGTTAGCAAACCTGACAGTGTGAAAGTTGAGAGAATCATTGATGAAAAAGGCGTTCTATTAACGCTGACTGTAGATCCAGAAGACTTAGGAAGAGTTATCGGTAAAAGAGGTGCAACAGCACAAAGTCTAAGAACATTACTCAGAGCACTTGGTACTAAGAATGAGGCGAGATATAACCTTAAAATCGTTGACAATGGAATCCCACGCGAAGAACGCTATACCGATAACAGAGAACAAACATCAAGTTCCGATGATAATTCATATACCACGACACCAGCTAGCGCTAGCGATGACAGCTGGAGCACAGCTCCCGTTGTAGATAACGATTCAGATTCAGCGGCTACAAATGCAGCTGATGCCAGCGGCGAAGAAGAATCATCTGTTTCTCGACATCGAAAAGATCTCGAAGATTTAGACGATCTCGATATTTAAGAGACGTATTTCGTATGACGTATAACGTATGATGTATCTTGTATTTAACGATTGTTAATAAAAGATTTGAAAGATTTGCATCGTTTGTTATAATTGGTTTAGTCGAATAAAAATAAAAACGACTGCGAGAAACCAAACAAGCTCATGCGAGCGAACACAAATGTTCGGAGCTTTATGTGAGTAAATAACCACTCTGAGTAAGGGTGGTTATTTAGTTAGTCAAATCATCCAAAACAGAAACTAACGAGAAGCCGCAGTATACCAAAACAGTAGCTTCTTTGCACCTCTAGGTAGTGGTGCTGCCGCGTGTACGATGCAATTATAGTCAAATCTGGCTATCTGGCCATTTTTACCCAGCAACCAGGCGCCAAAATCGGAAGGCAATGAATTCCTTACATAAAGTGCTCCGTTGCTTCCAGCTCGTTCGAAGAAGTCCTGAGAGTAATAATGCTCCTCGGCTAGAACATTCGCCGGTTCTCCAGGAAACATTATTGTGCCCGCATTCGGGACATTACATATTGTCATTATATATTTGACAGCGACTATACCAGGATTATCTTTGTGTATATCTGAATTGTGATTAAAGCGCTCGTGATTATGAAACTCAGGAAGAAGACCTACTTTTTCTAGCTCTAGACCTGACACATGGGGGCGTATAGTCTCGGCAAACCATTGTCTCGCAAGTGTTATACCTTCAGGTAATTTGTCCGAAGTATTTCTCTGGTAAATTTCTAGATAACTGTCGAATTCGGCTAACGCTTGTTCTTGAATATCACAGGGAAGTACATCTGGCAATAATTCACATATCATGATATAATAATACAATAAATTATGAAAAAAGTCCAAATAATCACACTTTTCCCAGAGATGTTAGACAAAGTTTTAAACAGCTCTATGATGTGGAAAGCTCAAGAAGCCAAAGCCGTAGAATTCTCGACAATTAATTTGCGAAAGTTCGGACTTGGTTCAAGAAAACAAGTAGATGATCCTCCATACGGCGGTGGTGACGGAATGCTTTTGATGATAGAGCCACTCGTTTCTGCTATAGAATACGCGAAGAAAAAAGACCCTGACGCAGTCGTTCTGTTGCCAACTCCGAGAGGTCACATATACAAACAATCAGATGCGAAGAGGTTTGCTAATGACGACAAGGGCATGATTATTGTTTGTCCCAGATATGAGGGCTATGATGAGCGCATCGTGAATTGGGTAGATGAACAGATTTGTGTAGGAAATTATGTATTAACTGGCGGTGAAATTCCTGCGATGATTATTGTCGATAGCGTTGTTAGACTATTACCTGGAGTACTAGGCGGTCTCAATTCAGCCGAAGAAGAATCATTCCAAAAAGACGATAAAACAATAGAATATCCTCAGTATACTAGACCGCTCAAGTTCAGAGATTTGAAAGTACCCGAAGTGCTAATAAGTGGTCATCATGCAGAAATAGCAAAATGGCGTAAAGATAACCAGAAATAATATGGGCGACGTAATACATGTTAACTTTGGTGGGAGACAAGTTCCTCCTGAAATCGAACCAACGGGCTCAAATGGCGGAACAATAGAGCTCCACAGTTTAGCTATTGCAAATCATGCAATGAATACAAAAAGAATCCTTGGTCTATTTAGTGGCTATACTAGAAGTAGGATTGCGGGAAACATGTCTGACAAATCGGTAAGTTTTGGGACAGTGATGGCCACCGATGATCCTAATCCTTTTGGTTTTATAGGATTTCAAAGTAATAAAGTAGGTGTGGATATTATTGTTACTGATAATTTCGCTAACTTATTTCGACCTTTTGTTTTTCCTGATGAGAACTGTGAACTTAAAGCAAGTAAATTTGCAACATTTTACTGTAGTGCTTTGGCGATTGCCGCTTGTCAACCATCACTCTCTAATATCACTTTGAGAAGGATGAAAACAGGAATAGATAAAGAAGTATGGAGTAGGACTGGTGAAGCAAATAATGATTTACTTATCCATCGTTTTAGGTTTTCGGCTGGTTGCTTGTTCGCTATCCTACAATGTACACCCGAAGAAATCCCGCTGGCAACATCACTAGACGCAGCTAATCTGTCGGTGCAAGAAGCGTCTATGATTAATCCGCTACCGACAAATAAGCTAGATCTAGTTCTCCCGCTTTATTAGGATGACCGTTAAGCCTAAGGTATAATAATAAGCATTAAAGGTGAGGTGAATATGCTTAAGAATTTTATCAAACCAGTATATGCACACTGTGATGTGCCTTGTGGGATTTATGAAACCGATACAATGATGCACGCTGCGGCTACATGTAAGCGCATGGTTGAAAAGCACAAAGAATTGGGAGATTTGTCATCACCAGAAAACCTTAATCAATTCGTTAGAATTGTAGAGACGAAAGAGAAACACGCTCAAAACTGCAAAGATCAACTCTATCTTTTATGGAGTGATTATTTTAAACCTGAGCATTTAGAAAAATTTCCTGATTTGCATGATAAATTTTGGATGGCTACCAAACAATGCGGAAAAGTTAAGCAAACCCTAAGCATAGAAGAATGTGATAAATTGATTGATATGGTTCATGACATATCTCATATTTTCGCTGATTCTAAAAAAGGCTGATTAATAACTTGTTTTATTTCAGACGAATAGTTGGCAACAGTATGTATCCAACTTACAAAGAGGGTCAGATAATAATGATTAGACACACCAGAAATTTTAAGGTTGGTGATGTTGTTGTCGCAATTTTAGATGGTAAGGAAGTTATAAAACGGATCACATCTTATGACCATGGGTCGGTATTTTTAGAAGGCGACAATAAGCACAACTCAACAGACAGTCGACACAAAGGCGCTATTCCAGATAGGAAGATTCTAGGTGTAGTCGCTTGGCCAAAAAGAAATCTAAAGTAATTTCTTCTCTCGCAAATATAAATAAGAAAACATCCCAGGGATTAGAGGTTGCCAATAGTTAGCAGTTCTGAACAGAAGGGCAATACTAGTCGCGTCTGGTGCGCTATAGCCAAGAACAACTAAAGCACTCATTGTACCGGCTTCGACAGCTCCTAGGCCCCCAGGAGTCGGTATAACACCACCTATGAATATCCCAGCACTTAATGCTATTAAAGCGTCAACTATAGTTATATTTATCGATAGTGCTTTAGCCGACAGGAAAATCATAAAGGTATGACCAAGCGTAATTGCTGTGGCATCAAGGAAAAGCAAAACTAGTTTCTTCGGTGATTTACGAAGACTAATCAACATTGAACCCCATTGGAATTTAACTTTCTTTACTATTTTTTTAGTTGCCCTAGCGTGGGATAGCAGGAAAATTAACATTGCAAAAACTAATATTACTAATATAAAAACTAATAAATATCTGCCAGTCAGATTATTTAATATTCTTTCTAAAATATTGGGGTGAACAAACATAGCTATTGTTAATAGAATAATATTTGTAAATATGCCGATTAGGTTATTGGTAACTACTATAAGTATTGCTTTATCCAGTTTGATACCTGACTTACTAAGATATCTCGCACCGACGCTTATTTGGCCTAGGCCTCCCGGTATTATTCGAGCAGGTCCAGCTCCAGAGAGCTGTGCTAAGCATGTCATGGCAAGAGATAGCTTTTTTGTTGACAATAATATATATCCGAAAACAGCAATCGGTAACATCGCCCAGTAAAAAAGTAGTAATGCGCCAAGGTAGAATACATCACCTCTACGAATGTCTGAAACGGCTTGAACTATGACATGTCTCTGACTAACGCATACCCATACTAAGACCCCGAAGCCTATCAGCTCTAATAAGGCGCGTTTTTTTAGATGGTTTTGTTTGATAATTTTTAATTTTTTCATCATATAACCGTTAGCATTATGATAGCAGGACAATGAATTAATGTGCAATCTATGCTAAATCTACAAATTGTTGATTATTGTCTGGACTTTTTGTTTTGGTAAAATCATCGTTACGCGTTTTTCGTCGCGAGCAACCTCTATGTAGCCAAACTTTGAATAAGCGCTCAAAGCTGCCCCATTGTCGGTATCTGTTTGAAGCCAGATTGAGGGATAGTTATTTTCTAGTGAATCTTCAACGAAAATTTTCAGACTTTGCGCCATAAAAGGCTTAGCTAGTCCTTTTCCAGCATAACCTTCATAAATCCTTATGGCGAATGTATACTCGGGTGTATCTTCTAAATTTATATCCAAAGGAAATTCCGATTTTCCATACCAAATAAGTCCAGCCAGATCATCACCGTCACCTATTAGCCAGTAAACAGAGCGACCTTTTGACTGCCATTTTTTTAACGCTTCACGGTTCGTAAAACGCTCACTAGCATCCTTGGGTGTGTATTTTAATATGGATTTTTCAGTTGCCGATTTGGTTATTAGCTGGTCTTCGAGCGTATCATCAAAGCCGGCACCTACGTATGTTATGAGCGGTTTTAGTGAGTCGATAGGAGTGTATTTTTTACATTCAGCCATTATTTCTGCTCTTCATTCAAAATTAACTCAAGTTCTCTTGCTATTTTTTCTGCCTTATCAGTTGCACCATCTGCTTCTACCATAACCCTTACCTTTGGTTCGGTGCCCGATGGTCTAATTAATAATCGTCCTTCGGCGCCAATAATTGCCTCCTGAGCAGAAATAAATTCCTTAACTTTATATAGCTCCAGCAGTTTTTTGTTCTGAAGTTTAATATTAACTGTTGCTTGTGGTAATAATTTAACTTCGTCTTTCCAGGCAGATAATTTTTTCTGAGTTGCCACAACTGCCGACATTACTTGTATCGCTGCTAATAATCCATCTCCGGTTGTTGCCAGGTCAGGTAGTACGATATGTCCACTTTGTTCACCACCTAATTTTGCACCAGTTTCTTCTAAGCCTTCTAACACATACCTATCGCCAACTGCGGTTCTTTTTAGTTTTATACCTTTTGATTCTAAGCTGTTTTCGAAACCTTTATTACTCATAACGGTTGCGACGACTTGTTTATGATTATTACTCACAGCTAATACATACATTAGGGTGTCGCCGTCAAGTTCTCGGCCCATTTCGTCAACCATAATAAGTCGATCGCCATCACCATCAAAAGCGGCTCCTGCATCATAACTGCCTGATTTGACTAGTTCGGACAATTTCTTAATGTCTGTCGCGCCACATCCTTCATTGATATTTTTACCATCAGGTGCATCAAATATTGTCTCTACCACAAATCCGAGTCTTGTGAATACTCGGCCAGCAAGTTTGCTAGTAGCTCCATTGGCACTATCAAGTAAAATTTTAGTACCACTAAAATCAACATTCGACGATTCAACTAAATAATCTTCATAATCACTTACCCCCTCAGAACTAGTTGATGACACACCAGTATTTTCTACACTTGGAATTTCGCTATTAATTAAATCGTTAAGTTTGTCTTCTGTATCATCTGGAAGCTTACCACCGTTTTTATCAAATACTTTGATACCGTTGTCAGAAAATGGATTATGGCTAGCTGTAATCATTACTCCAGCTACCACGTCCATTGTTCGAGTCAGATAAGCAAGCCCTGGGGTAGGGATAACACCAACAACCACAGTATTAACGCCAACTGTATTCAATCCTTCAATTACCCATGATGAAATATCTACAGAAGATTCGCGTGGGTCATATCCGATGACAATCGTGTCATTAGTACTAGCGAAATACTTGCCGATTGCCTTACCGATTTGCACACAGCCGACTTGGTTTAACGGATATTCACCCGCAACACCTCTAATACCATCGGTTCCAAACAATCTATCCATAATTTAATTTATTTTATCACGGCCTTGGAACGTATTCATCCCAAGATTTTGGTTGCATATTGTGCAGAGCTGGATCGCCTAAGCACTTTATTAGTAATTTACCAGTCTCGGAGTTACTTATGAGCGGTATGTGGTTGTCTACCGCAAGTCGTCTTATTTTGTACCCATCGGTTGTTATGAGACCGTTGTTGGTCGGTACATTTACAATTAAATCAATTTTTCTCTCGTCAATTGCGGACGCTATTGAAGGTTTTTTGCCTTCGCTTAATTTATGAAGACGTGTAGTTTTAATTCCATTATCAATCAAGAACTTGTGTGTACCAGGTGTTGAATAAAGGTTCCAGCCTTGTTCACTTAGAGCTTTCAAAGAATCTGTGAAAGTGTGTTTTTTAGCATCAGACAGGGAAACGAATAGATTCTTGCCTTTGATATTTTGATCTGTTGCTAGCCATGAATAATAAAAAGCTTCAGATTCGTCATTGCCAAAGCAAGCTACTTCACCAGTCGAAGCCATTTCAACGCCAGCTACCGGGTCGGCACCTTTGAGCCTGTTGTACGAAAATTGCGGATTTTTAACGGCAACATGGTCAAGTTCTAGAGTTTTATAATGCTTATCATTTTTCTTGCCAAGCATACTTTCGGTAGCAATCTCGATGAAATTATAGCCAGAGACTTTAGACACAAAAGGGAACGAACGAGAAGCACGAACATTGCATTCTATGACCTTTAACTCGTTATTTTTCGCTATAAATTGAATGTTAAATGGTCCTGTAATATTTAGTCCTTTTATAACTTTCTTAGTAATTTCTTTAGCCCGTCTGATAGTCGCTATATAGAGCTCCTGAGCAGGGTAAACTACTGTTGCATCACCAGAGTGCACACCAGCATTTTCGATATGTTCAGAGATAGCATAAATAATAAGCTTACCGTCTTGGGCAACGCCATCAATTTCTAATTCCTTAGCCCCAGTAATAAACTGCGACATTACAACCGGATGGTCGGGTGATAAACGAGTAGCGGCCTCTAGGTATTCTTCGAGCTCTCTTTCGTTCGTCACAACATTCATTGCTCCACCACTTAGCACATACGACGGACGAATTAGAATTGGATAGCCTACTTTGCTTGCAAACTTTTTAGCTCTCGATAGGTTGGTTACTTCTTCCCAATTAGGTTGGTCAACACCAAGTTTATTGAGCATCGAAGAAAACTTTTGCCTATCTTCTGCTCTATCAATATCTTGTGGTTTAGTTCCTAGAATTGGATATTTTAACTTTCCTAGCGGCAAGGCAAGATTATTTGCAATTTGTCCACCGACGGACACTACGATACCTTTGCAATTCTCGAAATCAGCGATATCTTGCATCCGCTCAAGTGAAAGTTCCTCGAAATACAATCTATCTGATCGGTCATAGTCGGTGGAAACAGTTTCCGGATTAGAATTAACAATAATTGTTTTATAGCCGTTTTTTTGCAGAGTTTTAGCTGTATTGACAGCGCTCCAGTCAAATTCTACCGACGAACCAATAGAGTAGGGGCCAGATCCAATTACAATTATGGATTTTTTCTTTAACGGCGTTATATCGTTTACGTTGCCATGATATGTTGAGTATAAATAGTTTGTTTCGGCATCGTACTCACCCGCGAGAGTGTCAATTTGTTTAAATACAGGTTTAATGCCTAAACTAATTCTTTTTGCTCGAACTTTTTGCTCGTCGGAATTTACTAATTTGGCGATAACATAGTCAGAGAACCCATTTCTTTTCGCTTCAAGCATTAAGTCATATTCCAGCTTAGTTGACGTTTTTAAGGTTTTTTCGATTTTGAATATTTTCTCAATTTGCCATAAGAACCAATTATCGATTTTTGATAAGTCGTGAATTTTATCGACACTATGACCTTTGCGTAACGCTTCGTATATTGCGTAGATTCGACGATCGGTAGCTGGATAGATTTCTTTGAGCGGGTCCGAAAAGGTATATGGGTGATCGCTTAATCCCTTAGCACCGATATTTAACATTCTAATAGCTTTTTGAAGTGCCTCTGGGAAGCTACGACCAAGTGCCATGACTTCGCCAACGCTTTTCATTTCAGATCCTATGTTGTGATCACTGGACTTTAGCTTTGCTAGGTCCCAACGTGGCATTTTGACAGCGATATAATCAAGAGCTGGCTCATAGAAAGCTGACGT
The DNA here is from genome assembly GCA_020428465.1 of Candidatus Saccharimonadota bacterium. Classification (GTDB taxonomy): domain Bacteria; phylum Patescibacteriota; class Saccharimonadia; order Saccharimonadales; family SZUA-47; genus JAGQMY01. The sequence continues at coordinate 29,023 of JAGQMY010000025.1, forward strand.
TTTACCAGTTACTGAATTTCGTAGTTCATATAGTGGCTTCTCAAGCATTAATTTGGTTGCGACAAAAGCTAGAGGGTATCCTGTTGCCTTAGAAGCCAAAGCACTAGAGCGTGACAGCCGTGCATTTACTTCTATGACACGATAATCGCCATCAGCTGGGTTTAGTGCGTACTGAATGTTGCATTCACCGATAATGCCGAGATGGTTAATTGTTTTAATAGCCACTTCTCGCAGGTGATGATACTCTTCGTTGGTTAATGTTTGTGAAGGTGCGACAACAATACTCTCACCGGTGTGGATGCCCATAGGGTCGAGGTTTTCCATATTGCAAACTGTTATTGTATTGCCCAGTGAGTCACGAACAACTTCGTATTCTACCTCTTTCCAGCCCATGAGGTATTCCTCAATCAATACTTGCGGGACGGCTTTGAGAACTTCAGCTACTCTTTCTTTCAACTGGGTTTTATTGTCAATTCTGCCTGATCCCAGACCACCCAATGAATAGCCCGATCGCATCATAATCGGATAGCCAATTTTGTCGGCCGCTTTTATTGCATCATTTAGAGTTTCTGCGGCTATACTTCGCGCCGTTTTCGTCCCGATTTGGCTCAGTGCTACTTTGAACAAATCACGGTCTTCGGTGGTTTTGATAACATCAACCGGTGTACCGAGCACCCGGATATTTAGTCGTTTAAATACACCTAAATCGTACAGCTTGAGACCTAGATTTAGGGCTGTTTGTCCGCCGAAGCTTAGCAATACGGCATCAGGTCGCTCTTTTTCGAGAATTTTGGTAACAGTCTCGACATTAAGGGGCTGAAAATATACCTTGTCAGCCATATCAGAATCAGTTTGAACAGTGGCGATATTAGGATTAATAAGAATTGTGTAAATCTTCTCTTCTTTTAGAGCCTTTATCGCTTGAGAGCCGGAATAATCGAATTCACCGGCTTGACCAATACGAAGTCCACCCGAACCAATAATTACTGCGCGCTTGATGTCTTTTATTGCTTTCATAATGACTTATAAAACCTTTCAAATATAAACGACGTGTCTGTTGGACCAGGACAAGCTTCGGGGTGAAACTGCACTGCATAAAAAGGCTTTGTTTTATGTGCGATACCTTCTACGGAATTATCATTAAGATTACGGAAAATAACTTTCCAGTTTGTAGGCAAGCTTTTATCATCGACTGCATAGCCATGATTCTGGCTGGTTATGTAGCATTTTTTAGTTTCAAGGTCGATACACGGTTGATTATGACCGCGATTGCCGAACTGCATCTTATAAGTCTTAGCACCAGACGCAAGGGCTAATAACTGACTACCTAAACATATTCCGTAAACTGGCTTACCAATCTTTAAGGCTTTTTTGATAATTTCTATAGTCTGCTTATAGTCTTGTGGGTCGCCTGGTCCGTTAGATATGAAAACTCCATCATAATTTTCACTCTCGGTGTAATCGTAATCATATGGCACAACTTTTAGGCTAATCGGCATTGAGCTCAAGCTTCTGACAATGTTTTCTTTCGAGCCACAATCAACTAGTATTACTTTTTTAGCACCTTTTTTAATAAACTCTCTAGGGTTTTCAAGTCTTACGAATTTAGTAAACGGTTTTATGCTAGCTATTTTTTCTGCAGATTTGCCAATCGATCCGATCGTGGTGCCACGTGTACGCAAATACTTAGTTAATGCTCTAGTATCAACGTTGAAAATTATTGGCACATTTTGTTCTTTTAGCCATTGTAGTAATGATTTGGTTGATTTGGAGTGCGACCAGTCGTGTTCAAGAGTATCTACAACGACTCCGCTAGCGTAGATTCTTAGTGATTCATATGAACTTTCGTCGATACCATAATTGCCGATCAGAGGGTATGTAAAGACAAGAATTTGTCCTGAATATGATGGATCGGTTAGCGACTCAGTATAGCCTGTCATACCCGTACTGAACACAACTTCGCCGATTTGACCCTCAGCCTGCCACGACGGTACATCACCTTCAAAACTAACACCGTCGCTCAAGATGAGCTTACTTCTCTTAACACTAAAAAAATCGCCCCCTTTGGAGCGATTTCCGTGCACACTTTTAATACTGGTTGTCTTATTTTGTCTCTTCACACTTGAAGTATATTAAAGCAAAATAGACTGCACGTTACAAGTAAATTATTTTAAAGTCCAAGTACTTGATCGAATTTTGGCTTATCGAAACCTAAAATCTTTTCTTCTTTGCCGTCAGACTCGATAATTGTGAAGGGAACTCCTAACTGTCCGCTTTTCTCGTAGAGTTCACGTGCCAGGTTCTGGTCTGTGTCAGCTTTTTTCTCGTCATATTTGATGCCCTTGCTGTTCAGATAATTCTTTAGCATGTGGCAAAAACCGCAAGTTGCTGTGCTGTAAATTGTGATTTTTGGTGTATTTGTCATTGAAGTCACTCCTTATTTTATTAATTTAGATAACTGTTTAACTACTTTGTCATTGCTATTTAAGCCGTAGCATATCTTTTGACCCATACGCTCTTTATTGACTAGTCCTAGCATTTCAAAATTACGAAAATGCTGTGAAACAGCAGATATAGATGTTCCGACTTGGTCAGCTATTTCGCCAACACACAACTCTTTAGAGCCGGATAAAAGCTTGAACATCTTGTATCGGGTTTTATCGCCTAGAAGTTGCATGGCATATATCATGCGTTCTTCTGACGGGCTAATATTTGTTGCGGATGTCGTTTTTGACATATTAGTATTTTAGCAAACACTAAAACATTTGTCAATAGCAATTATGAGCTCGTGCTATAATTTAATTAATTATGGGTGATTCATTATTAGGCAGTGAAAAATCTAAACTTAACTGGCTTAGAGCAGCTGTTTTAGGTGCAAATGATGGGGTTGTTTCGATCGCAGGTTTAGTCGTTGGTGTTGCGGGCGCAACTAACGAATCGGGAGCAATTGCTGCTGCCGGAATAGCTGGATTGGTTGCTGGCGCGTTATCTATGGCAGCTGGTGAATATGTATCAGTTAGTTCACAGCGTGATGCAGAGAAAGCTTATATCGCCAAAGAGAAGATGGAACTCCAAGATAATCCTGAAGCAGAGATGCTAGAGCTCGTGGAATACTACGAGCGTAAAGGATTGAAGCCTACAACCGCAAAAACTGTTGCTAAAGAGTTAACAGATCATGATGTGCTTGCTGCACACCTCGAGGCAGAATATGGTTTACAGGAATCCGATCTAATCAATCCGATGCACGCCGCGTGGGCATCAGCCATTTCTTTTGTATGTGGCGGAATGATTCCGATTACAGCGGTTTTGTTGCCACACGAGAATATGAAAGTGCCGGTGACGTTTATTTCTGTAATTTTTGCACTGTGCATTACAGGCTATGTAAGCGCTAAATTAAGCGATGCTGACGTAAGAAAAGCGATAAGAAGGGTAGTTATCGGTGGAATTTTCGCCATGGCTATAACCTATATTATTGGCCGTATCTTCGGCGTAACAGTAGGGTAAACTAAATTATTGAAAAAACAGATACAAAAATGTAAAATACATCTGTTAATGGGAATTGGCCAAGTGTGAAAACTGCCAGTGGCAGTTTGCAAGAGAACTTTTCAGGATAAAACTTGTTTTATGCATGAAAATTCTGTGGGCAGGCGAAGCTTGCCAAGGCAACACCTTACCACTTCTTTGTTATAATATTTAGTATATTGGGAATTGGCCAAGTGGTAAGGCAACGGGTTCTGGTCCCGTGATCGGGGGTTCGAATCCCTCATTCCCAGCCATTAAGCTTATGTTTGCATTAACTTCATAAATATAAGAGAATACGATTATGAGCTATAGAGAAGATATTGGTGGTCCTGAAAATTGGAATTACGAACAACCATTTATAAATGGAGAGGGAAAGCCAATCCTATGTGATAGAGAAGGATGTAGGTTAGGTACATACATTGTTCCTGAGGTTGGAGGTGCAGCAGTATTCCCGGCTTGTACAAATTGTGAGTTCGCTGCTTCGTTGGGTGATGTTTTTAATGAAGCAGAACCAAGGTTTGTTCCCGATGCACCCGAAGATTTTAAAGTTGGAGCAGCAAGAGTATTTGATCGAAATGTGGACGCCGCGAGATTAGCAGAAGTTATTAGACAAGGCCGCCCTGATACATGGGAAATGATCAAAGATTATTCTCGAAAATAAGTAAACTAAGTTTATTGTAGATTAGAGAGAAATAATATCTTCAAGATATTAATTCCCGGCCAACTATTAAATCACTCCATTTCGGGGTGATATTTTTAATCTAAAAAATCAAAAGTACTTAATTAACCAAGCAGAATTCATTTTTAAATTTATTCAATAAAAAACAAAAAACCGAGCTCGCATCTGGTGACTCGGTCTTTAAAAAACAACTCTCAAAACTACACAACAAACATATTATACCATACATTTTTTTAGCGCAAGCAAGATGTTAATTTTATCTATTGTAAAACATACAACATGAGAGTTTACATCTGTTATTTTCTAAAAAAAACATATGTTATAATATGTTTTTGAAAACACTTATGCATTAAAAAACCGCCCCTTTGTTAGAGCGGTTTAATAAATCTTAATTATTTTTGCTATCTATTTTTTCCAGTTATCGTGTAAATCTTTTAGCATTTTCTGTGCTACATCTCTTCCACCCAGTCCAAAAGCGAGCCCAAAAGCGAGCATGATGCCAGCAACTACCACTGTAATATTATTAGTTAGTATGCTGAGATCAAGATTGAGCTGAGAAGCTGCTAGTGGTAATCCGAAAATCAACACTACAACTCGAGCAGAAACAGCCAAAAACTTAGCTGCGTTTACCTTTGCACGTTTCGCTGACTCCATGACCACATCGTGGGCTGCATTGGCTCCCAAAATGCTAAGTCCTGCAATCAAAGCTGCAGCCAAAAGGTCAGGGATAAATCCGACCAGAGAGCTAAACGTATTTGACAATACTGTTAGTTGTAATACATCAACTGCTGCGTTGAAGAACACCAACAATGTAGTCCAATAAACTAGAATATTCACCACCCAATTAATTTCTAGAGACTTAAGTCCCATTGATTTCGCAAACGATTTAACTGGTCTGCTTGACTCTACGCTGGATACGAGCCTTGTAACCCACTTGCTAAATAACTTTGCTAATATGAACCCCACCAGCACTAAAAGAAGTGCCACTACGACTCGTGGAGTGTAATCGACGACGCTATTTTTTACGCTGTCGATTGAACTCCGTAGCGAGTCTACGAATGTTGTATCGTTCACCTGTCTCCTCCTTGGTTTTAGTCAATATAATTGTATAACCATTTTGAACTAAAACAAAAAATCAAAGATAAAACTGTGGATAACCTTAACTTTTATATCTAATCTTCAAAAATATCTAATTATTGTTAGAAAAGAAGATATAAGAAGTTTTAAAATAGCATATAATACAAAAATATGTTAAAATATTTCGATGATTGAGGTTCCACAGAGAATATTTGTACTTGAGAATCCCGTTGCTAAGAATGGACATATTGGTAACAGGCAACTTCAAGATCTTATTAATTTTACAGGTTTAAAACAAGATAGAATTTATACGTCTAGAGATCCAGTAGAAACTGGCGGGGCGCTATCCGAGGAATTAGAACCTACGGATTTGCTATATGTAATAGGTGGTGATGGTACGGTGAATATGGCCACTGAAGCGCTGATGGACACAAAGGCGATTGTGTTACCTACACGCTCCGGTAATGCTAATGACCTAGCACGGGCATTAAACGGTAATCTAGCGCCGTGGGAAGTATACCGGGAAGCTTTCACAAACGGAGTGCTAAGAAGTGTAGAAGTTCGACCAATTCAGGTTGATGTCGAAAGATTAGATAATACTTTTCATGATAGAAAATACGCAATGAATTACGTGAGTTTCGGATTTGCAGCACTAGCATCTGAATATGTGAATAGACCTTGGGAGCACCAACTTATGTATGAGCTTTATAAAGTTCTACCTCCTAAAGTACAAGCGGCAATGAGACTACCTAGAGAAGCTGTACAGTTAGGTAAAGCAGCCAGGGATATTAGTCCTTTTGAAGTAATAGTAGGAGATCAGCGCCGTGAGGTGGTAGACCTATCTTTTGTGCACTCTTCTAGAATGGCAAAATTAGGTAGATTTCCCCTAGAACATACTGCTGATTACATGCTCTCATCGATGCTTAGCGAAAAAGGTGTTGGCGCTATGGCGGGGCAGTTTGTCAGAATGATGTTCAAGGCGATGTCAGTAGAACAAACAGCTGGTGCAGAATTTTGCGTTTCTTCTGGAGCTGACAATCAGCAGTTATTCTACCAAGTAGACGGGGAAGCACATGCGCTACCTAAAACAAGTATTGTAAGCGTGAGTCTTGCCGATAAATTTATACGAGCATTATCCACGAATATGACTAGCTAATACTGGGTGATTATTATTTTTTCGAAGTTTCGCGAATATTTTTGTTTAACCAATAAGCTAATCCTGCAATTGCAGCAACCATGAATAAGGCGAACAGTGTCGCATAGCTCTTTGAAGCAGTACTCGCCTGTGGTGACTCGGTGTTTGCACCTAAAACATTCTCGTTATTGTTTGAAGATTGTTGGGTGTTTTCGTCGCTCGAGCCTGAACCCTGATTGTTATCTATCATACTAGGACTACTCTCATCAGAAGTGTTTGTGATTGATGAGCTGTTACTAACAGAATTACTCTGGCTAGAGGAATGTGAAGATGATGAAGCACCGGAGCCAGAGCCAGAACTTGAGCTACCTGAGCCCGAGCTACTGCCTGAGCCACTGCCTGAAGTAGGTGGAGTTGGTGTAGGTGTCGGTTGAACAGGCGAAGGAGCGGAAATTACAATCGATGCTCCATATGTACCACCATTCCATATATTGACGCCAGCACTGGCTATCTGTGAATTTGATCCGAAAGCTAATTGAGCCGTCCCTTCGGCTGTAGCTGTGAACTGCAGAGTACCAACTAATTGGCTGCCATTTAGTCCTGTACTTCCAGGTGCAATATAACGCGATATTGTTGCTATGCCAGACGCACATGTAGCTGAGATTGCATTAGCGAACGCACTACTTGCCACATTTACATTAGTGCAATTTAGTTTGGTTGAATCATAGGACATATTAATTGTAACTACAGATACGTTTGTTCCATTCTCATAGATTGATACGTTCAAATTATCCCCGGTCGTAACGGAAGTACTGCTTGGTGACATAGAAAGTGTTGCACTGCCAACCGCTGATGTGCTTGCTGTCATAACAAAAATCGAAGCAATTACTGCCGTAAAATTTAGAAATTTATGTAAAACTCTCATTTAATTACTCCAATTTGTTAAGACTAGTGATAAATCTAATGCATCAACAGTTCCACTTGCGTCTAAGTCACCGTCAGCCAAAGTCATTCCTGTCTTACCCCAGTTACTCAATACAATGCTTAGGTCTAACGCATCAACTTTACCGCTCCCATCAATATCACCTAGTACGACGACTACAACTCCACTGCCGGCAACCTGTATGAGCTGAACGTTGTCTAGGAAGGCGCTTAATCCGGTTCCTGCAGTAACTACAACCTGTATCCTGACTTGCGCCACATTTGAGCTTGAAGGTACATAATTAAAATTGAGCATCTCAACCCAGACCGAGCCCTCCGAAGGCTTGGCTTGAGTAGATAAATAATTGCCGTTAATGTCATATTCATCGATGTAAAAGCCGACTTGGCTAGTCCCGTCGACCGATAATACATTAAGATAACTCTTAACAACGTAGCTGTTAACAGATGAAATAGGGATTAAGTCAAAGAATAAGTGTGAATCTTGATTAGGATTACTCGTGAGCATAATTGAGTTAGTTGGGCTTGGATATGAACCATTATTGCCGGTGTCAAGAACGACATTACTCGGTGCGTCAGTTGTCCAGCCGGTTTGGCCGTTTTCGAAACTGCCGTTGTTAACAAGATTGGTTCCATTTATAAATGCTTCTGTCATGTTTGTATTGACCAAACCTTGTTGTTGAGCATAGGCAGCTATTTGAGCTAAATCAGATGTATTATATTCATAATAATCTGGATTTGAACTAGCATTGCCGTTCAAAATGTCGTGAAAAACTAAGACTAATAGGTAGTTATTAGCTTTAGCGCGGTCTATTTGCAATTTAATTTGATCGACGCTCACCCCACCGGTTACCTGGACAACATATGGTAGTAAATCACTGTACGGATATGCATTATTATGGTTATTGTTAGCGTAGTCAACAGTGTCGGCAAAGGGTCGGTGAACAGCATAATATTTTGCAATCTCTGCTAAACTCTGCATATTCCAGTCACCGTACGGGTCAGCAAAGCTTGTCGCATCAATACCGTGGGCTGCCAAATCTGCCTTACTCTGTACAAGTTCATTAATTCGCTCAGCATCTGTTAGTACTATACCGGTGTTTTCGTCCGGAGAAACAAGTTCTGAGTGGTCGATTGTATGTGATCCTATCTCCCAACCATAAGAATTCTTAACTGATAATATTTGATCCCAAGTCATATATGTCTTATCAGTATCAGCTGCGCATGTGTTCGGAGCAGTTGTCATGCCTACGCAACCCGTAATGACAAAACTTGTTCCCGTATATCCATAACTTGCAAGTGTAGGAGCTGCCTGACTTAATACACTTGAATATCCGTCATCAAAAGTAAACGAAATTTTCGGTACAACTGCGTTAGTTGCAATAGCTTGGGCTTTTATAAAACCAGATAATGATAATGACGCAATTAATGCGATTACTGTGAAAAATATCGTAAATTTACTTTGAATTTTATCAAGAATACTTCTCGGCACTTAGAAAATAAACCACAATTCTCCCACCTCGTTATTGATTAGTAGCCATATTATAAGACATTATTTGAAATAATACAAAGAAAATGTTCAAAGTGCTTATGTTAAAACAATATACTTTACATAATGTCATATATAATATAAAATATTTTACAGAAGTAGTGGTTCCTACTTTCTACTCTTAATACAAACGAGAGACAAACGCCACTCGGAGCTAGATTAGAAGGGGAATGTCTACTTTAAAAAAGGTAGTTAACGACGACAAAGGAGTCAAGTTATGTACCAAAACGTTTTGGGAAGTGTTACTCCTGCAGTCGCAGGAATTGCGACACTACCGAACACCGGTTCTAACAATGTTCTTACAGTTTTATCGCTTGTAAGCATTGCTACCGGAACAGTCATGTTGGCAACAACTGTAGCTCGCTACATTGCCAAGGTGAGATATAACGCTTAAGTTTTAGAATTTGGCGTTATTTGGGAGGGCGCTTGGCTTTTTAAGAAAGTCCGGCGCCTTTTCTATAGGAATTAAGTTTTATGAAAAAAATCACTAAGCCTAATAATTTATCAAAGTTGAGTATTGCAGGTATTTTGTTCCTGACTGCAGGGCTAATATTCGCTATCCAACCGTTTCAAAGGTATCAAACAGATAAACAGGTGTCTGCAACTCCTTTCCCCGAATCAACTCAAATAATAGCGGCTCCAGAATTTGAGTATATTAGTGGTCGTCCCATACATATAACACTGCCATCGATTGGTATTTCGCTTGAAGTTATTGACGGAAGCTACAATAAAAACAATAACAGCTGGACTCTTAGCAAAGATAAAGCTCAGTTTGCTCTTTTGAGTACTCTTGCGAATAACCTGCAGGGTAACACTTTTATCTACGGGCATAACAACAAATACGTTTTTAGAGATTTACATAAAATTACCGAAGGCGACGAAGCAATTGTAACAACTGATAATGGACATGAGTTTGTCTATAAAATGACAGGAGTACACGTAGTTGATCCAACCGATACGTCGATTTTTAAATACAGTGGTCCACCTATATTAACGGTTCAGACATGCAGCGGTGCTTGGTACGAAAATAGAAGTCTATACACATTCGAATTTGTTGAGGTACGTTAGTCTATGGAAAAGATAATATTTTTCATTTTTATCAGCTTCAGTTTTGTTAATATTATGCATATTTTTGCTTATTTAATTGGTGCAAATTTGTATGATATTTGGCAGTTGAAATACAACAGTAAAGTCGGTACTAAAATCCGAAAAAGAGTTCGACCGCTTGTAAGTATAATCATACCTGCCCACAACGAAGAAAACGGCATTATCAAAACTCTCGAATCAGCATGCAGAAGCAGTGTGAGGAAGCTCCAAATAATAGTTATTGACGATGCATCAAATGACAACACTAAAAAGCTGGTTAGACAATTTATCGCAAATAATCCTAAAAAACCGGTTGAGTTAACATACCTACGAACTAATAAAGGTAAAGCAGTAGCACTGAATCACGCATTGAAAAATAGAGTTCGTGGTGAATTCGTGATGACACTTGATGCTGATTCTGAAATAGATAAGTATGCTGTACGCAGAGCTTTAAGATATTTCAATGACCCAAATGTAGCCGGAGTGGCAGCTAATGTTCGAGTTAAGCCGAGAGGTTCAGCTATCGGGCTACTGCAAATGCTTGAGCATATGGTCGGATATCGTTCGAAAAAATTCTACACAATAACAAACAGTGAATTCATAGTTGGGGGTGTTGCTTCAACTTACAGATTCGATGTATTAAAGTATGTGAAATTTTATGATATCGACACTCAGACTGAAGATATTGGTCTAAGCATGAAAATAGCTTCTTTGGGTAATAAAGCACATCGACTTATATACGCGTCTGATGTTCTTGCATTTACGGAGGGAGTTCCAAATACTAAAGCCTTGTTTAAGCAAAGATTCCGCTGGAAATTGGGTATGATACAGAATCTAATTAAATACCGAAGATATCTATCCAGTTCAAACAATAAGTATAGTCGAAGCCTTACTTTTTATAGGTATCCAATGGCCTTTTTTAGCGAATTAATGCTGCTATTCGAGCCATTAGTTCTTATATACGTAATATTTCTAACCATTAAATTCATGGAACCAGGATTCTTTATTGGTGCTTATGTCACGATAAATCTGTATCTTGCAATGGTTGTAATGCACGACGAGCATCTCAATTTTCGCAAAAGAATAGCTACAGCGCTATATCTACCTGTATCTTATTTTGTGTTTTATCTAATGAACGCTGTTCAGTTTGTTGCTATAGTTAGGTGTTTAATTGATCCGAAAAGATTGACATTGCGTAAAAATATCAGCAGCACATGGACTTCACCGGAACGCGCAAACTCCGTTTAGTATCTTTATATTGCTATAATTGAACCGTGTCTAAGCATAACCGACTAACTTCTGCTAAAGGATTCAGAAAATTCCTAACATTATTAGCTATTTTGGTTGCATACGGAGTATTTGTGGTGCTGAAATTTGGTCTCAAAGACGGTATAAGTGCGACACTACTCACATGGGCATTTTTCGTAACCTGTACGCCTATTGCTGATGCTGGATTTATTGTAGACTTCCCAGTGCGCGTTGTTGTCGGCTTTAAAATGATTTATTCAGAAATTATCGTTTGGGTTGTGGCGGGGCTAATAATTTTCGGTAGTTTAGCTTTTAATGAAGCCTTATTCGACAAACTTCACCTATTCAGGGTTTTCAAAACAATTTTGCTTAATCCATGGCCTCTTTGGAGCATTATTCTAATATCTTGTGCTGGTACGTTTATTTCTCTACATATTGGCGATCAAATATATAATCTAGTTCAAGATTTTCGCGACAAAAAACGAATTAAAAAACTACGACTAAAAAGGATTGGGATAGAGGGTGTATTGTTTGTGTTGATAGTCGGCTGGTATTTTATACTGTTAAACCTTACTGGAATAAAGATTGGCTAATTCATAATATTTAAGTGTAAAATGAAGTCATGCGGATGAGGGAATACCGAGCTTATGATAGTCCTAAGAAAAGTAGACATTCTAAATCTAGAATAGTTGTATATCCAGCCCTATTTCTATTTATCCTAGGTGGCTATTTTGCCTATAAACACTTCACAAAACCGCAACCGATAGCAGAGGCAGTTATTAATTTGCTAAGATTTGACGATAGTGTTGGTAATTCCGAAAAAACCAAAATAAGACAGACCGTTAAAGAGCAAGTAGATTCAATAAAAGGCATAATAACTACAACTGTCGAAACAAAACAAGAAACTAATGTCTCAGATAAGCTACTGGATGCCTATGTGCCCGTAACTAGCGTACGGTCGTCGGTTCAACAGTTTACTACGGAGCAGGTTGCAAATGGCCAGCTATATATCCTAGAAAATAGTGATGAAGAAATTGCTTCTGCTATCGAAAAACTGTATAGCTTGCAATCCGGAACAATTAAAACTATTGCGAATTTAGATAATCTTGACGTTAATCAATTCGTATTTATACCCGTTAGTGAACTAACCTATAAAGTTAAATTACTAAGCATAGACAGTAATTATTATCTTGATAATTACACGAGCGGTGCGTACTTTAGGACCGTTTCATTCTCTGGAGGTTCATCGGATGCTTTATCAGGCGTTAATTTCAATAATTTACCTAGCAAAGATACGATCATGAAGTTCAACCAGACTGGTGTAACTGCGCTGACACGCGTGATGATGAAAAAGTTAAATGAGGTCGGTGATCCGAAATATTTCTCTGCTAAAATCGGTGCGTTCCTAAGTGATGCAGATATTACTCATGTATCTAATGAAGTTTCGTTTAAAGAAAATTGTGGATTTAGTAGTTCTGCCTTTTGCTCTGATCCGCGGTTTATTGAAACACTTAAAGATAGCGGGGTTGATTTAGTTGAACTTACTGGCAATCATAATAACGATGTTGGAAGTGAGTACGACACGCAGACTATAAATCTATACCACAGTTTAGGCTGGAATACGTTCGGTGGTGGTTTAAATAGCACTGAAGCTGCAAAATATCATGAAACAGAAATTAAAGGTACAAAAATAGCTTTCTTAGGCTATAACTATGCTGATACTCCGCATGGTCTTGCGATTGCGACAGCTACTGAAGCTGGCTCTAACAGCTTCGATTTTGACCGAATACAAAGTGACATTGATAGTGCAAAAGCAAATGGTAATTTTGTAGTAATAGATGTTCAGTATTGGGAATGTTACGCATATCCGGACGGCTTTGTAGAGTATCCGATATGCGATTTGCCAATTGGCGAACAAGAATCGGTTTTCAAAAAACTAATAGATATGGGTGCAGATATGGTAGTTGGGACACAAGCCCATCAGCCACAGATATACGAAATTTATAAAGGAAAGCCAATTTATTACGGTTTAGGTAATCTATACTTTGACCAAACAAATTGGCCGGGTACTGAACGAGGTATTATATTGAGCCATTATTTCCTAAACGGGCAACTTATACAGACAAGGCTTACGCCAACAATATATGACGCAGCATTACAAACTGCTCCAATGGATAACGCATCTGCAGAATCTTTTCTTAAACGACTACTTACCGCTCGTTAATTCATGCATTCCGTAGCATATGTGTTTAAATATAAGTAATGTCAGAAACATCCGAACTACATGCAAGGATGGGTGGTGAAGCGGAGTGTCAGCTAACTGATTTAGAGATTTCAGGTTTAGGTAGAATTTGTCTTGCAATAAGTGCCAATAATACAACTTCATATATTTTGGCCTTAAGACAAGGCATAGATAGAAGAATTTTGCCTGCTATACATAGTTTGAAAGTGCCTAGTGCAGCAGAAATTCATAAATCAAGCGGAGTGTCATTTACAGTTACAGATGTTGAGCTCGCAGGAAATATGGCACAACATATTCAATTACCGGCAGTATTTTTCGATAAAAGAATAGCTTTTGACGGGAATGAGCTAGAAGCGTCAATAAAAGTATTATTTAAAGAAATATCTCTGTATGAAGCGAGTCAACATGAAAAGCAAGCCACAAGACTAAAGCAAGATAGAAGCTTATTTGGTAGCAGATTTTCCAGATCAATAGATTCGTTCACCATGCCACCGAACTATTTCAGTGTAATATTGAGCCACATGACTGACCCCGATAGATTAAGGGAAGTGGTGCAAAACGCTGGTCATAGCCATAGACCAGTCGCGGTGATTAGTAGCTCTAAAATAGCCGATGAAACCATGCACAGAGATGGTATAGATCCGGAGAAAATGACTATAGCCTTAGCAAGGAGAGCAGTTCATGCAGGAATTAGCAATTTGTTCATCGCTGCCCGTGACGCTTCAATGTTGCGAGATGAATTCAAAGACGTAGAAGGTCTAGTGTTGTTCGGTACAGGTGCTGACTTAGAATTAGATATACCTAGCAACCATGAACGACCTGCACTTATTGAAGATGTTAAAGACTCAGTTGATGTATTCGTATTAGGAAGTGCTGTACTTTTGCATACTAACGCCGAGCAGAATCAGTTATTAAAGTTCGCAAATGCTATAGGTGCTTAATAATGCTATTGTATGCAAATCGAAATAGCAGTAATATCTTAATTATAAAGGGAGAAATGTTATGCAAGAACAAGTTAATGGTTTAGAAAAAAAATTAGCTGATTTATTTAAATCGGCACCAAAAATGCCAGAAGGTGCAAAAAAATTCTTTGTAGCCTATATGACATGGGCATCATTGGTTCTAGGAATATTGCAACTTTGGGCAGCGTTAGCATTGTGGAACCTTGGGCATCGCGCAAACGATGTTGTGAATTTCTACAATAAGCTTGCGGAGACTTACGGTGTTGGCAATGGATCAGTCCACAACCTAAGCCTGTTCTATTGGCTATCTGTAATCTTTATTGCTGTAAGTGGTGTAATGGCTCTCATGGCATTTCCAGGCCTTAAGGCAAAGAAAAAAGTTGGTTGGAACTGGGTATTTTACGCAAGCTTAGTAAATCTAGCATACGGTGTGTCATCAGTGTTTATGGATAGTTATTATGGTGGAGGAGCATCACGCCTAATTTCATCATTAATAGGATCGGCTATTGGCTTCTGGATTCTCTTCAGCATCCGAGATGCTTTCATGCCTAAGAAATCTTAATAATAAAGTTAAGATAATAATTTTAAAAAACCGGTTAAATAAAAATAACCGGTTTTTTAATCTGAAATATTGTTATCTCGTGGTGCTAGAATTATTAAAGAAAGAGGTTATTTATGTTACAAACAGCTCACGAATCTATTAAAAATGCCGGAAAGCGCATGGGATTAACCCAAAAAGAAATTGACTATCTAATTCAAACTGACAAAGAGCACGAGTTTGAAATAGAACTATCTAGTGGCAAAAAGTTTAATGCCTTTCGAGTGCAACATAATAATAAAAGAGGGCCATATAAAGGCGGGATTCGTTTTCATCCGGAAGTAAATAAGGACGAAGTCAGGGCACTCGCAACACTTATGAGCTTCAAGACAGCAGCGCTAGGTCTGCCACTAGGTGGAGCTAAAGGTGGAGTTGCTGTTAATCCAAGAGACTTAAATGATGAAGAACTTGAAGAGCTAAGTCGTATGTTTGTACGTTCGCTTCACGAACATATTGGTCCTGACAAAGATGTGCCGGCCCCTGATGTTAATACTGATGGTAGAATTATCGACTGGATGGTTGATGAATATGAACATCTTAGTGGCGATACTACAAAGGCAAGTTTTACCGGAAAATCTATAGACGGTGGTGGAAGTGCTGGACGTGAGGCCGCTACTGGACGAGGAGGCGTTATAGTACTTAGAGAATTATTAAAATACTTAGGTAAAAGTAATGAAAAAATTACCTATGCGATTCAAGGCTTCGGTAATGTCGGTTCGTTTTTTGGTCTTATAGCCGAGAAAGATCATATTAACTGGACTATGAAATCCGCAACCGATTCAAGCGGTGGAGTAGCTAGTGAAGAACTTTCACCTGCAGAAATAAATAGCTATAAGAAAACCGGTGCTAAACTCAGTGATTACATAAAAGGTTCGAAAATTACCAATGATGATTTTATATCTAGTGACGTCGATGTGCTAATATTGGCTGCGCTCGGCGATGCCATAACAGAGGATAATGCAGATAAAGTTAAAGCCAAAATAATCCTCGAGCTTGCTAACGGTCCCGTAAACGAGAAGGCTTACAAAATCCTAACAGACAGGGGCGTGATTGTAGTGCCTGATATTCTGGCTAATGCTGGTGGTGTCACTGTTAGCTATTTCGAATGGCTACAGAACAGAGCGGGCGAACATTGGAGTGAAGAAAAAGTAAATAAAATGCTAGATGAATATATGACCAAAGCTTGCAAGGATATATTTACTGTTGCCGACAAAGAATCAGTTAGCCTAAAAGAGGCAGCATTTGAAGTTGCGATAGCGAGAATCCTCGAATGATTTAACTGCAATTACTACAGGTGCCTGTGATTTCTAAGCTGTGATTGCTAATATTAAAGCTGTATTTTTTAGAAATTCTATCTAAATCTTTAATTAACTCTTTTGACTCATGAAACTCAATTACAACTCCGCAATTACTACATAACATGTGGTGATGGTGAGACTTGAAGCTGTCGCTTAGCTCAACTTTATATTTCCATCCAGTGTAAACGCGGTGTGTAACTCCTAGTTCTTCAAATAAATCTAAGTTTCTATAAACAGTTGATTGGTCTAAGGTGTCGGATGTTCTTTTGACTAAATTATTAATGGTCAATGGGGCAGGTGAATCTTTTAGTTCGTTAAACAATCGCATACGCTCAGAAGTCAAACGTAGGTTATTTTTGGACAACAAAGTTTTGAATTTTTCTCCTATCATGTTTGCAATTATATAGCTTATTGCGAAAAATTTGCAATAAGGATTTTAGTGTAATATAGTAGATTTTATGGTCTACAGGATGGAAAATAGCAAGATAATGATTAAGTTTAAGGAATTTTAAAAGGATAATAATAAATTATGTTAAACGTGATTTTTTATTCGTTAATCGGTGGAGTCTTCTCGCTTGTTGGCGGAATAGCTCTGCTTGGCAGAGGTGATTCAGCTTACAAGCTAGCTGGTTATGTTACGCCTTTCGCTGCCGGTGTTTTACTGTCGGCGGCGTTCTTGGATACTCTTCCTGAAGCATTAAGCGAACATGGAGATATGAAATTCATCCTAAAAATGGTTCTATTTGGTATTTTGATATTCTTTCTTCTCGAGAGGTTTCTGCGTTGGTTCCATCATCATCACGAACACGGTGTAGAGAGTTCGAAGAATTCGTTAATAATAATAGGCGATACGCTTCATAATGCAATTGACGGTGTAGCAATCGCTGCTGGATTTCTTATAAGTACTCCGACAGGAATCATAACGACAATTGCTGTTGCTGCGCATGAAATACCTCAAGAAGTCGGTGATTTTGGACTTCTTCTCAAAAACGGTATGGCGAAGGGCAAAGTTTTGCTAGTGAACCTGATAAGTGCAGTCGCTACCACCGTAACTGCAGTTATAACCTATGCTGTCGGCAGTCACGAAAGTTTCCCTGTAGCGCCACTGCTCGCCATCACTACTGGGTTCTTTATTTACATAGCCTCGAGTGACATTATTCCCGAAATTCATGAGGGAATAACGAAAGGTAAATTTGATATAAGACCTTGGTTGTTGATTTTTGGTGTTATCTTAATGATGGTAATTACACCTATTGCCGATAGCTATATTTCGGGACATGGCGATGATCATGCTTCAAATTGCGTAGAAAAAAGTTTAGACACTGGAAACAATATGCCCTCTGACAATGAGGGCAAGCAATACTGTACAATATAACTTATGAATACTTTGGTGGTCGTTCTATTGATAGTAAACGCATTGTTTGTAGCTTATTTGATATTTAGAAACAAACAACCCGAAAACAGTGAAGCTTCAAATCTTGTCCAGCAAAATTTACTGCACTTATCAGATAATGTTAATAAGCTTCAAGAGAGTCTAAAAAACCAGATTGATACAAAACTCGATAAGTCGCAAGCAAGTATGATGCAACAGCTTGAAACAAGTGCAAAACTAGTTAAGGATGTAACTGAGCGACTGACAAAATTAGATGATACCAACAAGCGCGTTGTCGACGTTGCTGACGAGCTGAAGCAATTACAAAATGTATTACAGAACCCTAAACAACGTGGTGTTTTAGGTGAGTTCTATCTCGAACAAATTCTTCAGAATCTACTCCCTCCTTCATCATATGAATTACAACATAAAATTGCCGATGGAATGATTGTTGACGCAGTCATTAAACTGGATGGTAAGCTTCTGCCAATTGATAGTAAATTTAGTTTAGAAAACTATAACCGATTAATTGAAGCAAAAGATGGTGAAAGAGACGTTTACGAAAAGGCTTTTAAGGAGGATTTAAAGCGGAGGATTGACGAGACATCTAAATACATACAGCCAAAAAGAGGCACTCTAGATCAGGCATTAATGTTTATACCGAGTGAGGCGATTTACTATGATTTGTTAGCTAATAAAGTCGGAAATTCTGGTGTCAACGGCCGAGATTTGATGCAGTATGCGGCAGTTGAAAAGCGAGTGGTTATAGTCGGGCCAAGTACACTATCTGCGATGCTACAAGTTATCGTGCAAGGCCTGAAGAGCTTAGAAATACAGAAGGATACAGAAATTATACGCAAAAATATCGAACAGCTTCAGAAGCATTTGTTAGCGTATAATTCGTATTTTGGAAAAATCGGCAATTCACTATCGGCAACTGTCGGACACTATAACTCTGCTAGCCGAGAGCTAGGTAAAATCGACAAAGATATAGTCAAAATCGGCGGCGGCGAAACAGTACTAGACGTAGCTGAAATCGATAGACCAAAACAAGTTGATGACTAGATAAATATTGACAAATATGATATAATATACATATGAGTGAGTTTGTTGTTGTTACTGATTTGCATGGCAGGCTTGGACACTTAAAACAAATTCAAGCTAGATATCCCGGAGTTCAATTAATCAGTGGCGGTGACGTAGTCGATGGGCCTGAGTATTCGAATGTGGCTGAAACTATAGAGCTGTTGCTAGAAATGGGAGCGATTTGTTTATCAGGAAATCATGATTGGAATTTATCAGCTGTGTTATACGAAAATAATCCTGAATATAGAGAAGCATGGCTGCAGATTTGGCAACATAATCACTTGCGTACACTAGAGTCGTACGGTATTGAAGGTCTAAAAACTAAAGAGATAATTGAAGCACGGGTTAAAGCAGATCACTTAAGACAAAAAATAGAATCTCGCGGACACGACAAGTATTTTCAAAATTTACAACCTTATTTTAGGTTTGGTAAATTCATCGTTGTTCATGCCGGTTTGCGAAATGATGTAAGTATCGAAGAACAACTAACTAAGCTTGATGATGCGCAAACTTTGGCAAAGTGGAGTGATTTTAGTTCAGCACCTGATCAAATATTCGACGTTGACTATTACGAGCTTTCAAAAAGCGAATTAGTACCCAGTAATGAAAGCGGGACTACACTTGTTACCGGTCATTATCATAATAAGCTTACTCCCGAACAGAGGGTTACCGATAATGGGCGCAGAGTACGATTAGGTACTAAATACGGAGACCCAAAAGGACCGATTAATGTTTGGGAAAGCTGGAGCGGAAATGTGGTACCAATATTCCCCAGAAGTTAATTGAGTGACAGTTTGGTATATTCTGTACCGTCACCAAGCTTTGCGGATAAAGTGTATTGAGCGCAACCGAGGGCAGTGCAATCGGACGGTTCGTATATGTAGTCGCCTCCTTGATTGATAAATTTGCCATCAGGATCGCGCAGAGATTCTTCGTCGAGTCCTGGT
>JAGQMY010000026.1 GCA_020428465.1 Candidatus Saccharimonadota bacterium
AATTAAATTTATTCTTTCCCTTCGGCATAAAAGAATGACAAACCGATGAGTTTGTTGTTGTTAATCACAATTTTGCAAGCGTTGAAGACTAGGAGGAAGTGAAACGCCTAAATAGCTTGCATTGTAATTACAATCAACAAATAACACATAGTGTTATGTTCATTCCCAGCCGCGGACTTTTTGCATACTTTTGAGACTGTAGTCAAAAGTATGACCGGGGTATAAGGGGTGTAACGACCCCTTTTCCTGCTCAGGTATGAACTCGCAAGTACTCCCGCATTTCGTGTTGTTTGAAAAATAGTTATAATTTATTTATGAAGAATTGGTGGTTGTATGTTCTGAGGTAGTGCTATGTAGCGGTTTTCTGCGTGCTATAATTTATGTATGAGCGATGATCAATTCACAAAACTGTTCAATTACATGCAAGATAGCTTTGATCGTCTTGAAAAGAAGGTTGATTCTAAGGCATCACAGGAATCTTTAGATAACCTCATATCTACAATTGACGGTTTCGTGAAACGTCTCGATGATAACGAAGTTGAACAAGCTTCTCGAGATCGTCAGTTTGATCGTCTTCTCGAGTGGGCTAGAAAAGTATCTGAGAAAACTGGCGTACCACTCGAAAATCTTTAGACTAAAGAGTCACAAATTAACACAAAATGAAGAGGTGGTTGTATGTCTTGCGGTTGGGGAAGGGGTTTTTGTCCTTTTGCGGGGTTGTTTAAGACCTTATTGTTTGTATAGGTATATGTGCGGTGATTGTATGAAATGATTCAATGATTTGCCCGAAAAATGATGATCCGCGTCTTTTACAATCACTACTCTAACTCCGTGATGATTCTTAATATCCTTGAATTGTTCTAAGTATGCAGCTGAGGGATCTTCTTCTCCCAAGACGAAGTTGGTATGAATATACGGTGCTTTAGACAATCCCTCTGTGTAGCTAGAAACATCATTAGTTGCAGGATTTATAAGTAAGAGTTTTTTAATTTCCGGGTATTCGTGAGCAATCTTGCCAATAATCCAAGCACCCGCAGAGTGAGCCATTACATGAATTTCATCAACATTATGATCGAGGTAAATGTGGTCAAGCATTTGCCGTACGTTACTTTCCCAATACTGACTTGTAATAAATGGGTTCTCCATTTGGTACACAGTATAGCCGTGTTTGCCATGTACGCTTTGTGCGATGCGTAGGTATTTATCTTCAAAACCGTCTAAACTACCATCAACCCCGGGAATTATGAGGAAGATCGTGTTAGTGCCGGGATATTTTGCAACTTTTAGAGAACAATCAATCACTACACCATTAAGTTCTTCACTCCATTCAAGCGATGATAAATTCCTATTTACCATGCATTTAGTATACGTTATGCATAATTAAATATCAGGATGACTAAATCCCGATAGCTGGGGATTGTTTGTGTTGGAATTTATATATTTTTTGCGGTGGGTTTAACAGGGTTATGCTTGCATAGTTGTTATAAAACGTGGAATATTTATCTTAATGCCATATAGAAGTACAAGATTTGAAGTAGGTGAGCTTCGTGGACTTGGTCAAGTATATGATCAGATTGATAGACTTGTAAGTAATGGTCAAGCGACGATACAAGACGAGATAATGGCCGGTCGGTCATTCAGAAGACCACTTGACCAAGAAACTATTGATTCTGGAATTGATGCAAATTATGTTCTGCAAACCGTGCTTGCGCTACCGCCACCACCGGAAGGTAAAAGACTGTCGATGCGGCCATTTTTAGAGAAAGCGAATAAAGTTTTAGGTAGCTTAACACTACCAGGTGAAGTGTCCGTAGATCATGGAGGCATGTACGGATTCGATGAAACAAATACTTCGTATGCTTTCGGCAGTTCTGGATACGATGAGCTTGATGATACATTTGTATATCCACCTTGGCTCAGAGCCGACTGGGAAGAGGCCGGTAAATCACTAATTTTCTTTTGTGGAATTCAAGTCCCTAAGATAAGAAGACGACTATATGATCATGACAGAAGTGGCTGGAGTACCCGATTCATGCGTCGAGGATTTGTGGTTTTTTCACCTACACCGCAAAATTTAGTTAATCAGTAGTCAAGAAATCCTCTGGTTTGCTTGGGAATAAAGTTGTTCTGGATGTTTGAATTATAAGATGTTAGGTACGTTGGCTTGAGTAGCCCCCGCGTTTTGTGTTGTTTGAAAAATAAATTAAATTTATTCTTTCCCTTCGGCATAAAAGAATGACAAACAATAGCTACTTACTCCAGCATAAAGCAGAAAAACCGATGGTTTGACTGCAAAAAGTACTGAGTCATTTCCGAGGACCAGTCGTGTTACTCCTATAAAAAACTAACGAGACCGCTTGCGTCCCGCAGGAACAGTACTATTTGTAATCAAAACAATCGCAGTTCTTTCTGCCCGCTGCGGGGTTTTTGGTTACTTTTGCGCTTGCAGGTAAAAGTAACTCGTAGTGTGGCACGGAAAGCCCTTTAAAACTCCCGCATTTCGTGTTGTTCGGAATATGAGGAAAATCTTCGTGTTATAATTTGGTTATGAATGATGCGGCAACAAAAGAGGATCTTAATAAGCTCGATTTAAAAATCGAAAAGCGATTTGATGACCTTGTCGAAATAATGCAAACTTTCATGCATCAAGTCGATGAAAGATTTAACAGAGTTGAAAAAGATATTAATGATATTAAGAAATCTATGGATAGATTGACTAATACTTTGGACGCGTTTGTTAAAAGGCTTGATGATATTGAGTCTGATAACACTGCTCGCGACGCGCAATTCGCTAGATTAGTAGATTGGGCTAAAGAAGTTTCAAAAAAAACCGGCATCCCGATGCCTCAGCTTTAAATCTTATTAATAAATACCGCATTTCGTCCTGTTGGAAAGATGAATTAATTCCTTATGTTACAACATATAGAATTCTGGTTTTGTATGAAAAGCACACTTTATATTATTTACTAGACAATAATTCATATTATTGTAAAATATTTTCATGGCAAACGACAGAGCGCAGTATAGAAATGCGGTAGAAAAATGGTCAGATTTTAATGAAAGAGGTGTATTTAGTAAAACAACCTCAAACGGAACTACGGCTATTATCTCAGCTGATTCTGCTTTTCGTGAACATGGGGTTAACACAGGGATTTCGGATGTAACGCTAAATGTTGCTAAGTCGCAAGATGAGCAGAGTCAAGAAGTTTTTAATAAAGAAGCTAAAGCCTTAGGTAAATTACTAGGTCATGTCGGAATAAAAACCGAAGTAATCACTGACGCTAGAGTAGCTGATCTTGTAGAAGCTATAATGGACCCAACAATTAGTGATTTAACTATTATCGGACATGGTGGCATTGCAGGTATATATATACGAGGTAAGTTGGGGACAACTTTTTTTGATTGGTACAAAGCATCAAGTATTTCTAATCACCTTAAAAGAGGTAGAGTTACCCAAAGGTTTTGTGGAGTTCTGAATAGAAATTTAAATGTTGCATTTGGTACTTTTCTGGTAAATAACCTCCAAAATGTCGATGCAACATTTGGTGAATTATTCATGCCAGCGAGCCTTGATGATCCAGTTAATCAAAATCTAAGGCCCGTATACAATTCACCAACTCCACCAAGATATACAGATTTACCACGTAAACCAGCAGATTGATTCAGTAACTATCAATTATCTATACCGCTAACGTTTTGATAAATCACTAGAATAAGGTTAATATACAGCCATGAGTGAAGGAATATATGCCTGGTTGGGTGTATCGCCGGTAGACGTTAAATCACATCGGGCGTTTTTCGACCAGTTTCAAGACAGAGAACTAAAAGATAACTTGGCAGAGGGTAACTTACATGTAACTACACTCTTTCCATCAGAACTTGCCAGAATAGGTCTTGCCGACTGGGAAGTACCAAAAGTAAGAATAGCGGCACGCGAAATTCTTCATCAAGTTAGTAAACTAGATCTTATTGGAACGGAGTTCACAATAGATTTCGAAAAAGTGGTTCAGGGCCGTAAGAAATGGTGGACGCTTGGCATTGATGGAGCTAACTGCGATCCGTTCGATGATGCCAGACAGGAAAGCGCATGGGTAATTGCAGATATTTTTAACGCTAGACTGGCCGAATACTCAACTGAAGGCTACCATATCAGCCTAACCAGAAAAGCAAACGCTGGGCACGACAAACTGAGAACTAAAAAATTACCACCAAAAAAATGGGTCATAAACTCCGTAGGTATTGAAGTTCGTACTGTGAGCCCAGATATACCGCATAACAATAGTTACTTAAATAACCCCCTCCGCACCCGATAATAAATAAACAACTCAAAATCTAGTGGCTTTTTATCACGCTTAAGGTAATATATTGTTATGAATAAAAATCAACGTGGTTTCGCACACTTATTATTAATAATCGTTTTCGTAATGGTAATTGCATCGGTATTCCTTGCATGGAATTTTACTAAAAACAAAAGCAGTTCTGGCAATAATAACTCCCAACAATCACAAATTACCGATAAAACACCAAAAATTAAACACATCGGTATTAACCTCGATGATTTTGACTCCTCTACAAATACGGCAGGCGATATTAAATTCGAAAAATTCGATACAGAATCTGGCGGACTTGACGCTATATTTTCAGAATATGGTCGAGCAGCACCTGATAACAATTCGGTCGGGGCAGGTCGGCTAAATCCGCAACCAACATTTATTGCGCCACTTGGTACTAAAGTTCATGCACTTGTAGATGGAACAGTAGTAGATGTGCCGAAATTATATAGTGGTGACTACAGCGTTCACATGCAAGCAGACGGTGATGATGAGCTTATATTCGAGACCGAGCACGTAATCAATGTATTAGTCAAAGCAGGCGACAAGGTGAAGGCTGGCGACGTTATCGCAGAAGTTAGCGATTACGACTCAAAAAACCTAAACGGCTTAGGATTGTTTGAAATTGGTATCTTAAAAGGTGGTAATCCACCATCTCACGTCTGTCCATTCAGCTATTTGGATGACTCGATCAAAGAAGCGACGCTGAAGAAAATAACCGCACTTGAAGAAGCCTGGGAAACATTCGTAGGCGACAGCAATGTTTACAACCAAGCAAACGAGTCTGTTCCCGGTTGCGCAACTCTCGATCCAATCGAAGGTTAAGTATTTTTTATGGCTCAATATCATTTATATTTACATTTACCCGATTTTTAGAAAAGTTACTACTATCGTGAAAAGACGCTTATTAGCACGATTAAAATACCACGAAAAATAACATCTTTAAGCAACGATAGATGCTAAGAAATTAGATTATATTAATTAATTATTGTATAATAATTTTTAATGACAGAATTATCTCATACCGCAGAACTTGGCACCGAACAATTTAATAGACGTGATTTTCTTAAAATTGGTGGTATTGGTCTTGGTTCTATGTTTATGACAGCGTGTGGTGAAAGTACTGATTTTGAGATGCGAGGCGAAACTCCAAGCGCAACTACGCAACTTGCAGAGATTAGAAACGGTGCAGATGCAAACGTAAGTCCACAAAGAGGAAGTGAACAGATCCAAGTCGTACCAACCCTGCCTCCACCTGTTCTATGGCGCCCAGGAGATTTAATTTTAGCTGGCGATAGAAACGGGCCAAAGATCGTAACTGGAACATCAGATGATGGCCCTACAGGCCAAAACGGGATACTACTTGCTAACCATTTAAGAGATGCCGGACTTGAAGGGCTCTGGACTTTTTTCATGGTCGCGAATAACCTAGCAATATGGTCTAATGAGGGTCGTCAGGTGTATGAACGAGGTTACACAATAGGCAATCATAGCAAAACTCACGGTACTTACACGGCTTCAGGCATAGCAAAAGAGATTGAGCCAGCTCAGCAAATCTTTAATTCAGTGCTAGGTTCAGGCCAGTATACTTTAGAGCGCCAGGTCTAACTGAAGGAACTTCTATCCAGCTAGAGCTAGCTCGTTTGGGAATGGTGAATATCGCGACTACAACAAATCTTAACGACTGGGTGTCACCTCGAATATCAAGTCAGCAAATAATAAACAATCTCGCAAGAACTATCCATCCAGGTAATATTATTCTACTTCATGACGGTGGAACACACATGAACACCGTTAACGCTATGCCGGGAATTATTGACACTGTACATAGACTTGGTTACGAATTTGTTAGTTTAGACGATATGTTAGCATCAGGTATCCTACAAACTAAATATCGAGTTTATGCGGATACAGTTTCACAAATTGCCGAATCAGTTAATTCTGATGATCAGATCCAAGAGGCAGACAAGAATACCATTGTTGATTTATTAGCCTACATGGAGATGACCGCTAGACTTGAACCCGAGAGAAAAGCAATGATTGAAAAAGCAATTTTGGAAATAAAAAATTCTGGTAGTAATATTAGATCATGAATTCTCAACTAGCTAACGGTGTTGTGCATAAAATGCCGAATGACTTCGCCAAAGCAATATTATCTGATAAAAAAGTTCACGAAGTCTGGGACGACATCACACCGCTCGCTCGAAATGAATGGATTTGCTGGGTTACTGATGCCAAAAAAGACGAAACTCGTACACGCCGAATAGTAGTAGGTTTAGACAAAATGCGCAAAGGAATGCGTCGACCGTGTTGCTGGGCTGGGTGTGCCCACCGTAAAAGATAATTAGCAATACCTAAATTATCATTTGCAAATAGGAGTACAATATAGGTATAGGAGGTGTGTTATGAGTGAAGTAAATCATGACGAAACCTTGCAAGACACTGAGAGTGCAGAAAAGCCACAAACAAAAACATCAAATATTAAACCAGAAAAATCACACAAAAAACACCGCGTTTTTAAAATTATAGGTATGGTTTTGGGGTCTATATTTTTACTAGCAGTGTTAATTGCTGGATGGTTAGGTTTTGTACCAGGCCTGTCTAATCTAATGGGCGCCCGAACGCCAAAAGATTTAGGTGTTAAATGGTCAGAAGCAGATTTTAATAGTTATAAAACCAAAACAAACTCTACATTTTTAGACTTCGCTAATGCGCCTGACAATCCTGATAAGCCCGGTAAAAAAACAGTATTTTCAGATCCTGTAAATATTAGTGATTTAAACTTAACACAGGAAGAAATAACTGCAGCAATAAACTCATTGGGCTGGGCATGGTTACCAGCAAAAAATGTACAGGTCAGGTTGACTAACAATACTATGGAAGTTTCTGGCAATTTAGTTCTAGATCATATAGAAGATTTTGTAAAATTTATTGGCGGAGTAGGATATAGTGACAATGACGTATCAAAGGCAGTCAATTATGGTAGAACGCTAGCTCAAGGTGGGTCTTTTTATGCAAAAGGCTCTGCGAGTGTTATTGACAATCAACTGCAATTTAGTTTACAAAATATTCAAATTGGACGGCTAAATATACCCTTGGATACAGCATCAAATGTAATTTTTACAGGCGGTTCAAATAGCATTAACAATACGCCATATCTTGATATTAAGTCGGCAACAATCAGCGATGGTAGTTTGAATTTCACAGGAACTTATCCAACCACTATATACGTAAAGCATTGAAAAAGTTTTAATTACGATTATACTTGACATATGTGGTATATATCCTATAATATAATTAAGGATTTGATAAAAATCTGGTCGAAAGTAAGCATAAAGTGACTTTGTCGACCACCGAAACAGCTATTGCCCAAGACAAAGCGGTATCTAGAAAAATCTAGGCGCCTCCGCGTTAGGCCTAAGCAATCGTTAACTAAGGCGAATGTTTAATAAACCTAACTAAATATAAGGAGGTGTTTTTTAATGGAAAGAAATTTTAATACTGCTGCTCCTATCATAGCTGGCCTCCTGGGATTTTTCGTCTCGGGATACTTCATAAAGATTGCCGAGATCAGTGAAGCGAACAGAATAGCCGACAAAAGGGTTGATGCAGTACAGAAATATAATGCACAGCTAACCGATCAGTTATCGGATAGTTACACAATATCAGGATTAGTAGTAGACGACGAAGCAGGTACCTTTGAGTTCACATCGACTCTGCCTGGTTCAGGTACAGAGACCTGCACAGGTAACTTCGTAGTCGAGAATGATATTGCACGTGGAGTTGGATCTGTAGCTTGCACAGTCCAGGAAGAAATAAATGGTTAAAACTATGGAAAAGTTAAACTTTAGAATCTTAACAACGGCTGTTACAGCCGGCCTGGGATCGCTAGGATTAAGTGCCTGCGGCCCTAAAGGACCTGAAGTAACACCCAATGTACCCGCTGTCGTTGTTGGACATAGCTATGACGATGCCGACAATTGGTTTATGCCAATTTGTGCTAGAACTTGCATACTTGTTCCACAGCATGATGATGAGCATTTTTACCTAGATGTTGAGCAGTGCGGACATGAAGAATTTAAGAAAAATAATGATGAAGGCTGCGGTGTAATAGATGTTGAGGTATCAGGAGATACCTACATGAATTTCGCTGACGGCTCAACAATTGTCTTTGATAAATAGACAAGATATAGGAGAGAAAAAATGGAAAAACTACAATTCAAGAAAATACTAGGCTTAGGAGCTATAGGAGCCAGCGTCTTAGCATTAAGCGGTTGTGGCGCAATCGAAAACGGCAAACATGATAGCCCATCAATTAATGATCTACAAAAGGACGGACAATTTTTTGAGTTAACCCGTCCAGACGGCGAAGTAATGGTTTGTTGGGAATACTCAGAAGCTGGAAAATCAGGTTATTCTGGCTTCTCATGGCTTGCTGTGACATGCGATTGGGATGGTTCGTTAAATATGAATCCATCACCAACAACTATCGCTCCGACAACAACTTTACCTGAAAAAGTGCAAGGATAGCCAAAACAAAAACTAATCGAGAGCGGATTATAGATCCGCTCTATTTTTATTCAAGTTAACACTCGGCTTAAATCAATGTATATTAATATATATGATACTTAACTCAATCTGGGATGCACTTAATATGTCTTTGAATATGGGCTGGCTGATTTTATGGCCCCTGATTCTCGGGTTTGGCATTTCAGCAGCGATACAAGCCGTAGTATCTCATGCTCAGATGAGCAAACTTCTTCCAGACGACAGACCACGAACTCTAACAATTGCCGCATTACTCGGAGCTGCATCATCTTCATGCTCATACGCCGCAGTTGCGCTTGCGAGATCAATCTATCGTAAAGGAGCTAATTTTACTTCTGCGATTGCTTTTCAAATCGCATCTACAAATTTAGTGATTGAACTCGGCATCATTATGACCTTAGTTCTTGGCTGGGAATTTACGCTTGCAGAGTTTATTGGCGGTCCTTTAATGATTGCTATTTTCGCGATTATTATGCGTAGATTCGCAACGCCGATTCTACTTCGTAAAGCATCAGAACAGGCAAATATGGGTTTATCTGGCAGAATGGAAGGGCATGCCAATATGCACGATATGTCAATTAGAGGTAATGGTTCGATCTTCAAAAAATTACTTTCTAAAAAGGGCAGAACAGCTACAAGTCATTATTTCTTCATGGACTGGGCAAGTGTCTGGACGGATATCGTGCTTGGACTATTAATTGCAGGTGCAGTTTCGGCGTGGATACCAGCAGGCTTTTTCGAAAAGTTTTTCTTTACCTCTCATCCATTTATATCTGCAGTGTGGGGGCCTATAGTCGGGCCATTGATTGCTGTGATTACTTTTGTATGTAGTGTCGGTAATGTTCCTCTTGCTGCCGTTCTATGGAATAGTGGGATAAGTTTCGGTGGCGTAATAAGTTTTATTTTTGCAGATCTATTAGTATTGCCAATTCTACGTATATATACCAAATATTACGGCAAAAAAATGGCTACACTATTATCGCTTGCACTATACACAGCAATGGTTATATCTGGTTACATTTTAGAGATACTATTCGCAGTATTAAAACTTACCCCAGATAACAGAGCTACAAATGTTATAAATCAGAATATATCTCTAAACTACACAAGCGTACTTAATATTGCGTTCATACTAGTGGCGAGCTATTTAGCTTTAATTTTTATGCGAACAGGTGGGCCCGAAATGTTCAAAATGATGAATGACCCGCACAATACCCAACATCATAGCTCACATCACCATAGCCATAGTTGAAATATAATTGGATTAGAAAAAATAGGAGTATAATGAATTTAGAAGCGGTGAACATTTCACCTTCTAAAACTGGTGAATAAAAGCGCCACTTCTGGACAAATAGGAGGGTTTTATGTTCGCTCAAATAACCAAAAGAGACCTAACACAACTCACCAAAATAACAGGTAAAAACCTAATATCAATTTATATCCCGCTTGAACCAGGAATTACTGGACTAAGAAATAATATTTCGCAACTCCACAGTATCAAAAGTCACCTGAAAGGTTACATGCCTCAAGAATATGCTGATTTTATTCATGAAGCGCTCGATGACAAACTAGAAAAATCGCTCAATGCTACTAATGCCAGTGGCTTAGCAATATTCTATGACGGTATTAAACTAAAAGTATTTTCTCTAGCTTTTAAGCCTGAGAAATTATTGCAGAATAATTCTAAATTTAATTTAGAACAAATTACGAATTATTTTTCAGAGGACCGTGAATTTTATGTTCTATCACTTAGTAAGAACGGTAATCAGTTGTACAAAGGTAATCATAAGGAGCTTGAGCTACTTAAGATAAAAGATTTAGAAAGCGATATAAAACACGCTCTACACATTGATGAGATGCCAGCAGTTAAGTCGTTACAAGTTCACCCAGTAAACTCAATAAACCGGGGTAAAGGCTTTAACTTTCACGGCCACGGCGGTGAAAAAGATATTAAAAAAATAATGCTTGAGGAATATATACGTAAAATTGATAAAGCTATTTTAGGCTATATCAAAGACAAAGGTCTGCCTTTGATTGTTGTCGCGGTTGATTACGCACAGAATGCATTTAGACGACTGACTAAACACCCAAATGTTTTATCTGTTGGCATTAGCACGAACCCAGACAATGTCCCATTGTTAGAACTTCATAAAAAAACTTTTGCACTAATAAGTTAGAAATAAGGACTTTATGCCAACAACGCTTCCAGGTCAGACACAAGAAATCGAGTTACCGGAAGCAATGTGCACTTTTGGAACATATGGTCCCAACGATACACCATATAGGGTTTATTCACCTAATGGTGAAGTTACTGGCTCTGAGTACGTACTAGCCACGGGTTTACTTGCTAGACCTGAGCAATATGACATTTTGGGTGAAAACCTAGCTCTTTTAGGTAATCGTTTGATAATATTTGGTCACGATCACGACTATCATAAGCTTCCGATACGTGCGAATTCGATCGATATCGTAAACGGAGTTAGACAATTAGGTGTTGATGAGTTCATTGCTGTCGGACATTCTATGGGGACTATCGCAATGTTGCTAGCGTTAGAAGATCCTGAGTTTCATAAACGAGCTCAAGCTCTAATTCAAGTAAATCCCGCTATGACAGGTAACCATCTATTTGTAACACCACAGGATTTAGCCTATGCAGAAGTTGAAGCATTAACATTGTTTGCTACGCATCCAAATAAAGCAATTGGTTATGCTTTAACTGCTACCGATGAGGTCATGCATCGACCGAGAGTTATTGCGAATCAAATTTTTCGTTTATTAACGGGCAAAGTGACTGTGCGATACACAGAGTTGATGTCAGAAGTCCCAGATTTACCTGTATATGTCTTCTATAACAAACGCGATGGTCTTGTCCCGCCAAGGTGGGGAACTAAGGTTAAAACTTTAGGCAGAAACGTGACAGTTTTTGAGCATGATTCAAACACCCATCTTGCGCATAGCGCTATTAATGTAGACCCTGATTATGCACTGGCATTAGAGGCCATCGCAAAACACAAAAAACTACCTAGGTCTTTTAGAATGATTTAGTTTGTTGGCAGAGGGTATATTAATTCTTTTTCGTTGTGTCCAGCATAATTAACCTTTGTACTGACTGGAAAAATTTCTAGAGTGTCGTCAGGTGCGGGCGACATCAGGTCATGAATTTGTTCATGACTGAAATCAACAGGCGATAACCACATTTCAGCTGTTTTTCTATCTAATATCACTGGCATTCGATTATGAATTGCACTCATTTCTTGATTTGGAGTGGTTGTAATAATTGTAAACGATAGCAATTCTACTCCTTCGCTATCTTGCCAATGATCATATAACCCAGCAAAACTAAAAACAGAGCTATTCTTTGGCTGGATATAATATGGCTGTTTTTTGCCATTTTCACTTTTCCATTCATAAAAACCACGAGCAGGAATGATACAACGCTTAGATTTTAACAACCTATGCCACATCGGTTTTTCTGTTAGATTCTCCGCGCGGGCATTGATAAGCTTCATCTCACCTTGTGGAGATTTACTCCAAGCTGGAACTAAACCCCACACCATAAATTCAATATGATTACTTTGCTCACCACGAACAATTACTGGCATATGTGCTCCAGGCGACACGTTATAGTTATCTTTCATTTCTAACGCAAGTTGCAATTCAGGAGTGACCTGTAGTTCAAACTGCTTTAGAAGTTCTTCGCTGGAATAAAATGTATATCTACCACACATACCTACTTATATTTTAGTTCATAGTGTCAATTGAACCTATAGATGTTCGATTCGGTTATCGCTATATCTAGCTTAATATCGTGATCTTCAATAGGTATATTGATCGTTTTATTAATTTCAAAACACAGACCAACTTTTAACGCAGACTTCTGGTTTTCTAAGAACCTATCATACATACCTTTACCACTTCCTAGTCGGTTTCCGTGCAAATCGAATGCTAGAGTAGGTACAATTATTAAGTCATACTTTGTATTAGAATCAACAGCAATTTTTTTTAATGGCTCTGGTATTCCGTAGGTTCCTATTCGCAAATTTGTATCGTGTAGTTGACTTGTTTTCATTTCGCCATTGATAACATAAGGCACATAAACTTCTAGATTACTTTTTAGGGCATATTCTAGAAACTTATATGTATTCGGCTCGTTTATTTTAGAAAGATAAACGTGTGTTTTTTTGTAATTATCATTAACTAATTTTAGTAATTTAGTGTTTATAGCATCAGCGCATATCGTGCGTTCAATATCGCTCATTTTTCTTCGTGCAGCTAAGGAATGTAATCTTAAACTTTTTTTATCCATTGTTCATACTTTAGCAGACTACGACCATTACAATGATTCAGACATTTCTCAGATAAAGTAATATATAATTCATCTAATGAGTGAAAAAAACAAACAACGACTTACTCTTTCATTGATTTGTCTTAGTACAATACCGTTCATATTTTTTGTTGCTAAGCCCACCAGCTGGGAACTAACTTCCGCAAACATGGTGGGGCTATCTGCATATATTTCATCAGTGACTGGATTTGTTGGATTGGGTTTACTTATCTGGATGTATATATTAGGTACAAGATCGGTAACTGGTTTATATTTCAGGGATTTAACATGGACTTTAAAAATTCATAACTGGCTAGGGAAGTATGGCGTTTTGTTCGTCTTCCTCCATCCGTTTTTTAGTGCTTATTTTTTTGGTGCGAATTGGTTGACATACTGGCTTAAGCCACTAATTGGTACTGAATTAGAGCAACATATCACATTTGGTCGAATTGCTTTTATTTTGCTCCTCGTTATTTGGGTAGCTTCTGCATTGGTTCGAGGTCGGATCAAATACAGACCTTGGAAATACATACATTATTTAGCATACGTTATTCTACCGCTGAGTTTACTACACACTAAAGAGCTCGGGACTTCACTTAGTAATAACTGGGCTTCAAGTTATTTCTATAGTTTTATTCTATTATTTTGTGTTTTCTCAATTCTACGATTAAGACATGTTTTCGGTTTCGGAAAGCTTCAGTACAAAATTGTTTCAAATACCAGACTAACACCAAACATTTATTTACTTACCTTGCAGGGGAGTGGATACAATCTAAATGTATGGAAGGGTCAATATGTATATCTTCAAAGAGGTATTTTTAGTGAAGAACACCCTTTTTCTGTTGTTATGAGTAACATATCAAAAGATCAAATTATTATTGCATACAAGGTGTTTGGTAAATTTACCGAAAAACTTGCCAATGTTAAACCAGGGAATTATCTATTACTTGATGGGCCTTACGGTGTTTTTACAGAAGAGATTGACTTTGATCCAGAAAAACCTGTTGTTTTTATAGCCGGCGGTATCGGTATAACACCATTCGTAGGACATATTTACAATCGTAAAACTAAAGGTTTATCAACTATATTATTTTATGCTTCACAAAAAAGGCAAAACGCAGCCCTATCTACCGAGTTAAAACAAGTACTTGGCGATAATTATATAGAAGTTCTAAGCGGGGTTAATGAGCCGGCTACACAAAACAGTGAACGCGGACATCTTAATTATGAAATATTAACTAAATACTTAGAAAATGACGTACTGGGTTCAAGTTATTATATTTGTGGCCCCTCTAAAATGATGAAAGATATTAGAAAATCACTTCTTAATGCTGGCGTAAATCGGAATGATATTCATCTCGAAGAATTTAGTTTATAATATTGTATAGTTACTAAATACTAATATAAATCAGCTTCAAAATTATTAGAAATAATAGAAGTTAAATCATCGTTTACTAGTAAGTACTCACACTCAAATTCACGTTGGAACTTTCGCCTTTGTATCTTGTTTGCAAGCAACAAAACCGTTCCCACTACGTCTGCATTAGTCGCATTTTTAGCAACAACAAAAGAACAAAGATAACGACTTCTACTTTGGCCCGTTTTAGGATCAATAATATGATGTTGTTTACTGTTAGTACTAGTATTAATCCACTGACGTTTGACAGGTGAGCTTACCGCAAGTGCTTGGTTCTTTAAACGCAGATAACCGATTGATTCATCTGGATTAGTCGGATGTTCAAGTTCAATTTTTATGTGCTTTTTTGATTTTACGTATAAGTCTCCACCACCATTAATAATAAAATCGTCTTTCGTTTTAGCAGTAAGATAATTTGTTAATATATCGATAAGATATCCTTTGCCAATACCGCCTAAATCAATCGATATGTTGTTATGAAGCTCTATAGTACTTTGTTTTATTAAAATGTCTTCATTCAAGCTATTTGACAGTTGACTTGATGAGCTTATATTTGTGCCGTAACCAAGCTTCTCGAGTTGGCTTCCGACTGATATATTAAATATACCGTTCGTTTTATTATAAAAATCTAAAGATATTTTTAATAAATCTAATAACTCATCACTGGCATTTTTGATTTTCTTTTTTTTGTTAAGAATTGACACATACGAAGTCTCTTTAAACCTCGAATAGTCCATTTCGAATTTATCAACGATCTGCAATATATCATCTTGTAATCCTAATTCGATATCTCCAAAAAACGTTATCCACCAATGAGTCCCCAAGGCATCAAATTCTATGATTCTAGTTTTAGACGGCATCTGTTCTTATGTTTTTAACCGCGTTATTAAAAGCATTTGATGTTAATGATGCACCGCCAATCCGACCAATTGATAAGCTCGAAAGTTTTTTGCCTTTAACTGCAGTGTTAATTGAATTTTCAAATCCGGATATATAATATTTAGATTCATAATCAGTGTAGTTACTGGTTGTCTTTACGCTATCAACCGCACCATTTGTTACAACCATTGTTACTGTCAGTGAGTTAGTACCGTTGGGCACTCTATAGTCAATTGTTTTAGTATACGTTCCATCTTTGTAGGTAGTTGTTACTGACTGAGTAGAGTTGGAATTATTTGACGACGCTGTACCGGCTGATGAAGTAGTGGAGTTAGTACTTTGGTTTGTTGACGTCGAAACAATTGATTGTTTATCTGTTAAACCATTATCTTTAATAAAGAAAACGTACATCATCACAATCACAATCATACTAATGACAGCGAAGCCTACTATTTTTGGAGTACTTTGGTTATATGTATTATTCATTATTTTGATTCTAGTAGTGATTACTTAATTATATCTGAGAAAATTATTATTTTTTACCATGAATTAGTGCCATAATTAATATTATGAACGCTGAAAGTTTAATTTTAGAAATGGATAGGATTTCTGATCCAATTCGTGCTAAAAACTCTGAATGGTTTTTTAAAACTGGTAAGGGTGAATACGGTGAAGGTGACAAGTTTATAGGTATTACTATGCCTCAACTTAGAAAAATCTGTCAAAAATATAGAAGTTTATCGTTGAGCGAATTATCAAAATTATTATCAAGCCCGATACATGAACATCGTATGTCAGCAGTCGTCATAATGTCAGATATCTTCAATAGCTCGAATCCAGACAAACAATCAGCGATATTTAATCTATACCTTGAATCTGTGAAAACGAACAAAATCAACAATTGGGATTTAATTGATGTTTCAGCTCCACATGTTGTAGGTGAATATATTTTCATCAACAAAACACCAGAAGTCATAATCGAATTAGCTAAATCTAAACTACTATGGGAAAAGAGGACTGCAGTACTAGCGACAAGCCCATTTTTAAAAAATGGCGTTAGTGAGTACACGATTAAAGTTGCTGAGATTTTACTAAAGGATGAGCACGATTTAATCCAAAAAGCCGTTGGATGGTTCTTGCGCGAAATGGGTAAACGAGTCAGTGAAGAGTTGTTGTTAGATTTTCTCGATAAACACGCTCACGAAATGCCAAGAACAATGTTGCGTTATTCTTTGGAAAAATTAAATCCTATATTAAGGCAAAAATATATGAATGCTAAAAGGTCTTAATAAACACTACCTAAGCAGATACAGCATCGCTACCTATGCTAATGGGATCAAGAGCTACAAAATTTACATGCACAACGTTACCTACACTTGCTACGACACCTCTGCCATATACGCTTGGCCCAACATCTTCATTTTGAGCAAGTGCATTTTGTGCAAATGATTCAAATGGCGGATGCAATATTAATCTTCTTTCGTCGTAGGTAGCATAAACACCTAGGTTGCTTAAATCAGCCACTCGTTGCACAAATTCTTCTATTAAAACAGCTTCTCTTGATTGATCTATGCCGAGTCTTCTTGCTAATACTCCGTGCCTGTACAGTATGCCACCACTATTTAATACTTCGGTGAATACTGCTTTTGATAAGGGCTCGGAATGGCTAAGCCCTAATTCATGCTTCCGAATTCTAAGTTTGTGAAGCGCATTTGATTCTAGTTCACTGAATATTTTCATTTTTGTTTTTAACCTCTACTTCGTTTATACTCCGTTAAGAATGCGAAATCAACCGAAATTTATACCCAAAAATAATTGGATAATGCTTAATGGCGGACCGAATAGCGGTAAAACTACACTTATCCGCGAGCTTGAGCGTCTTGGCTTCAAGGTAAAAGAAGAGCAGGCGACAATAATAATACACGAATATATTGATGCCGGCATACCACTCGAAAGTGTGCAGAATGATCCAATTCAAGGCGCAAAATTTCAAGACGAAATAGCAATTAGAGAGATGAGGGCAGCTCAACAATTCGATCCAAAAGATTTGGTTTTTTTTGATAGAGGGGCAATTGATTATCGAGGGTTTGCTAAACTTCGAGGATTAAAAATTGATGATTCAATCGCTATAAAAGTTGATGAATGTTCATACAGGCATATTTTTATTCTTGATTTAATTGAGTCAGAATTTAAAAGCACTAAAATCGAAGCACACATCGATAATCCGGTAGCAGTTGCAAAGAAACAAGAGGAATTGCTCATTGAAGCTTACAAACCTTATGGTATCCCTACTACTAGAGTGCCAGTTATGCCCGTAAAAGATCGTATTAAATTTATTCTAAAAACCCTAAACCTTGAATACTGATTTCACGTTCCGGGTATAATATTTTTTTAGATGTTTAAAGTCTACATCTTACATACTAGTAAATATAGCTAAAATAATCCGCAGAAACAGTTCTTGTTGATACTATATTCCAGCCTACGTGATTCATTTCACTAACCGTAACGGTACCGTCATCATTTACACTCTCTACATATACGACGTGATTTCCGTGTTGACCAACAGCACCTGCAACTGGCTGACTCCCTGTTGGTATACCTTGTGATGAAGCTCTTGAAACCCAAGTTAGCGCATTACCTAAATTATTAGGCAAATCAGGTCGACGATTTTTGACATACCATGTACAGTATCCATAAGTATAGCCGTTACCGGTAGAACTTCCTCTTTCTACATTGCTCACAGTAGATATCCTCGCAACAACTGCCTTAACAACCGGAATTTCGCGCTCAGTTAATTGCTCATCCGCCTGCGGAATTACTAACTCTGTTCCTGCAGAAATTATGTTCGGGTTATCCAACTGCGTATTTTTGTCAAATATACGCTTCCAATCAATTCCATACTGATTGGCAATACTTGATAACGTCTCTCCCTCTGTAACAACGTGATTAATTATTATTTTTGTTTCGGTTGTTGAGTCACTTTCTACTGAATTTGGTTCAGATATATCTTTCAGAACCGATACTGCTGATTCTGATTTAATATTTAGTAGTTCTACAACCTGTGTTGTTTCAGGTTCTATTGCATTAGTTTGTGTTTCTAAAGCATTTGTCTTTAATGGTCTGAATAAAATCACACCAAATATAAGCACACCCGTTAAAACGGATCTACGCATAAATAAATTGTCTCCTTTTTCTTTAGTAATCAGCTAGTTCAAAAACTCTCGCAATGTACTGAACTAACTGCCGCTATCAATAGTCTCCACTCACACGTCATGATGCAGCTTGGCTAGTCTAGCTAACCTACACTACCATTGTCAATACATAGCACTTTTATAATTTTTTGTGGTATTTTCACCCCTGTTAAAATGACCATAAATGTGA
Source organism: Candidatus Saccharimonadota bacterium (assembly GCA_020428465.1). Classification (GTDB taxonomy): domain Bacteria; phylum Patescibacteriota; class Saccharimonadia; order Saccharimonadales; family SZUA-47; genus JAGQMY01. Next base: position 18,881 of record JAGQMY010000026.1, read on the forward strand.
TATTTCGCAAAGTATTATTTACAACAATATTGCTACATTTAGTGCCTTCATACGTTGCTACAGCGCTATATAGTCAGTATTCTGTTGTGACAAGTTTGACTATTAGGACTTTATTTAATAAATAGTTATAATAATATGCAATGGGAGAACTTAATTTGTGAGTAAAATTTCCTTTATGCCTATGAAAGTTTTCGGCAGAATAATTGCCAAATATAAGCGACTCAAAAAAAAGAATCGTAATATAGTATTAATAGCTAGTCTAACTTCGATTTTATTACTTGTAGGAATTTGGGCAGTTTTATTTAGTAGACATTCTAAAACTAGTTTCGATCAGCAACTTTCATCAAATCAATCAGCCGTGACAAATATTGAAAACGCGCCCGCAATGGAAGCAAAATTGTCATACGAAGAAGGAACGGTAGAATACAAAGACGATAAAGGTTCATGGTTGGACCCAGCCAAAAACCAGGAGTTGTCAGTAAATTATGGAGTTCGAACGCTAGGCTCATCGTCAAAAGCAATTATAGAGTTAGCTGACGGCAGTGAAATTCGATTAGATGCCAATACCGAAATATTGTTTAGCTCACTTACTGAATCTAGAGTGGCTATTACTCAAAATGGAGGTTATGTCTATAACCGCGTAGTCAGCTCGACCGACAGAATTTATGTCATTAGCACCAAGGATGCTCAATACCAGTCTGAAGGAACAGCGTTTATGACCGTTTACAGTGGCGATGAACAATCGGTTGAAGTTTATCAGGGAAATATTAGCGAGACTAATTATGATGCAAAAATAAGTGAAGGTGAGAAGTTTATCGCCAAAAGCAAGGCTGATCCCTCTAAAACTCGTAACAAAGAAAAATTAGATATCGAAACAATCAAGAAAAATGAGTTTGTTATGTGGAACAGACAACAGGATAGTAGTAAAGATAAATTCAAATCATTATTAGGTTTTTTGTCGGACATTGATGGGCCGTCTATAGAAATATCCGAGCCGACTGCAGGATCGACAATAGAGTTTGAGAGCGATTCTACGATAGGTACTGTTGATATTAAAGGTAAAACAGAGAAGGGTGCTACGCTAACAATCCAATCTAAATCAACATCAGGTAGTAGTCCGATACCAGTAGAAGTTAACGTTGATGATGGTAGTTTTGATACAGGACTCATATCTGCTCCTTTCGGTAATTCAGTATTTGAATTAGTAGCTACTGATAAAGTTGGGAATAAAACCGCTCTTAACGTAACGTATAATCTAAAAAAGAAATCTGCAACTAGTCAAAAGGGAATTGTACTTGAGATTGATGATAGTGATACAGATAAATTAAAACTATCCTGGGGTTTGGTTGGCATTACAGCACCTGATGGCCTAAAGTTACTCTATCAAAAAGGTTCATCGCCTCAATATCCCGATGACATTAAAGAAACAATAGCTGGTACAAAAACGACTCTCAGCATCGATAAAAGTAGTTTTAGTAGCGGGAAAACATATTATTTTGTTATCTGTAGATACAATAAATCTAGCGATACGTGCGATATTCTTAGTAACGAAGTAGAGATAAAGTTTTAAGAAATTTA
>JAGQMY010000101.1 GCA_020428465.1 Candidatus Saccharimonadota bacterium
TAAGGATACGTGCCACCTTCGCCAGAACTCTGCAATGTCTCTTGAGAAATAGGGGAATTTGAAGTTGCTGAGTAGTTCAAACCCAAATATTTTAGCTGTGCCCAAAGCAATATCTGAGTAGCCACTGAAATCGCAATATATCTGGAAACTGAAAGCTATTGCTCCGAATATGAGTGTTATGCCATTTACTTCCTGGTAGTTGTTAAATATGCTATCAACTGTTACAGCGAGACTATCTGCGATGACCACCTTTTTGAACATCCCCCAAAGTATCAACCTTAGCCCTTCAACAGACTGTACATATCTGAATGTTCGCTTTTTCTGTACCTGTGGTAGCAGATGGTTGGCCCGTTCTATAGGGCCTGCAACCAACAAGGGGAAAAAGCTTACGAACACAGCATAATCTATAAAATTAGAAACCGGTTTCTGGTGTCCCCTGTATATGTCAAATACGTACGACATGCCATGGAAAGTATAGAACGAAATACCAATGGGGAGGGCTACGTGAAGCAATGTCGGGTTAGTGTGTATGCCGATACTTTCAAACGCAGTTTGCACCTGTGTAGCAAAGAAGTTGTAGTATTTAAATACTCCAAGTATACCCAGGTTGTTAATGATACTCAGCCAAAGAAATAGTTTCGCCTTTTTCTTATTTGGTGATGCTACCCAGAAACCATATGAGTAGTCTAAAAGAGTGCTTAATGCCAGCAAGGCTAGGAATTTTTTGCTCCACCACCCATAAAAAAAGTAACTCGCTGCTAATATGAGAATATTCTGCCAGCGTAGCGACTTGTTGAACACAAACCAATACAGGCAGAATACAATGGGTAAAAACAATAAGAACTCGAACGAATTAAATAGCACCTGAGTTAATTACTTTAGATTAAACAAATATAATACACGAAGTTGACCTATTGTGTATTACTACCAGTTATATCAGTTAGTTGCCTGAACGATGTGAATATCTCAGGGTCAGATAATAGTTGATGCATAAATACTTTCACGCCACGTCTGTTCATATGCATATGATTATAGAATAATGTACTGTCATTATATAATGTTGTATCCGTATAATTTCTGTAGTGAGCAGGGTAACCATATTTTACAGATTTCTTTGCGATAACTTGCTCAATTCTATCAGATGCCTTAATGTTTTTAAGTGAAGGAGCAGACATAGGTGGAAATATGAAGTTGAGTTTTACATTGTTTGTTTTGCAGTAGTTGAAAAATGAATCAATAAATCGGAGGCATGGGTGTTCTGGGTCAAAAGTAACTTCCGGGGTATTTTGCCAGTCACCGCTCCATTCCTGGTCTACCAGCTCTGCCCCCCTATTTTTTTTAAAGGAATAATTTTTAAGTGTATCATCCAGTATCATTTTTCTTATGTATTCAAACTTCATAGCCATCATCGGCAGGTATGTGTAATATGAATGATATCCTCCTTTTGTCGACAGATCTGAAAGGTCGATGCGTTTCATAAAGAAATATGGGCTTATATTTTGTATGCCATATAGTTTATCATGCAAGAATAGTGTAAAATGGTCAGTCTGTACATATATTTCCTTTGGTGCTGAGTTTACTTTAGTGTATTCCCTGAATTTAACCCATATAAAGTCTATTGTTTGTCCGTCTTGTGCAATTACTTCGCTAGTAGTATGCAGTGCACTGTCTAAAAAGATCGGATCTACATGCTTGTATGTTCTGCTATTGCCAACAAAAAGCAGTTCAGAATTGTGCCCCTCAAGCATATGCCAATCACCCTGAACGTAGTATTGATGTTTTTGGTTCAGTCTATATGATATTAACATTTCTACTGATACAGCTATTGCTGCTAATATCACAAATATGACCAGTACCTTATGGATATATTTTTTCATTAGAACTGGAAATAAATGAACGTTGAATCAGTTTTACCAATATACAAATAGCACATTATTATCATGATTATGTACACCAGATAACGTAGTGTTTTATTGTTGAAAACCCGTAGATTTCT
>JAGQMY010000027.1 GCA_020428465.1 Candidatus Saccharimonadota bacterium
TAGCCCTTCAACAAGAAAAAGACTCTGCAATTCGAGCGAAATTCAAAAGTGCAATGACCTATCCAACAGTACTCGTAACAATCACCGTTCTGGTTTTTATAGCATTAATGACCGTTGTGGTACCAAAAATCGGCACAATTATCGCCGATTTAACCAATGGTGAGTTACCTACGATGACAAAAGTCATGCTGGATATTAGCCATTTTATGCTTAATTTTTGGTATATTCACTTGAGTGTAATTTTTGGTGCTTCTCTATATATTCGAAGGTTCTTAAAGACCGACAAAGGGCGAGAGACACGTGACAAACTACTTTTAAAGACTCCGGGTATTAATATCATAGTAATCAAGATTATTGTCGCAAGATTCTCGAGAATATTTGCCAGTTTAATGGGTGCCGGGGTAACTGTACTTGATTCTCTCGAGATAACCTCCAAAGCGATTGGAAACGTTGTTGTAGAGAAAGAACTAAAAGCTGCGGCAAAAAACGTAGCAAACGGTGAGCAATTAAGTGTGTCACTTGCGCAAAGCAAAGTTTTCCCACCGATAGTAAGTCAGATGATGGGAATCGGCGAGGAAACAGGACAAAGTGACACAGTACTAGTTAAAGTTGCGGACTTTTACGAAGAGGAAGTTGACGCTGCAGTTGATGGTCTAAGCTCCATCCTAGAACCACTTCTAATTGTTGTTATGGGTGGAATGGTCGGGCTAATTGCAGCTAGCGTTATAGGGCCGATTAGTTCGCTTGCTAATAAAATTTAAACAAAAAGTATTGACAGTGACTTTGACGTGATAGATACTATTAACCATAAGCCTTTTGAGGGTATTAAATAATATCCACAAACGTGTCTTTAAATAATTAAACAAGGAGGTGGGCTCAATGCTCAAACTACAAAAAAGAATCCAAGCTGGTTTCACGATTATCGAGCTTTTGATCGTAATCGCGATTATCGGTATTTTGGCAACATTGGTATTAACAAACTTCCAAGGCGCTCAAGCCAAGGGACGTGACACTGTTCGAAAGAACGATATAAATAGTCTTTATCAAAAACTAGAAGAATACTACAACGAGAATGGTAGCTACCCTGACTCAGCATTAGCTGCTGCAACATTCCCAGGAATTGACGCGGGCGCTTTAACAGATGCAGATGGCACAACAATTGTTAGCGCGTTCTCACTAGCAGAACCTGCATTCCCAACACTAACCACTACAAATGAGTACTGGTACGGTGCCTACGGTGATGGAACAGCTGGCTCATGCGTACAAGACGCTGGCAACGGTTGTCTTAAGTATAAGTTAGCCTCATTCCTAGAGAAAGAAGCACAATACGAAAAGTCAAGCTTAAACTAAGTCAAAGCTTACTAAACAAAACCGCGCTTAAAACAAAAAAGCGCGGTTTTTTTATTACAAAAATATTCGCTACTTTTAAACAATTAAGATATACTAAAGTATGAAAAAGCTTACGTTTCTTTTTAACATAAAGAAGCAGGATGTTATAAGGGATGGGATTATTTTATAAAGACAAAGTAATGTTCGGTTTCGACATAGGTCGAAACTCAATAAAAATAATGCAAGTAGACATGATTAATAAGCAGTCTATTGTGTCTGGCTATGGATCCGCTGTTTTTGATAATTCAGCTATTAAGGATGGCGTGATTGTTAATCCAGAGGAAATTATTAAGGTTGCACATGATCTCATAGACAAGCATATGGTTGGCAAAATAACCACAAATCGAGTAGCGGTTGCGTTACCTAATGCTCATAGTTTTAGTCGAGTTATTACTCTACCGAAAATGAATCAGAAAGATTTAGCAGGCGCTGTGCAACTCGAAGTCGACCAATCAATACCTATGCCAATTGATGAGCTCTATTACGACTTCTCTATTGCCCAAACGTTAGAGGATGGCAGTTTAGAGGTGCAAATCGTTGCCTGCCCCAGGGAAATAGTGGACTCATATTTAGTTGTTTTTGAAGCTCTTGGATTGGAAGTAGCATTGATCGAGTCTAATATCTCAGCCGTTACAAGGATTGTCGTTCACTCAGAAGCTCATGATGTATCTACATTGATTATTGATGTCGGCTCATCTGCATGTGACTTATCCATTTATGATGGATCCGCAATTAGGGCAACTGGTACTGTTGATTGTTCAAGCGAGCGTATAACCCAAAATATAGCCGATGCCCTAGGGGTTAGTCTTCAGCAAGCTCATAGTATTAAGACAAGGTACGGATTAGAATTAAGCAAAAAACAAGATAATATTATTAAGGCTGTTGCACCAGAGTTGAATAAGCTAATAAGTGAAATACGTAAAGTTATGCGATATTTTGCCGATCGTGAAAGTAGCGGTAGACCTATTGGTCAGATTATCATACTTGGCGGTGGAGCTAACCTACCAGGATTGAGTACATACATAACAGATCATACTCGTGTCCCTACGCGATTGTGTGCACCATGGAACAATATCAGTTTCGGTAAACTACAGCCCCCACACGAATTGGAAACTACATTATATACCACAGCTAGTGGTTTAAGCATGATTAGGCCGGAGGAGCTTGTAAGATGATTAATCTACTACCTCCAATAGTCAAACAAAACAGAATTTATGGCAGGCGTAATGCTATGCTTTTTGGTTACAGTCTCGCACTATTAGCGACAGCTCTTATCACTGCAGGAATTATGATTGTCAGTATTAAGTTCGTAAGCTCAGAGGAGCCTAATCTAAAAACAAGTTTAAGTGAGGATCAGGTAACAATCCAGTCTCTTGAAAAAAAAGTAAAAGAAATAGAATCAATATCTAATCAGCTTGATGTGGCGAAGAAAATAAATGATGAATCTGTAAGTTTTTCTGAGCTGATACCAAAAATAGGTGCACTGTTGCCTGATGGCGTGGTGTTGAATGCCCTAACTCTTGAAGGCGGTTCTAAGGATCCATTACAGCTCGACGTAGATATGATAGATGCCGGGCTAGGACCTGTATTAATAAGAAACTTAGTGGAATCTGATTTATTTGAGGCAGCAGACATTTCTTCGTTATCACCGCTCGGTACGTCAGATGCAAATTCAGGAGGATATCAATTTACGGCTTCAATTACAGCTAGCTTTACAGGTACGGCAGAAGCGGCTAAAAAGGCGGCAGCTGCAGCGGCAGCAAAGAAAGCCGCAGCTCAAGCTCAAACCAATAATACCCAAGGGAGCAATCAATGAAAATTAATGCAAAGCAATTCTTCTGGGTAATGATTGGCGTATTGGTACTATCTTTTGGCGGTATTTTCGCGGCGTTTTATTGGGGAAATAACCTGCTTGTTGACAAAGCTCACTCTATTTCAGAATTACAAACTGATTCAGATATTGCACAGCAGAAAATAATTGCTCTCCATAATGCAATTAATAGTGGCGAACTCGCGGATCAAGCTAAGGATTTAATAAGTAAGTTACTACCTCCTAAAAAAGACCAAGAAAAGCTAGTTGCAGACATCTACTATACAGTTACTAAGGAGGCTAATATCCCTATTGGCAACATCGGTGCGCTGACATTTACCGGAAGTGGCGAACCATCGGATTTATCAGGCACAGTTGAGCTAAAAGATATACCCGGTGTATATTCTTATCCGTTTTCTATGTCGGTGAGTGATATTAGTTATGATACCTTGTTACTGCTTCTAAGTGAGCTTGAGAATAACGATCGTTTGATACAGGTCGAAAATCTACAGATTAGTCCTGACAAAACGACGGGCTATATTAAAAGTGTTAATTTGTCTTTGAAAGCGTTCTTAATGCCATAAGGATAGAATGAGAGATATATGAAAGATTTACAAAAATACCTAGATAAATTAAAAAAGTTTGCAGATTCGAGTATCGAATTTGTAGCCAATTACCGAGTTTTAATCCTATTCATGATACTTGGGTTAGCTGTGGGCTTTGCGCTCTATAGGACTGGTACATTCATAAATATTTCTAGAGATGAACAGAGATACACTGAAGAAACAGCTAGAATTAAATACAGTAAAATCGATGAAAAAATAATTGAATCATTCTCCGACAAGAAAACTGATAAAAACGTCGAGGTCAACTCTCAATACGACCCAACCCGAAGTAATCCATTTGTTAATTAATTTATTCTACGTTAGCCTGTTTTAATGTTTCTGAACCAAGCTCTTTGATTGCTGAATTCGACATAGGCTTCTTGCTACGATTTTCGTACTTTTTTGATGCGTGCTTTAGAATGTCATCTTCACCGATAATATTTCTCTGTCCGAGCATTTTCTCTCTCGCTTCTAGAATTATCTTGGCGTAATAATCAGCGTTAGGACAGTAATTAAAAATAAAGTTAACCTGTTCGCCAGCAGTCTCAATTTTCAATACACCAAACCTAAAAATAGTCGATAACACACCTTGTTGTACCGCAGTTACGTCCTCAATGTTGTTAATATTTAGCTGTGATACTTTGCGGCTAAACAATCCATATTGCAATACTTGGGTAATGTTTCGGTCGGTAACGATTAAACGATTTTCGCGGTAAATAATCGTTGCAACGGCTAATATTAAAAAGGTAATAAGTACAGCAGTTGCTGTAAAGATATTCGCAATACTAAACGCAGTGTTTGTATCCCCTACCACAACTGGGACCAAGAAGTAACACAATGCCACTGCTAACATCATGCCGAAAACAGCCTGAATATACAGCAGGAAAATACCAATTGGATGCCTTCTTACCTCGAAGAGTTTTACCTCGTCAGCATCAACCTTCTCCATCAACCGCTCTCTATTATTATGCATGTTGCCTATATTATAACAATTTTTCTTGAGATTGCGAATCTGTTCTCTGTTGTTTTTTACCTAAATGCTCATATGCTTTATGTGTCGCTTTGCGCCCGCGAGGAGTCCGTTCAAGAAAGCCGATTTGCATCAGATATGGTTCATAGAAATCCTCTACTGTGCTGATCTCGTCACCGAGAACGGCTGCAAGCGTATTTAACCCCACTGGCCCGCCAGCATGATTGTCTATGATTGCACTTAGTAGTAGTCGATCAGCTGGATCTAAACCAACCTCGTCCACCTCTAGAAGGTCAAGCGCCTTAGTGGTTGTTACGACGTCTATAATTCCATCGCCGTTAACATCTGCGTAATCTCGCACGCGTTTGAGAAGTCTGTTAGCAATCCTTGGAGTTAATCTCGACCGAACAGAAAGTGATTTTGCTGCTTCTGGATGAATTTGTGCATTTAGAAGATTTGCTGAACGATTGATAATAGAAGCAATTTCTTCTGGATTATAGTATTCAAGCCGATGTAACATACCGAATCTATCGCGCAAAGGCGCCGCTAAAGCACCTGTACGCGTTGTAGCACCGATCAAGGTAAATTTTGGCACATCCAAACGTAGACTTCGTGCACTCGGACCCTTGCCGAGCATGATATCAATAGCATAATCCTCCATTGCCGAGTATAGAACTTCTTCTACTGAACGATTTAAGCGGTGAATCTCATCTATGAACAAAACATCGCCGTCCTGCAAGTTCGTCAGAATACTAGCAAGATCTGCTGCCCTATCTATCGCTGGACCACTTGTAACTCGAATGTTTGCACCCATTTCACGAGCGATAATATTAGCAAGTGTAGTTTTACCTAGACCTGGCGGTCCGTAAAGTAAAATATGATCCAGTGGTTCACCTCGTTTTTTGGCAGCTTCGATAGCTACTTTAAGAACCTTTTTAATTCTGTCTTGACCGACATAGTCAGCAAAAGTTGTTGGGCGTAATATATTTTCAATCTTCTGCTCATCACTAGCAATTTCGTCATCTTGCTCTGGATTAACAATCCGCTCAATTGCCATACTAAAATCCTCTAGCTGTTACATTTGAAGATTGAAGGCTGATACTCACAGAAGAATCTATCATTTTATTAACTCCAGATCACCATTAATAATTATCGGATTCATGGCTATGATTTCAGTACCATAGTATGGCATTTCAGGTATTGGGTTCATCAGATATATTTTTTGACCTAAAACATGAGCAAACCCCATCTCCAAAAAGGCATTTCCGCCAATATAGTTTTTTATATTGTGTTTATCTAGATTCACGACTAGCAAAGCATCAGCATCTTGCATAGGTTTCCAAAATTCACGAATTGCATCGTAATTATACTTATGGTTGAGTTTAATTGATTCCTTTTCTTCATCAGTCTTACCTACATATTCATCCTTAAACTTACTCATGAACGGTTCGTGGCCGAGCTTTCTAAGCTCCTCACATACCTTTATCATTTCCTCTGTAAACTGCATGCTTCCCGCTACACCTATTTTCATTCTTGTTCTCCTGTCTGATAAAAATATACACATTTACCATCGTTATTTAGCATTATAAAGTACGTTCCTGCCCAAATATTATGTTTACCGTTCTGATCATATGAAATTGTCCATCTAACAGCATGGCTACTTTTTTCAGAGGCAAATGTAGTAAATGTTAATACCAGGTTCTCTTGATTCTTTATTACTTGCCATTCATCTCCGATCGCCTGTTTTGACGAAAGTTTTTTATATGGTGTTTCCCAATATTCAACATCGTCAGCGAATAAATCCATTACAGCTGGTATATCCTTTTTTAGCCAACTAACTCTGAATTTTTCTAGCCATTCTGAGATATTCATTTTTTTACCTTTAGAGCTAATTTAATCCGCTCATTGGTTGGAAGATCTGGATCAATTCCACGTAAAAGCTCACTGGCGTCTTGGGCACTATGGCCAAGCGCAACAAGTGCTTCGACTGCTTCATCTGTCACAAGCACGTCACCTAAGAAATCGGTAGCAGTATCGCTTGCCTGGAGTCCGACTTTGTTTTTTAGATCAACTACTGCTCGTTCAGCAACCTTTTTGCCCACACCTTTTGCAGCACTTATAAATTTAGTATCCCCGTTTGCTACTGCAGTGCGCACTTGGCCTTCACTTCCGATATTTAATATGGCCATCGCGGCCTTTGGTCCAATCCCGTTGACACTGGTCAATAAATCAAATAATTGCTTTCGGCTACGTGAACTAAAGCCAAAAAGTTCATGCGCATCTTCTTTGATCAACTCAGAAATATATAAATCACATTCACTACCATTCGTTAGTATTGATTGTTCGTCAACACACACATGCACACCGTACCCAACTCCAGCACAATCAACAACGACACTATCTGAATCATGCTCTATCACCTTCCCCCGTAGTCTAGCTATCATATCTTTATTGTACACGAAGCTACCATAATCCTGAGTACACGATTTGGATGAAGAATGTATATTTCTTGCTGATAAATTCGACAAAGCTGTACTTAAGTTACAGTGACGAAAATTTATTAGCAAAAATTATATTCTTCGCCAAAAAAATTGACATCATCAGCAACTTTTTTTAATGAGTAAGTCAATTTGATCGAGTGCTCAGGTGTGTGAGAGCAACAGCTAGAGCATCTGCTGCATCATCTGGGCTAGGTTTCTTTTTTAAGCCTAGTTGCACGCGCACCATTTCCTGAATTTGTGCCTTGGTTGCTCGACCGTATCCGGTCATAGCCATTTTTATCTGCAGAGGTGTATACTCATAGATTGGCAATCCCGCTTCTGCTAGCGCTAGTAGTATCACCCCTCTAGCTTGAGAAACATTCATGGCAGTTGTTACATTTTGAGCAAAAAAAAGCTTTTCAACACTTGCTACATCTGGTTTAAATTCAGTTATAAGTTCTTTTAAAGACTCATAAAGTTCAACTAATCTGCTCGCAGGATCATCGCCAATTGTCGTACGAATTATTCCAGCATCTATCAGTTTTGGTTTACTAGACTGCTCTATTAGTCCAAACCCTATTATCCCGCTACCTGGATCAATCCCAATAACTTTCATAGTTTTATATAGCCCTTTTTTTCTAGCCATGATGAGATATCGTCATATGACTTTCCAGCCAGTTGCCCACCTAAAATAGTCCGGTCCTGAGTCACGTCCACTAGGCAACATTTCGGCTTTTTGAATTCTT
>JAGQMY010000028.1 GCA_020428465.1 Candidatus Saccharimonadota bacterium
AAACACTTGCTACCCGAAAATGCACAAATTACAATCAGCGATCCAGATCACTTAAATAGTCGTGGCGAACCGGTACTGCCTATTGATTTAGGGTTTGAAGACGCAGTCCTGTTAACAGTACCTGCATCGCAGATTCCCGCAATATTGAAAGACGTTGTAGTTAGTCCAAAAATCAAAAATCAATGGGACGAGATAGACGGTGAGCTAAGAGAGGACTGGATCGATCCGCTAATAATCGACGCATGCTCGGTAAAAATGTGGCCTGAACGTGTATTAGATAAAATTGACCCTAATTTTCCGGAAGTTTTGCATTGTCATCCATTATTCGGACCACAAAGCATCCAGGAAGGAGTTGCTGGACAGACCGTCGTTGTTACAAAAAAGCGAGGTGAGAAAGCGGAACAAATCCTCGATTTGTGGCAACAAAGAGGATTGAAAATTGTAGAAATGTCCGCTCTTGAGCATGATAAAAGAATGGCAAAAATTCAAGCTGTTACATTCATTCTAGGTAGACTTGCTAATATCGAAGGTCTTGCGGAGTTAGTAGATGATGAACTTGCGACGCCGAGTTTGTTAAAAGCAATAGCAATAGCGGAACTGGACCAAGTGCATTCAGATGCATTATTTGAGACGATAGTCGCCTTCAATCCTTTCGTTGTAGCTGAAATAGCTAGACTAAATCAAAATATGTGGCGAATAAAAAATTCATGTGTGGCTGGGAATGTAGCGTTAGCAAGCATCGGCTTGCTATCATGAGTTAATGCATTCTACACTCAACAGTAAATTTTTTAAAACAAATCGGGAGCGTTTAATGCGGGCGCTCCCTGATTCCCTGATTCTAATACCGGCTCACTCTAATCTGCAAAAGTCGGCGGATGAAGCATTTGCTTTTCGCCAAGATAGTAATTTCTGGTATCTGACTGGTATAAATGAGCCTGATTTGGTATTAGTAATTGACTCTACGAGTAACAAGACCACTCTATTGTTGCCAGACCAAAATGATTATCAGAAAGAATGGGACGGTAGCATAGATAAAACTCAATTAAAATCTATAAGTGGTATTAATGAGTTCGATACATTATCAGAATTAAAACGATATATAAAACAGGCAAAAGCCAAAAAAACCAATATCTGTTATTTACGCTCATCTCCTGACCGTATTGAACCATATGGATTTTATGCAAATCCTGCTCGAAAAATGCTAGAAACTGAAATTAAAAAATATATTAAGAAACCGAAGGATGTAAGACCAGGTCTAGCTCGTTTGAGGATGATAAAGCAACCTGAAGAAATCGAGGCTATTAAACGTGCAATAAAAATTACTGGTGAAACACTAAATCATTTAAAAAATAACCTAACAAAATATTCCTCAGAATCCGATATTGAACGACAACTTACAGCTGGTTTTTATTTGAATGGTGCAGATGGTCATGCTTTTGAGCCAATTGTTGCCTCGGGCGTTAACGCTTCAACCATTCATTATCGTAGCAATTCTAGTAAATTAGCTAATGACAAACTCGTGTTGCTAGACGTTGGTGCTAGTAGTGATATGTACGCGTCGGACATTAGCAGAGTATGGTCAATTTCCGGTGAGCCTTCAAAGCGTCAGAAAGAAGTTTGGAATGCATGTTTGGAGATTCAAAAATATGCTTTCTCATTATTAAAATCTGGTGTTTTACTGCGAGATTACCAAGCCAAAGTAGAAAACTTCGCTCAGGAAATTTTTAAGAAACATTCTTTTAATTCTATGATAGATAAAAAATTCCCACACGGAATATCTCATTTCCTCGGAATCGATACGCATGATGCTGGAGTTTATGACGAACCGCTTCAGCCTAATAGTATTATTACAGTCGAACCAGGAATTTACCTCCCCGAAGAAGGTATAGGGGTCAGAGTTGAAGATGATGTTTTGATTACCGAGACAGGAATAAAAATATTATCGGAATCAATACCTCGAGCCCTTTAAAGTCTGCTATAATTAATCTAAGTATGAAAAACGCACGATCAAGGTTTGCTGTAAGATGGTTTGTGAGTTCTTTTGGTCTATGGGTTGCTGCAGGACTTCTCGGTAATGACAGCATAAGCTTCGGAGGAAAGGTTAGTGCTATTGTTGTTTCAGGTCTGATCCTTGCTATTGTTAATACGATAATTAAACCAGTGCTAGTATTTCTAACACTTCCCGCAGTATTGCTAAGTTTGGGAATATTCATGGTGGTAATAAACGCAGCAATGGTATTGCTCGCATCAAACATATATGGACCACTTGAGGTAGATGGATTTGGCGTAGCGATAATAGCCGGATTGGTAATTGGTCTGGTAAACTGGTTAGTAACAGCACTATTGGAGGAGAAGAAATGAATTTTTGGAATTATATAATGGTAGGTTCAGTTGTGTTAATGACTATTTTGATACTTATCCAAGTTAGAGGTGCTAGCTTAGGTGCTGGTATGGGTGGCGGAGGAGAAGTTAATACTGTCCGACGCGGTGCAGATAAGTCGATATTTAACCTTACTATTGTATGTGCATTGGTATTTGGATTGTCGATAATTTTAGAAATAATCTTAGCTTAAACGCAAGCTGGAGCAAGTAAGGTGGAAGACGTAAGAAGAAACTACCACCGTCTGAGAATGACTGCCAGACGACTTTTTCGTTATCGTAAAAGACAAGTAGAAAAAGTCGCGGCTCAGGCCGATGACACTCTAGACAGACATCTTTTTAAAAGATTTAGCCGACTTTATCAGGTAAGAAGGTTTGTTATTTCTTGGACTATTTTATTAATGTTCATTGGCTTTGGTTCGATTTGGCAAGTAAGGGGTTTAGACAAGTTTTATTTAGAACTCGGACCTGTCGCGGGTGGAATTTACCGTGAAGGCTTACTGGGAACTTTCACAACAGCGAACCCAATCTTTGCTGTCGACAGTGTTGATTTAGCTGTTTCTAAATTAGTATTTTCGGGGTTGTTCAAACTTTCTCCTAAGGGTGAGCTTCAACCTGATTTAGCGCGCAATATAACAGTCGATGACATTGGGCTTAATTACACGGTTACACTCAGAGATGATGTTTATTGGCACGACGGTGAAAAATTCAACGCTGATGACGTGGTTTATACCTACGATACAATTAAAAACCCAGAGGTAAAATCACCACTTTTCACGAGCTGGTCATCAGTAAAAATTAAACAGCTAGACGAATATACGGTAGTTTTTACATTGCCCAATTCATTAAGTTCATTTAAATATTCGTTAACAAATGGAATTCTGCCTAAACACGCACTTAGCAATGTTACTGGGGCAGATTTAAGAAGTTCGAACTTCAACACGGTCAACCCTATAGGAACTGGACCATTTACCTATAAATCGGTAGAAATCACCGGCAATAACATTGATGAAAGAGCTGAAAAGGTTACTCTCGATAAAAATGATAACTATTTTAGATCTAGGGCAAAAATTGACGGTATTGTTATCCGTACTTTTCGGGATGAAGAAAGATTACAAAGTGCCTTTATCGACAAAGAAATTAACGCAATGGTAGGGTTGAGGAGTGTTTCTGATGAAGTTTTTGCGGACGATAGGGTTCAGCAGTTTAGTGTTCCACTCAGTAGTCAAGTTATGCTGTTTTTAAACAATAGCTCTCCAATATTAAATGATGTGAAAATAAGACGAGCGTTGTTAAAATCAACAGATGTAGATGGTCTTCTTAGTAGTTTGAACTTTGCGACTATTAAAACTGACTCTCCTTTTTTGAAATCACATTTTACTTATACGTCCGATAAAGTGCAGTCAGATTATAATCCACAGGAAGCAGATGCCTTATTTAATGAGGCGGGTTGGCTAAAAAATGAAAAAGGCATCAGGATGAAAGATGGTAAACCGTTAGAGTTACAATTCGTATCTCAAAGTCTAACAGAATACGCAACAATCGCCATTGGATTACAGAAGCAGTGGGCTGAGCAGGGCGTTATAATAAATCCTCTTTTACAGCAAGAAGAAGATATACAATCTGGCGCTGTTTCAAGGCATGATTATGATGTATTGTTGTATGGAATTTCGTTAGGTCCAGATCCAGATGTGTTTGCCTATTGGCATAGCTCACAAAATGATCCGAGACTGAAAACTAGGTTAAATCTATCTGAATACAGTAATGCTCAAGCAGATCTCTCACTTGAAGCCGGTAGGACCCGTCTCGATGAAGAGCTCAGAAAGGCTAAGTATTCATCCTTCGTGGAAAACTGGCTTAACGATGTACCAGCAATCGCACTATACCAGCCAAGATTTCTATACATAGTTAGAGGTACGTTTGATGGTTTTGATTTGGGTGAATTCACTAATTCTACAGATAGATTTTATTCTGTAACAAACTGGATGATTCGCCGCGAAAAAATGATAAAGATGTAATGGGTCAGCAAGACTCCGGATACTTTATATCTGCAATTAGAGATTTTCCCAACAAAAAAGTCATCATCATTTGTGTCTTTTTAAAGTTTGGTTGGAACAATTTATTCCGTGGTGCGGATGAGAGGACTTGTCTGGATTTGCTCGGTAAAAAGCTAAAGCATTTACCTCAGCCAAGCAAAGAAAACTCAGAAGTCCACCGGACTTCTTCGACTTGCGTTCAAGTCCTCACAAATACAAAATTCTTCATAGCTAACCTGATTTATCAGGCCTAGCGACGAAGGATGGTGCGGATGAGAGGACTTGAACCTCCACGTACTTGCGTACACTAGCACCTGAAGCTAGCGCGTCTGCCATTTCGCCACATCCGCATATTTTCAATATTTTACACCAATAATCAATGAAAATTGATGATAAAATTACTAATATCATTATTATTCTTATGCTATGATAAGTGTAATCGTTTATGAAAGGGTTATTTTAAGTGAATCCCGTAGGAACATCGTCGTTGTTGAGTATAGGGTGTAAACAGGGTTTAAATAAGATGAGAAATAAGCAAATAAAATATTTAGGAGTTCTGGTGGGATGAATAAAGTTGCTCAATACCTTCAGCAACATCTGAGTGGGGAAATATTAGAATCTCAAGATGTTCTGGATTATTTTTCGACCGACGAAAGTATATTATCGATTCAACCATTGCTAGTAGAGTACCCGCGATCTGATAGTGATATCAGGAAAACAGCGAGATTTGCATGGCAATTAGCTGAAAAGGGTAAGGTCGTTCCGATAACCACAAGAGGAATGGGGACTGATTTGACCGGTGCATCACTTGGAAGCGGAATAATACTTGCGATGCCTGCTCATCTGAATAAAATTATAGAGCTTGATCCAAAGACGGGTATTGTAACTGCAGAAGCAGGAATATCTCTGGATAAATTGCAACAAGTACTACATACGCACGGGAGGTTTTTGCCACCGATTTCGGCTGTTAACAAATATGGAACTTTAGGCGGTGCTGTATCTAATAATGATAGTGGACGATTTAGTTATAAATATGGTCCAATCCAGCAGTTTGTCAGAGGGCTAAAAGTCGTGCTATCTAATGGCGAAATAATTGAAACTGGCAGAATTACAAAAAGAGAACTAAATAAAAAGTTAGGGCTTGCATCATTTGAGGGTGAGATATATCGCTCGCTTGATAAATTAGTCGAGGAATCACAAGAGACACTTAAAGCGTTATCTCATATTACTGACCATAACTCAGCTGGATTTAACATTTCAGACGTCAAACAAAAGGATGGTTCATTCGACCTAACACCGCTGTTTGTTGGAGGTCAAGGAACTCTCGGTGTCATCGTAGAAGTTACTCTAGATACTGAAGCTTACAATCCAATTCAAAATTTACTTATCGCAGGATTTAATTATAGGTCTCAAGCATGGCTTGCAGTAAAAGAAATTAATAAACTCAAAGAAGGTCCTGCATCTCTCGATTTTATTGATAAATCATTATTAGTTCATTTAAATAACACCAACCCAGCGATCCTTAAGCCTTTAGACGGCAGTATGCCTGAAGTCCTTATATTTATGGATATAGATGATGAAAGTCAAAGAAACCGTAAAAAAATCATTAAGAAATTAACTAAACTACTTGAACAATTCGAAGCAGATATTATTAAACCAGAGGACAAAGATGTTGAAGCTTGGCAACGACTTCTTGATAGTCCTTCAATGTATCTTACATATTCGTATGGTCGTAAAAAAGCAGTTCCATTCCTAGATGATGCCCAGATACCGATAGAAAAAGTGCCGGAGTATTTTAAGGAGCTTGAAGGTTTGATGCAAACTGCTGGGTTTAGCGAATATGCTGTCTGGGGACAGGCTGGTAATGGACTTATTCACGTAGCTCCTTCTATAGACTTAGGTGCCGTTGGTGAGCGACAGAAGTTGTTTAAAGTGATGTCAGCATACTATAGCTATATCTGTTCAGTTGGCGGGTGTATCAGTGGAGAATATGCAGAAGGTCGTATTAGAGGTGCATTTAACAATTTGCAACACGATGAAAATTCAATTCTTGTTTTTAATAAAATTAAATCTATTTTTGATCCAATGAAAATTATGAATCCTGGCGTTAAAGACAGCACAACTCTTGACGATCTTAAGCCGATTATTCGCAGTGAATATAAGCTGGACCATCAATATAGTTACTTACCAAGAGCATAAAACTAAAAAAGCTCCCCTGGAGCTACTTATGATTTGGTGCGCG
>JAGQMY010000102.1 GCA_020428465.1 Candidatus Saccharimonadota bacterium
AATCTTGTCCATTCCAGTTTGGTATGACGACAGCTGTTTTTGCAATACTCATGATAAAATAATAACTGACTTCTTATGAAAATTCGCTTTTTAAATCAAAAAAACCGTTCTCTAATGCGAGAAATGGTATCGGCAGATTTTAAAGTTCGCTATCAAGGCTCCATCTTAGGCTATGCCTGGTCGTTGCTAAAACCGCTTTTTATGTTTGCTATTCTCTATATAGTTTTTGTCAAGTTTCTAAAGATAGGCAGCGACATACCGCACTACCCCATATATTTATTACTCGGTATTGTTATATGGAACTTCTTTGGGGAATTGACAACCCAAGGCCTTAACTCAATCGTGAGTCATGGAGATTTAATCAGAAAAGTTAAAATACCACGCTGGCTCATTGTTGCTTCAACGAGCATGTCTGCCTTAATTAATTTTGGGCTAAATTTAATAGTAATAATAGTATTTATGTTAATTAATCAAGTCGATCTGAGCTGGAGGTTACTGTTATTACCGTTCAATTTTGCTGAGGTATATCTGCTAGGTTTTGGCATCTCTTTACTGCTGTCGGCAGCATATGTAAAATATAGAGACCTCAGCAGTATTTGGGATATTGTGCTCCAAGCTGGTTTCTATGTGACCCCAATTTTTTATCCATTATCAATGATAACGAATGACACTGTGCAAAAACTACTTTTACTAAACCCAATGGCTCAGGCTATACAAGATGCCAGATACAATGCGGTGACCACTGAGACTGTGCGTTTGCAAGATTTAGTTTCTGGCTGGAAAGTGTTGATACCGTATATTATAGTGATTTTTGTAGTGTATTTTGGTGCACGATATTTTAAAAAGCAATCAAAATATTTTGCGGAGAACTTATAAATGGCCGAAGATATAGCTATAGGTGTAAATAATGTAAGTAAAAGCTTCATATTACCTCACGAAAAGCAATCATTCATCAAGTCTTCTTTTATAACACTTGGAAAAAGAAAAAGAGGCTATGAGAGGCAGCATGTTCTTAATGATATCTCCTTCAATATTAAAAAGGGTGAATTTTTTGGTATAGTAGGGCGTAACGGCAGTGGCAAAAGCACTCTCCTAAAACTACTTGCCGAAATATATGTCCCCGACAAAGGAGAGATTGGTATAACCGGTACCCTTACGCCATTTATAGAACTCGGAGTGGGCTTTAACCACGAACTTTCTGGTCGAGAAAACGTGTATCTCAATGGGGCGCTACTGGGCTTTACCAGAAATGAAGTAGATTCCATGTATGATGAAATTGTAGAATTTGCGGAGCTTGAAAGATTTATGGATCAAAAGCTTAAGAATTATAGTAGCGGAATGCAGGTAAGACTAGCCTTTTCTATCGCCATACGCGCCAATACAGACATACTTGTACTTGACGAAGTTTTGGCTGTAGGCGATGCTGCCTTTCAGTCAAAATGTCAAGAGTATTTCATGGATGTGAAGAATAAGCACAAAACAATAGTGCTCGTTACCCACGATATGGCTGCAGTAGAAAAATATTGCGACCGAGCGCTATTACTAGAAGCTGGGAGGGTTCTAGACATTGGGAATCCAAAAAAAATTGCAGATAAATACCTAGATCTAAATCGAAGCTCTCAAGAAAAAAGCATCAAGAAATCTGAGAAGAGGCAAAAAAATATAGATAACGAAGATTATATTGATGATTCAGCTCTAATCGTGGGTCACTCTACGGCACGTCAAGGTGAAAAAAAATGCAAAACTTTTCAGTACCTAGATAAAATCACACTTAAAGTGGAGTATGAAGTTACGCAACCAATTAAAAATGCAGTTTTAGATATAGGTCTTTCTTTGGGGGAGAAGGGGCAGACATATTTCTATACA
>JAGQMY010000103.1 GCA_020428465.1 Candidatus Saccharimonadota bacterium
GTTGTAGTATCAAGTGGTCTAATCCAAACAAACCTGTCTGAATCACCAGTGCTAAACCATGTAATATGGTTAGAATCAGCGGGGTATGATTCTAACCTGGTACTATCTCCTATACAAATCCTATTAGCTACCACAAACCTGCCAGGATAAAAGCGCATAACAGGAAAATTCAATGTGTCGTAATTCGAACAACCAGTTTTGGTATCGGTGCCTTCTAAAATAATTTGTTGATCTTTATCTCTACCCAAATAATATGTTATCGAGTCACTGCTAAAGGTATCTCCCCAAGTATTGCCTAGTTCTCGAACTTCCCAAAAATATTTAGTACCTCCCTTTCCGTTAAATTTGACAGTATCAAGCCAACAGCCAGAGTCCTTTTCGCTAATTATTTCAATATTTGGCAAACTTGCAATGGTAACACTAGACTTGACCCGGACGGTTTTAAGACCTAGAAACGTATTTTCTCTACTTAACCATACTGTCGTGTCTCTTGAAGTAAAAAGATTCAAAGATCCCGTCTTACTAAAAAAAGGTTTTGAACTAGTATCTGATTCATATGCATTTAAAGTAGAAAAGGTGTATCCTGTGTTATAAATTCCCATGCTAAGACGTGCGCTACCAGATCCACATATGGTATCGTGGATGGATAATACAGTTGCAGAATTCATGAGTAAATCAAACTTTGTTGCCAAAGCATTGTGAGTAGAGTCACCTGTTTTTACACCATCATAGCCTCCTAAAATGTAATAAGTACCATCACTAACTTTAACTATACGAGCACCAGGATGTTTAAATGAAGCTCCAGCTTGTTGCAACCAATTCGGGTGTGGTTTTCCCAAAATTATTGGAGAACTTAGCTTATTCCACTTGCCAAAGCTGGCATCTAGGTACATCATACTATCAGATTCCGAAGTAATGGTTCCGTCAGACTTATCTTTAATTCTTGATAAGTTGAATATGCGGTTGTTATAAGAGACTGTAAACCCATAGCGTGCATCGGGTGCATTTGAAAGTCTAATTATATCAATGCTCCATCCAGCTGTACCCTGCCATTTAATTTCATAAAACGAATCAGAAGCATATTGTATTCGACCATTGCATTGATTGTTTGACAGACCGCCCATAATTATAGGTCTGTCCTCAGTGTATTGCAAGGCTTGGGCATGTGTAAGACCAGAAAGAGATGGAAATGAATCTTTACTCCAATCTAATCCACCAGAAATAAAGGAACGATAGTATTTCTTTGAAGTTGAACAACCCTTATCTCCCGCGCCATGAAGCAATATGCCACTTTCAGTGAGCCCACCTTCATTTAAAATACCCAATCCAGCTCCACTGCTAGGAACTTTGTTTTTCTGATTACATGTTTTAAAACTGTCTAATGTCCGGTAAGAAACGAACATGTCGCTATAATAATCACTAGCGTTACCAGGGTAAGCCGTACCCATTCCAATATACACACTATCTCCCGATACCCATAAGTTTCGCCAACCCTTTATGTGATTCAGTTTTTTAGCATTCCAGCCAAGGCTGTCTCTATGTTTCCATGTAATTACAACCGGGTATTCATTATTCATTTTCGTGGTGTCAGTAGGGTTCCATCTATCACTTCGGCGCATTGACCATAAAGCCACTACGGTTTTTGTTTTACTAATGTATTTGGCCCCAGAAATAGAATAGTAATCTGGGTTAACTATGGAATCTAAATTTTCGCTTTTATGCCAAAATATTTGCCCGATGTTTTGGGCGTTAGTAGTTTGTTGAAACCATAGCATGAATAGCAATATTGGTGCAAAATATCTAATCAATTGATTCATGGTTGGCGGTCTAGAAGAGATTAAACAAGGTTCTAAA
>JAGQMY010000104.1 GCA_020428465.1 Candidatus Saccharimonadota bacterium
AATGACTTTCAATAATCTGCTTTATTTCTTTCGATAGTTCTAGTGTTGTTAATCCTGAATACAATGCTTTTGTGTATCCATCAACTTTACCTTCGCGAGACAAGAACCAATCAAAAAGGCTGTGACTTGTATTTAACTCGTGTCCAACAATAGACGTTCGAATCGTTAAATGCCCATCATAATCTATCTCACCTAAATACTTCGTTCTACCATATAAATCATTCGCATCTGCGAAATCTAGTTCTCTATAATTTCCTTTATTACCAGAGAAAACACAATCTGTAGAAATTTGGATAACTTTTGCTTCACCTGAAATTGACGCAACTTGGTGTGGGAATAGACTATTCACTAAAATACTCAACCTATGATTCCTTGAGTCCTCAATCTGCTTAACAATTCCAATACAATTTATAATAACATCAACTTTATGTTTTTTTATTATGTCTTCTAATTCTGAAATATTCTCTGCATGGAGATCATTAATAAGTCTCCGGTTTTCATCAACAAAATGGTTTAGTTTCTTTTCTTTACTTCTCAATGTTCCATAAACAATATGATATTTCCCTAATTCAAGCCACAACTGGTGACCTAGCATTCCGTTAGCGCCAAGAATGAGTATTTTCATGACTTAGACATTACATTTTTGATGTAATCGAGACTCTTGAGCAAATCAAGTAGCTCGTCATCTGAAAGGCGATGGGTATTGTGAGAGTTGTACTTCCCTTCTAGGGTTACTTCTGGATCCCCTTTATCGAAGTACTTGGCATAGTTCAGGTCGCGATTGTCGGCTTGCACCTTGTAATAGTCGCCCAAATCTTGCGCTACCACAAACTCCTCCTTGCTCAAAAGGGATTCATAGAGTTTTTCACCGTGACGAGTACCGATTACTCTGATTTTACTTTTCGCGTTGAATAAACGGATCATGGCATTGGCGAGCTGCTCGATGGTAGATGCTGGCGATTTCTGAACAAACACATCTCCGGGTTCGCCATTTTGGAAGGCAAACAATACGAGTTCTACGGCATCGTCAAGCGTCATCATGAAGCGCGTCATAGCCGGATTGGTAACGGTGAGGTCCTCTCCAGCCAGAATTTGCTCGGCGAAAAGAGGAATCACAGAACCACGAGAGGCCATCACGTTTCCATAACGAGTTACGGTGATGATGGTATCGGCCGCATCGCGAGACTTGGCTACGGCCACTTTTTCCATCATGGACTTAGATATTCCCATGGCATTGATTGGGTATACCGCCTTATCTGTACTGAGGCAAACGACCTTCTTTACACCGTTGTAGATGGCAGCATTGAGTACGTTCTCTGTACCTACTACGTTCGTTCTTACCGCTTCCATAGGGAAGAACTCGCAACTAGGCACTTGCTTCAAGGCCGCAGCGTGGAACACGTAATCTACACCGAATATCGCTTGGCGCAAACTGGCTTCATCGCGCACATCGCCGATGTAGAACTTCAATTTTGAATCGTTCATGGCCACGCGCATATCGTGCTGCTTCTTTTCATCGCGACTAAAAATTCGGATTTCCTTGATGTCCGTCTTTAAGAATCGGTTGAGCACCGCATTCCCAAATGAACCGGTTCCTCCTGTGATTAGAAGCACAGCATTCCTTAAATTTAACATAATAAATCAGATGAATTTTATTTTCTGCGAATTAACCGCTTGACATTGGTAAATATCCTCTTACCTAAATTTGACTTTTTTATTGAGCTTTCTCCGTACCAATTGCGAACAATAGACAGGATCTTCAATGAAAGCGCCCTATATACCTCTGGTGAATAATGACGAATAGAATCGTTGAGGTCATCAATGCTGTTCACAAATTCCCGAACATCCAATAATTTAACCTTTGGATTTTTAATCAGCCAATCATCCAATGCCTTATTCATTTCCTTGTGGCGCTTTGAAGCCAAATCACCATCTATCTCTGAAGTCCCTAAATTAATTTCAGCCCCATTAATGATTATAACCAGTGGATCATCGAGTAATAATTCTAAAATAGTGTCGAGGTTTTCGACAAATTCGATAGGCCTAATAGGACCCGTAGACTCAAAATTATTTCTAAATTCTTTTAGATATTCTTCACTAACATTCAAAGTTGACTTGCGCCTAAACCATTTGATTACGGATTTCTCTTCAGATTCAGAAGAAAGATCATTCCTATAAAAAGATCCGAACGGAAATTTTTTTCCGGTCAAATATTTACTCTGATATAAACGTTGAGTATAATCCATTAAAATGCTTATAACTACCACATCATATGCCCTTTCGAACAATTTTGTAGTGAAATAATCTTCACTTAACGGGAAGGCGCTTTTAATTAAATAGTCTTTGTCCCTTTGATCAAGAAGAGCGCTATTCAAAATCGTAGTTGTATGATCTGTATGCTGTGGTAAGCCATGCTCTGAAGTGAATGTAGATTCCTCCGTTACATCAATCTGATAAGACTCAAGCGAAATAAGTATTTGAGACAAATCACAACCGCCTTTGAAAAAAACATTCAAATCCCCTATTTCGGTATTTTTTTTGTCTACGCTTTCAGTGACGAGCTTAATATAATCAATATTTTGAGCATTATTATTCAGATTACCTGAAACCTCTCCGGATATAGATATTTTAGGAAACCTCAACCATTGATAAACATATTGTTCTATTCCCAGATTGAGAATTCTACATGAAAAGATAAAATGATCCAACGAATTACTGATCTTATCTAAAGCATAGAACCCAACTTTTCCATAATCACCATACTTATCATGAACCTCGATTAAGCCACAAGAAAAATTATCATCGTTAAGTAGCTCAACAACTCTATCATAACCAACTCTATTTTTGGTAAAGTTCAATTGGTTGGTACGCTCAATTAGCTCAAGAATTCGATCTACATACTTTAGTAGTCCATTTTGAATAATCCGAATTTTTATCTCGGACTGTTGCAAAAACGATAGATTAGATTCGAATCCTTTTCCGATTTTATGCTTTTTTTCCAACAGTTTATAGTCAGACAAGCGCTTATGCATTTTATCATCTTTCCCCTTAAATGCTTTATGTTCAATGATTCGCTCTATAAAGTCAGGTGAAACTGCATGAATACCCTCGTTATAATACTTAACCTCCTCTAAGTTTCCAATATTGTCGTCAATAAACAATACGTTTTCAGGTCGAAATTGACATGACGATATAATATCTCTAACTGCCAAGCCCTTAGGACCCCACTCAATGTGTGGAAATATAAAGTAATCCCACAACTTTACTTTTTCTAACTCCTGTTTAACTGTATCAAAATCATTTTTGCTACAAATCGAATTTACAATTCCACGAGAAGTTAGATTTTTAATTAGTTGAACATTAAATTCGGAAAATTCTACCTCGCCTTCGGACAATGTACCATCCCAAAATGTCTCGTCTAAATCCCAAATAACAAGTTTTATTTTATCCATTATTTACATTTAAATTTCAATGTATTTTCAACTCTTAGGAATGAAAATTAAATAAATTTACATTTTTGACCTGATTTTTTTGGCTCTGCCGTCGTTAAAAAGCCTCGCCGTAGCTGGGCTCTGCCTACGTTTTTTGCCTAGGCAGAACCCAAAATGGCTAACCCAAAATTTGTAAATCTATTTAATCACCATTCCTTATAGGATTGCTGCTTAAATTTGTAAATTTATTTTTTCAGCGTTCCT
>JAGQMY010000105.1 GCA_020428465.1 Candidatus Saccharimonadota bacterium
ACAATATATCTTTTGCGACATACAATGTTATGTAAAGCTGGATATATAGGGTCAGTTTAGAGACAATAGAAAACGCGGCCTTGGCCGCGTTTCTATTGTCTACTACTCTATAAGCAGGTTTGTATATAAGTGTGCGTTCTGGTGTAGCTTAATTATTTCTGCTGGTCTTTCGTTGATTGGTTTTGCTTCTTTAATGAGCGAATTTAGGATGTTTTGCTTGCCTTGACCGACTACATAGCCGATTACTTCATCAGCCTTGTTTAGTAGCCAGGACGGCGTAAACGAGGCTCTAGAATCGATTCTAAGGCCCTCGATAGGCACTGAGACGTAGGTTAGATCATCTGGGTATATGTCTGCAAAAAATTGTTGGTCCAAGGGAAAAATTCCGGCGGTGTGACCATCCTTGCCGACGCCTAAAATTGAAATTATTTTTGGATTATTTAGCTCACTTAATTTTTGTAAAAAAGTTTTTAGGGTTCGCTCAGCAAAGGTTTCTGATGATTCGCTAGCTAATGGTAGTGTTGAAATTAAATTATCTGTCACCGCTGGCTTGTCTCCATAGCGAGTGACAAGTTGTAAGTAATTGTTAATATCATCCTCCCTACTCACCCGCTCATCCCCCATCATAAATATTGTGCGACATTCGTTTTTTTCTTCAATATTTATGAACTCGACTACATCTAGAACTGAGCCACCTGAAAGCAAACAGACTACATCCCTGTCATGTTTAATGATGCTCTGACTGATATGTTCGCCAACTGACTTAGCTGGAGTCTCTGTAGTATGAATTTGCATAGTCCTTCCCTATTTTTTAATTATGTTATGTCCGCCAAATAAATTGCGCATGGCTGATAAAAGTGTACCGATTCTTGATGGGTTTACTCTAGTTTCTTTGCGTTGCTTTAGAGCGGCTTCTAGTACTGGTGTTTGTTTATAATTAACAATAAATTCCATTTCAATTTCAGTTTCCCCTCGTGGGACTTCACCAGAGATTTGCTCGAGATAACCTTTGGTGTTGTAGGCTTCAGCCATCCAAGTCATTAGTTTACTAGATATTATACTTCCGTTCTCATAAGGCTTGAGAGTCTCCTTGGTATTGATACTTAATTCATCAGCATTTTGTTCGATGAAGGCCAAACCTTCGGCAATGGCACCCATAATACCGTACTCAATACCATTGTGAACCATTTTTACAAAATGCCCCGCTCCAGACTGCCCTACGTGACCATAGCCACCTGGTGCGGCTAGTGCAAGAAAAAGCTGTTCTAAGCTAGATACTGCAGCAGCTTCACCACCTACCATTAGTGACGCTCCATAGCGAGCGCCAGTTACACCGCCTGAAGTTCCGCAGTCTACGTAGTGGATACCATTTGGATTAACTTGCTCGGCTCGTCTGATCGTGTCTTTAAAAAAGGTGTTTCCGCCGTCGATAATGATGTCACCTGCCGTCAGGAGAGGATGTATTTCGTCTATGACTTGATCAACAAACTGAGCTGGCACCATCAGCCAAACTACCTTACGACCGGCCATCGCACCGATGGCTTCA
>JAGQMY010000106.1:0-321 GCA_020428465.1 Candidatus Saccharimonadota bacterium
TGAGTACAGAGTTGTTGTTTTACCAGATCCGGTTGGGCCAACTGCCATAACTAGGCCATTGGGTTTTTGAATTATTTCATCAACAACTTTCCGTTCATTATTATTTAGGCCTAGTTTATCTAGAGTATAATTTTGGGCATCCATATTAAACAGCCTCATAACAATATCCATGCCATTAATTGCTGGTACAGTCTCAACTCTAAGATTGACGTTTACTTCTGACTTATCGGCCATCGTTACCCGCTGAGTTATGTGGCCTTGTTGGGCATCATCGGCTGATGTTGATACATTGGCGGCACTTGCAATTGCAGCCGTCAACAA
>JAGQMY010000106.1:327-1746 GCA_020428465.1 Candidatus Saccharimonadota bacterium
GTAAGCTTTGCTACTGGGTGCAGCACACCATCAATTCGGAATCGGACTCGGGCAAACCCACGTTGGTGTTCAACATGTATATCTGATGCTTCCAGCTTGTGTGCTTGATTAGTTAGGTAGGCCAACATATCCGCAGCTTTAATCTTTTCTAAGGTACCTGAAACACTATCTATTAGGTTTTCATTACTATACCCGGTAATTTCTATATCTTGGTAGACTATTTTTTTTGGTGGATCATACAGTTTCATGTAATCTCGGAAACCGGAATCAGAGATTAGCGAAAAGCTAACTCTTTGATCTAGGAATTGATTGGTCAGTTTGGTCATCGTTTGCTGAGATGTTGTAGTTGTAATTCCAAAAGTAATTGTGCTTTTACCGGCAACCAAGGGAATTGCTTTTAACTGATACATTTCCTCATTACTAAGGATCTCTTTATATAAGGTTTTCTGCTCCGTTGTAGAGGTATCGGTATAGTTAAAGCCTAAAATTGAAGCACGTCGTTTAGTGTTCTGTTCTTCTACTACCCTAATGTCTTGTGTCATGTTACCAGTCATTATATATAGCCTGAAGCTCAACCACAACCATTTTGGTAGATAACAATTATCGATTTAGAGGATGCTTAAAGTGATACATCGCCATGGTGGCTGCTTCGACTACGTTAAATGACTCTTTTTTGCCTTCCATCGGTATCTCGATAATCTCATCACACAAACTAAGCAGATTCGATTCTATTCCGTCTACTTCACTTCCTAGTAGTAGTGCTATTTGTTGATTAGCTGTAATTGTAACCTCTGGTAGTAGCTTTGAATTTGGGGCTTGCTCTAAACCCAATATCGCATATTTCTTCGATTTTAGATCAGCTATGATTGTTTCTACATTTTCTTGGTAGCGCCAACTAGCTGAATTTTCGGCACCAAGAGCAGTTTTGTGTATGCGTTTAGTTATTCGCTCAGCTATATGTGGCAGCCTATGGTCGTTTTCAATCCTAGGGTATGGTGAATACCCAGATAGGACTACTTCGTTGATTCCAAGGCCTTCAGCGGTTCTTAAAAGCGATCCTACATTGTGGGCGCTGCGTATGTTATGCGCAATTACTATTATTCTATGCATATCTTAATATTATATGGGTTTATTAGTAGTATTTATAGTTTTAGTATTTTGTTATACAATAGACATTAGCATGAAGACAAAAAACAAAAAAGCTTCAACGCATCAGAGGAAACGTGCCGGTTTGCATCAAAAGCGATCACCGAATTTCTTAAAGGCCTATCACCCATTTATACCTTTGTTGGCTTTCGCATTAGTTGCACTAGCATTATTTTCGTTTAGGCCAAATACACCCGATGCACCGCAAATAGTTAAAAAAACCCAGAGCGTGTTAGCATATGCCACGAATATTAACGCCAGTGGACTACTTTC
>JAGQMY010000107.1 GCA_020428465.1 Candidatus Saccharimonadota bacterium
TGCGATGATTGTCTAACTGAAGGCGATACAGAGCACGAAGCTTTGGATCGGATGATGAAAGCTATTAACCGCGTGGAACGCAAGGTCAGTCAGCAAAAATAATCAGGTGTTTTAGAAATAAGCCTGGTTAAACAGTAGGACGTGTTTTTCGAAATAATAAATGAAGGATTTCAATGGCAAAAACGACACATAATAGTGTTGTTGTTGAAATTGCGAATGTTTTTACTTCAATAATGTTATTTGCCGCGTTTTGAGCGTATGTTCCACCTATTTTTTTGATAAGCAAAGCAATAATCCAACCAGTCACAAAAAAACCGCCTAAGATTCCTATCGCTAAACTGAATTGTCCAAAAACACATTTCCAGCGTTTTTTATTGCTTTTACCCAGACATAGCATAACTAATTCGCCTAACGGCATAATCAATGCGCTTAGTAAATAAAAGATACCACCTAAACCTGTTCCTGGAAGACCTGCAACCATATTAATGTCCTTTCTCGTAAACGCTGAATCGCTTTTTGCGAATGAGCTCATTCCAAATTGCTTCTAACATAAAAATACCATTGACTGTTCTTAATATGAAAAAAGAAGGAATACTTTTAATCAACAACCATGTTTCTTTACGTTTATAAGCTGTAAAAAGAGTTGGAATAATAACAGCTGGAATATCAATGATATAACCTAAGAGGAATAAAGGATTTTTTAGGACAATAGCTAAAACTGGTAATACGATTAGATAAACTAATGACGCAATTACAGCATCCGATAAGGCAACGCCAATGATTGAACGCAAATATGGTATGTGTATAAGTCCTCGCCAATGAAGCATGACGCTTTGAATAAAACCATGTGACCAACGCTTTAGCTGCTTACGCATAAAGGTGAAATTATGCGGTTCTACAGCATAACTACAAGCTTCAGGAACAAATCGGACACTATAACCTTTTAAATAAAATGACCAAGTTAAATCCATGTCTTCTGCTAAGGTTCGCGTAGACCAGCCACCATTTTGTTTTAAAATTTCTGTTTTATATATTGAGAAGCAGCCAGATGAAATTAAAGGTTTGCGGTAATAGTCTTGAATAGGTTTGAAAAATGTAAAGGCAAATAAATATTCAACATAACGGCCCTTTTCCCAAATAGAGCGGACAAAACGAGGTAAAACAAATCCGCAGGCCGCAGCCACATTAGGTTTTTTGATTACCGGAAGAAGTTTTTCTACGGCATCAGCCGCGATAGTAGTATCGGCATCAATTGCCATCGTATATTTGGTTGTAACAAATTGAAGAGCAAAGTTTTGTGCGCCGGCCTTAGATCCGGTATTAGAAGGTGGACGGAGTACTTTAACTCCATAGGAGCGGGCAATCAGTCCTGTGTTATCGGTTGAATAATCATCGATAACTATAATGTCTTCTGCTGGAACGCGTTGTAGTAATAAACTGCGTAAAGTGTCACCGATTGTTTGTGCTTCATTATAAGCCGGGACCAAGATTGTTAAATTGCTTTTTTCTAAGGGCG
>JAGQMY010000108.1 GCA_020428465.1 Candidatus Saccharimonadota bacterium
ACAATCGATATTGACAATTCCAATCCGTGAGCCTTGTGTTAAAAGTTCACCTTGCAAGTCTTTCGTCAGACTATCTTTGTAGAAGCCTTTTATCGTGCGGCAACGGTCTACATATATACTATGCTCTTGAATCATAAGATGAAATTCTTCTTCCGTAGTGCAAAGGGCGGCTGGAGTGTAAAGGCTATGCCTAGTTTCTTCAGGTGTTTCCAAGTCTGGCAATCCAGCAAAGCTATCGAAAGGAAAAAAACGCATGTTTTCTAAGTTATGTCGGCGAGCTTCCGTTAGAGCCATACGGAAGGTTCGTGCTCGATGACAGCCAAACTCATAGTAATCACCCTCCATTTCATTGGCGCGGAATAAATGAAACATTTGGACATACAAAGCCAGTTTATGCATCTGCCATGTTGCTTGATTATAAATTATCTCATCCTCTTTTCCCAAATGCTCAAGATCCCTTCCAGTAGCTAAATAAACCCAAGGTTCCTCCATCACTGATTTAATTTTAGCTGCTTCAACTGCTGCTTTATTCATTCTGTAATCTCCTCTTGAGGGTAGCCGTTTTTCACTTTTATAAAGAGTGATAAAAGTCGATTCATTTGCTTGTATGTTTTTCTACAGCTAGATCAGCACGAGCTTGCGCTATTTGCTCTTTTCGTAGCGCATCATTCTTCAGTTCAAGCAACTTATCTTTAAGGTCGGAAAGAATATAGGAACTGTCTACAATTTTTCCAAATTTATATTGCTGCAAGAGATTAGTGACCATCGTAAAGTTATCTTGAACCAACACATCAAGTCCAGCTTCAAGGTAATCGAACAACCGTGTAGACATGCCATAAGCATGGTGACCATCAAGTACATAACGATCTGGAATACCAAATGTTCCACCTTGATGTAAAATAATACCAAAATCGTATTGTGAAATGGTTGTAAGTAAATCTTCTAGCGCTAGAAAAGAATGCAAATGAAAATAATGATTATTTTTTTCTAATTGTTTAAAAAGTGGATTATTTTTGCTAGATAAATGGTTAACTAAAAAAGTTCCAGGATAGACATGCACATGTACTTTTTGTTGAACAAATGCTTCTGCAATTAAATAAAATCCGTTGCATGAATATTGCGGAAGCATATCTTCAGGAATCATTGATCCATGAAAAACAACATGGATTTCGTTTGCTTTAATTGTTTTATTTGCCAATGGTAATTGCATGCCATAACAATAATCTAAGAATAAAATACACTTGTTATTCAAATTAACACTATTCACTTTACAATAGTGATCTATTTGCCGATCACGGCAACACAAACCATCCGCTCTCTCTATTAAAGTACGCTGCCCTTGCCATAATATGGGATCAAATGGATAAGCAATAGTATTCTCAAAAATATCTTTATAGTCATATACAATTTTACAATCTAAGCCTTGATTGATAACTGCAAGAGCTGTCTGATCTGTATGGAAGGAGAAAATATGAATAATGTCTGGACTAAGCCGCCTTGCAATCTCTACACATTCTGCTGGAGAATAACAGCGTATCGAATAGTCAAAATAAGCAATTGTATTAAAGTTCAGATCAGAAATATGAATCAGTAAGCAAGATACCCCTTTACAACGCAATCCATAAGCTAGTTTAGCTGGACGTTCTCCAGGGTGTTCCGCTATAAATACTATCCTTAGTCGTTTGTTCATTTTACACCGTTTATTTCATCTTAAAGAAAATAGGTAAATGCTCATTAAGTGCAGGTAAGTCACTCATCA
>JAGQMY010000029.1 GCA_020428465.1 Candidatus Saccharimonadota bacterium
CTTAAATCAGTTTTTCAGAGGGTGATTTTAGAAGTACAGCAACGATACAGAATTACATAACTGGGAATATAGCTCTATAAACCCATACCCAGAAATTAGTGCAAATTAAATAGCTAAAATAATTATTATTATTTTGTCTATTATTATGCGGCTACAGAGTTTTGCTGGTTAAATTTGTTGCTAGGATCTTGGGGTAGTTCACCACGACCTAGAAATGTTCCTGTTACGAAATGAGGCAATTGTGACATATCCCAAGTAACATTCTGACTCTCATCTGGCAATACAGGTGGCTCTAACTCTGCAAGTGCTCCTGCTAGAACTCCTAAAGCTTCTTGTAGCTCATTATTGCCAACAGTCATTCGGCGGTCAGATTCTGGACGGAATTTAACCCTTGCTGTCCAAATTTCATCTGACACTTGCCCACTAACCAAAGTTGCTCTACTTAAAATTAGACTGAAATCATTTTCTTTGCCCATTGTTTTAACTCCTTATGTAAACTTATATTACAACTTCATAGCATATTAGTCAATATTTAGGTAAAATTTTTATCTTTTAAACCAAAATATTAAAAAATATGTATAGCAAATTTACATATATTTGTTTATGTTATATAGTATACTTAATGTCCGGCGAAGTATTAGATACAGTAAAAATACACAATGTAACTACATGTGCTGAAGCGATGGAAGCTCTAAGAGTAGATCTTTTGAATGTTTTGCATCCTGATAGAAAGATAGATGTTGAGCTAGTAGAACCCAGCCCGGATTCGATAAGACATAGTTCTTGGCGAGCATTTGCCGTGGTACCAACACCGACCACACCATCTGAATTTACTCAGGTTTTTAAACCAACAGAAGAACTGACTAATTGTGCCATCGAAGTGTTATTAGACAGACAGGAAGGTGTTATGACTTTTCCGTTAATACCTCTGGAAGTTTATGCTTCTGAAAAATTGCTTAAATCAGGGGATAAAACAGCTAATAACACAGAAAAGGAACAACGCATAGTTAGATTACTTGCGGGTAACCCAACAAGAATAATTCCGAGAGATGTTTTAGTTGCACATCTTTACGAGGGTAATGTAACAGCTAGAACAATAGCAGCAACAGGCACACATCTAAGTAATTTGAAAAGAAAAATTGTAGAATTAGGTATTAGAAATCCAATAAAAACAACTTTCGAAACTATTTCATTAACACAATAAAAGTTTAAATTTTAGGTAAGGATTTCTCTACTTTGAAAAGTGGGAGGCAAATATTGCGTTCTTTCCAGATAACTTTGCCGAATTCGTATGAATACATAGATTTAATAGCTAATAAACAGTCTGCAAGAGCCAGTGAAGGCATGCTTAGCAGTCCAAGTGGCCAAAGACGCTTGAGAGTAAGCCTGTAAACTAACGAGTTAGCGATCGAGAGCAAAACAACCGTCGCAAGGCTTGTTTGATAAATATAGCCATTTATTCCAGATAGACTTAAATAAACGAACCATATATACGGAGCGATAATGAACAATAATTCGAATGCAATTAATATTAATACGTTTTCAGGTCTCCTTCTAAGCTGTGGATAGCGCTTACGAAGTGAAGTCTGGTATTGATCCTTTGGCATTTTGGCGCTTTTAATCTCTAGATTAGCGTTAGATATATAAAAACTATAGCTTTTCATATGATGTAATTTTTGTGCCAATACAGCTTCGGGGTCTACTGCTTTTTTGATACTTTCGAAAGTGCCTTGTTTATCCAGTGTGGATTTACGAATTGCCCAGCATGTGCTCATGATCGGTGGCTTACTGAACGCAAACCTCCATAATCCTAATTCCCACCAGAACCTAATAGGTTGAATAAATATTGATGCTTCAGCGCTTTCATCACGTCTAGGCAGAATTGATATCATATCGACGTCGTTCATATGAGTAATTATGTTTGTTATGGTGTCCTTAGCTAGTCGCACGTCGACACCCATAAAAATTAATATTTCGCCATTTGCTTCATCGGCAAGCCTGTCATAAGCGGCATTTTTCGCAAGCCAATCATCTCTAGGCTCTTTACCATTGACGAATCGTACACCGGCATGAGCATAACGTTTAATAATATCTGGTGTATTATCGTGAGAACAGTCGTCAAGGACTATTATCTCTAATTTAGGATAGCTTGATTGCAGAACTGACTCTATGCATTCAGGTAAATCCTGCGTCTCGTTACGTGCTGGTATGCAAACACTTACTGTCGGCAGTTTGCTTTCTGTGATCGAAGATATTATTTTTTTCGGTCTATACAGTATAAAAGTAATTGCAACAGATAGGGAAAGCGCTACTGCAACTAAGAACTGACTAATAAGAATGAAGTTCTTGCTTACGGCGAAATTGACATCAAAAAACCAAACATATCCGATTAACAATAAACTTGATACTACTGTGAAAATAAAAGTTCTATGAGCGCGGCTTCTGAGCTCTAGTAGATTCATTCTCGCCTCAACTATCCTGAGCAAGTTCAAAACCCGTATTATTGCAAGTACTAGTAGGCATATGGAGGCTACAGAAAACCTTTGTGTAATTAGATATGAAGATGCGGAAGAGAGAATTAGTATAGAAATCGCAGATAGGACTTTTTTAATTTTTAATGATAGATTATTTCTGATAATCAATGCTTCTAACACTAATGTGGCAGTTATAAGTATTATTGAAAGCGTAAACATTATTTACTGACTATAGTGTTTTTCTAAAATTACTTCAAATTAATTTAAAGTTATAAATAAAATCTTTGTAGTGATTATGCGACTAGTTATTAGCTTTTCTTTTTACTTATCCTGTGGTATACTTGACTTTATTCAGAAGTCTATATATTAGACTTCTTTTTTATATTAGGAGGTTAAATAGTGGCAAAGAAGAAGGATAGGAGGAACCGCCAAACTTTCAAATGCATTATGTATACATCTTAACCAGTAAAAAAGATGGGAATCTGTACATAGGATGTACGAAAGATTTACAAAATAGGTTTCGCGAGCATAATGATGGCCGTGTTAAATCTACAAAGGATCGAAGA
>JAGQMY010000109.1 GCA_020428465.1 Candidatus Saccharimonadota bacterium
TTGGAAAAAACAGCACCTGGCGTATGGGCGGCACTACAAGACGGAAGATACGCTGATGTAAGGGGATATTACCCTATATATACAGATGGAGAACAAGCAAGAATAGCGCCAAAAGCAAAAAAACATCTACAAGATATAATGCAGATAACTGGTATCAAAGCGAGTTTACAAATAAAATCTGATGGTAGTACAGAATACTTTGAAATAAGAGAAGACACACCAGCAAAAACTAATTAAGCATTAAAAGCACTAGGACAAACTTCATTTAAAACACAGTTTGCACAATCAGGCTTGCGAGCTTTACAAACATAACGGCCATGTAACACTACATTTCTTGAATACGTTATCCAATCTTCTTTATCTAGTAAGGCAATTAAATCTTTTTCTATCTTTACTGCGTTTTGTTCTTTAGTAAATCCCCATAAGTTGGACAACCTAGTAATATGGGTATCCACAACAACACCATAAGCTTTTCCCCATAACTCATGGGTTAAAACATTAGCTGTCTTACGTGCAACACCAGGGAGTTTAGTAAGTTCTTCTATGGTGTTCGGCAGTTTACCCTTATATTCAGAAACCATCATCTCCCCCATTTTAACTAGCCTTTCGGCTTTTCCTTTATGAAAATTTACACCTTTAATAGTTTCAGTAAGTTCATTTAAATCAGCTGTGGCATAATCTTCCCAACTAGAATACTTTTTAAATAATTTTGCGGTGATTTCATTTACCTTTTTATCTGTGGTTTGAGCAGACAAAACAACAGCTACGGCAAGTTCGCGTTCGTTTGTATAATCAAGCTCAATACGAGCATTAGGGTAATTTTTTCTAAGTAAAGCTACGATTTCTTTTGCGAGTTCTTTTTTGGACATAATTATATTTTAAAACAAACCTAATTGATTTTCAGAAACTACTATTTTTTCTTTGCCAGTGTTTGGGTCAAAACCTAAACGTCTAATTAGAGATTTAAAATTATATTTACGCATCACCTCTACAACTGCACCCTTACTAAATTCGGTATAACCGCATTCAGATAAGGAAACTCCAATTGGTACGTTGGTTACAATTGTTGCAAGTTTATGACTCATGTATGCATTATCTTTGTCCACAATAAGCTTTTGTTTAACACTTTCCGGCGTAACCGATTCAATATTTTCGTATATACCATTTAAGCTACCATAAGTATCGATTAAAGATAATGCAGTTTTTTCCCCTATACCTTTAACCCCTGGAATATTGTCACTGGGATCTCCACGTAACGACTTATACTCTATCATTTGTTTGGGACTAAATCCGTATTTGGCTTTAACCTCATTAACACCTACCCAATCAGCCAAACCATTTTTGTTATTTGGAATCATAATCATTACATTGTCTCTAAGAAGTTGCCATAAATCTCTATCATTAGACACAATTATTATGTCCAAGTTTGGGTTATCTGCAAAACTTTCAACAGCTGTGCCAATAACATCATCTGCTTCGAAACCATCTACAGAAATACTTGTTATACCAAACGCGTCCAATACCTCAAAAACGCTGGGAATTTGAACCTTTAGATCTTCGTCCATAGGTTTACGATTAGCTTTATAATCTTCAAAATGATCTGATCTTTCTATAGGAGATTTACTTTCTAATGCTGCAATAACATAATCGGGTTTTAGTGCGTCAAACACAGTTAAAAGCATAGAAGTAACACCATAGACAGCGTTTGTAGGATTTCCATCGGAATCAGTTAAGGTTTTAGGAAGTGCATAATAAGCTCTAAACAAAAAGTTAAAAGTATCTATTAA
>JAGQMY010000110.1 GCA_020428465.1 Candidatus Saccharimonadota bacterium
AATAGTTATCTAACCGGAAGAAGTCAGTATGTTGTGCTGCACAACAAAAGTAGCTCAGCCCTGCCAATCTCTTGTGGCGTACCACAGGGGTCCATCCTGGGTCCATTGCTGTTTTTAGTGTATGTGAATGATCTTCCCAAATCAGTACCTATCCTAGATGTTATAATGTATGCAGATGATACTAACCTTTTCTTCTCTCATAAAAACTTGCTGGCTTTACATACTACCTTACAAGAACAGCTAAACCTACTGCAAGACTGGCTCCATGCTAACAAACTTTCCTTGAATGTCAAAAAAACTAAATATATAGTGTTTGGTAAAAAGGTTGATATGGAAACCCTCCCCCTAGCTCTGCCAGCTCTTACAATGAATGGTCAAAGTATAAAACGAGTCTACTCTATGAAATTTTTAGGGGTTCTCCTTGATGAGCATTTAACATGGCAGGCTCACATAAACAATGTCGAGGCCAAAGTATCAAAGAGTATTGGAATTATTGCAAAAGCCAGAAAGTATCTCAACCTAAAGGCATTGAAGACCTTGTATTTTTCTTTCATTCATCCTTACATTACCTATGGGAATGTAGCTTGGGCTAGTACCTTTAGAACCAAGTTGCAGAAGATACATCGACTGCAAAAGCGAGATATTAGAGTCATGACACACTCCTCTCGTATTACTCACTCTAGGCCTCTAATGCAGGAACATAGTATATTAAATGTATATGAAGTAAATATTCTCCAGACTTTGAGCTTTATCTTCAAGCATCGAATTAACAAGGTCCCTGTAATTTTTAGCACATGGTTCACTAGAATACACCATGGATATAATAGTCGCTTAGCCGAATTTGGGTATCAAGAGTAATTTGGGTATCAAGAGCGCTCTGCTAAAGGACAAAACCGATTTTCCATACGTAGACGTGCCCCAGTTTTATGGAACAGAATTCCGTGCTCCGTTGCTAGAGAAAGTAATTCCGTTCAGCAATTTAAATACAAGATCAAGCAGTATTTGCTGGCAGTAGAAGACCTAGACATATGGTAATGACACTTACTTCCAGCAGCACCTATTAACCACAACTCCAGGACATATCCGAACAAAATGCAGCTTCTGCGTTATGTCACTAAGTATTTAAGTCTCAAAGAGATAATGAGGTAATTAATAGTAAACCATTAGTGACCTCAAAAGCCTCGTCGAATTTCCAACCTAGCGTCTCCAACACACAGAATCCGCCATCTTCGTTGCAATCGTCCCACGTGGAGGAAATCGCGATATTCTGTATAAACTTTGCTTTTGGCAAGATGTACTAATCCCCTTTAAATGGTGCTCCATGAAAAGGCCATTGGCTTTCTCGGAGAACCATGCCGCAAATTGCAAACACCACAAATCTTTTTATTGTCTTTCTTGCGTTTATTGTACGATGCAATATTTTGGACGGCAAATACATTATCTATCTATCTAAAAAATTAAATCTATAAACTATTCACTGAATCTATTGGTCCACGTTTCCCATAGGACGCACGCCACAATTGCCTTAATTGACTGAAACCTAAAATCATTTGTTTATTT
>JAGQMY010000030.1 GCA_020428465.1 Candidatus Saccharimonadota bacterium
AGTTGGGTATCAGGATTACCTATTTATCTTCCAACTGGTCGGTGTTCGTCCAGATTGTCAGAGCGCGTAATGGTCCCATAATATCCATGTAGCCGACAAAATCTGCGATTTTGCGCAGTCGCGAAGCAATATAGCCCGAAATAGTAATCCCGCTATATTCTGCAACCGCCCAGTTTTTGCCACACGGGATAACACTAATCGGCTTGTGGTCTTTGTACG
The DNA here is from genome assembly GCA_020428465.1 of Candidatus Saccharimonadota bacterium. Lineage (GTDB taxonomy): Bacteria > Patescibacteriota > Saccharimonadia > Saccharimonadales > SZUA-47 > JAGQMY01. The sequence goes on from JAGQMY010000030.1 coordinate 220, forward strand.
CTTTACGAGGTTTTTTCTTCGTACGACGCAGTAAATCTTTAGCCACAAAATTAGCATTCCAAATGGCACCGAGGGCGAGCCCATTTGTAGCACTCGAACTATCGCCTATTACATAAACGTTTTCCAAGGCTTCTAATCGCTTATTAACCTTTACCAAATGTCGCTCATTTATATCAAAAACATCATCATTATCTTCAAAGAAAGAGTTTAATTTTGCACCCGCTGTCCAGATTACTGTATCTGTTTTTAGGATACCGTTATTGGTGTGCAGCTCACTTAATGTTTCTTTCTCGACCTTTGTTGAGGTTAGAATCTTTATACCCAATTTCATAAGTCTCTTGGCCGCTGCATTCGATGTTTTTTCTGTGGAGCGAGGCAATATTCTGTCAGCAGCTTCAACCAGCCAGATGTTTATTTTATGATGATGATTTCCATATTTTCGGGCAATCCGGCGCAGATAATCTCCAAGTGCTCCGGCGAGTTCAACCCCAGTCGGACCAGCGCCAATTATTACGTAGTTTGCTTGTTCACGATCGTGGTTTTTTAGCTTATCGTGCAGATGTTGTCTGAGCTGAATTATTTCATTCGGTGTTTTCATGCCGAAGCCATGTTCGTGCAGCCCTTCGATATTAAAGAAAGTGTTTTCGGAGCCGATACCGAAAACCGCATAATCATACCCCAATGTTTCGCCACTCTCTAGCGAAATAGTTTTTTTAGCAGGGTTAATGTCCACAGCTTTACCTTCTACCAGATCTACATTACCAGCATCAAGAAGCATCCATTCAATTGATAATCTCGCTGTACCCATTTTATAGCCAGCAGCAGCCCGATAAAGAGCAGGGCAATATTTAAAATCTAAGCCATCATTCACTAAAGTAACTTCAATATCTCTTTTATTTCGCAATTTTCGAGCCAGGCGAACACCACTAAAACCCCCACCAACAATTACTACATGCTTCATTGTCTTAAACTATACGAGATTAAGCATAAAAACTACAAATTAAAACGCAGTTGCTACTTGTATTAAAGGGCTTCAAACATTACGCTTATGTATATGAATGATATAAAAGCAGATTTACGAAACAAAGTTAAAGGTGAGCTTGTTGACGGTCAACAAGACAAAGATTTTTACAGCCATGATGCGAGCATGTTCGAGCTTCGGCCTGAATTAGTAATTTGGCCACAAGACGCCGAAGATATTAAAAACGTAGTTAAATATGTAGCGCAAAATAAAGCCAATAATCCTAATGTATCGGTCACTGTACGAAGTGGCGGAACTTGTATGTCGGGTGGCGCGATTAACGAATCGATTATTTTGGATGTGACAAAGCATCTAAATGAAATATTTGAGGTTTCTAGCACGGTAGCACATACACAACCAGGTGTTTATTATCGAGATTTTGAAAAAGCAACTCTCGAGAAAGATGCGATTATGCCGAGCTATCCGGCATCACGTGACCTATGCACAGTCGGCGGTATGGTTGCTAATAACGCAGGAGGTGAGAAATCACTTCAGTTCGGCAAAACCGAAGACTATATAGATGAGCTAAAAGTAGTATTTGCAGATGGTAATGAATATACAGTTCGAGCACTTAATAAAAAAGAACTAGATAAAAAAATCGCACAAGGTGATTTCGAAGGTGAGCTTTATCGGAAAGTATTCGAACTAGTTGATAAAAATTATGATGCGATTAAGGCCGCCAAGCCAGGTGTTAGCAAAGATTCCACTGGCTATCACATATGGAATGTCTGGGACAGAGAAACTGGCATTTTTGACATGACAAGACTTATTACAGGTTCTCAAGGTACGTTAGGAATCGTTACAGACATTAAGATGAAGCTAGTACCCGCCCCTAAACACTCTGGTACGTTGGTTGTATTCTTGCGAAGTTTAGATGATTTAGGCGATTTCATTGTCGATGTCATGAAGCACAAACCAGCAACATTTGAAGGTTTCGATAATTACACCTTAATGCTCAGTTTTAAACTGTTTTTCTTTTTTCACAAAACAATCGGCTGGAAAGAAACAATTAAGTTAGCATTCAAACTTATACCCAACGCTTTGATGCTTTTCCGAGGCATACCAAAGATGGTGTTATTAATAGAATTCAATGGGGACACACCAGAGGAAGTAGCGCAAAAGGTTCATCAAATGCGCCTTGATTTAGCAAGATATAAGCACGAAGCTTTATTCGAAGAGGACGAAAACGAAGCCAAGGAGAAAAAATTCTGGATTATGCGCCGTCAAAGTTTCAATATCTTACGCCAAAAGGTTAAAGACAAACACACCGCTCCATTCATGGATGATTTAATCGTGCCACCAGCTGTTCTACCTCAATTCTTACCCGAAATTAGACAGATAATCAATAAATACAAACTACTAGCAACAATTGCTGGTCATTTTGGCGATGGAAATTTCCATATTATACCGCTCATGAATATCGAAAATCAGAGTGAAAAAGCAAAGCTTGAACCGGCAATGAAAGAAATAAATGCCGTGGTACTGAAGTACAAAGGTTCGCTATCTGGCGAGCATAACGACGGTATGATTCGAGGCCCATGGCTTAAGGATATGTACGGTGACGAAGTATTCAGTTACTTTAAACAAGTTAAGAATATATTCGACCCACAAAATATCTTCAATCCTCATAAAAAAT
>JAGQMY010000031.1 GCA_020428465.1 Candidatus Saccharimonadota bacterium
CGCTCATGAATATCGAAAATCAGAGCGAAAAAGCAAAGCTTGAGCCAGCGATGAAAGAAATAAATGCTGTGGTACTGAAGTACAAAGGTTCGCTATCTGGCGAGCATAACGACGGTATGATTCGAGGCCCATGGCTTAAGGATATGTACGGCGACGAAGTATTCAGTTATTTTAAACAAGTTAAGAATATTTTTGACCCACAGAATATCTTCAATCCTCATAAAAAATCCGATTCAGACTGGGAATTCAGCATGAATCATTTACGCGAAAAATTCTAAAATTATTTGTCTAAATATTTTGAAGCGACACTTAGAGCGAATGATGACAATACAACAAACCCAGAAATTGCTAAGAGTCTAAATAATATTTTGTTTATTGATGATTGACTATTGTTATTATCAGGAGCGGTGATAATAGTAAGTACACCTATGCAACCGAAGCTTATTGATGAAATTCTGAATATTTTTACCGAAGGTTTCATTATGACCATAGTACTCTTTTAGGCGAGCAAGGACAAACTATTGACATAAGTAGTTTCGTAGTGTATAGTATAGCTATAATAAATAAAACAAAAAAAGGATAAAAAAATGAAAAAAGTTGTCGTAATCGGCTCAAATTTTGCTGGCTCAACGACTGCTCTTGAAATTAAACGCAAACTAAAGGGCAATGTGGATGTGACAGTAATTGACCGCAAAGAACAATCACTGTATTTTCCGTCACTTATATGGGTGCCAGTAGGTCGTCGAGAAGCCGATCAAGTACTTGTACCACGAAAACCAGTGTTTGATAAAAAGGGTGTTAATTTCGTTATCGATGAAGCAACCTCAATAGATCCTGATAAACAATTAGTTATGACCGAAAAAAGCGGTGAATTCTCCTACGATGAACTTATTATTGCTACCGGACCGCAACTTGACCGTGATGTCGCACCCGGTGTTAGAGAGCACAGCTACTATGTTGGCTCAGTTGATGGGGCGCTTGAAATTAGAAAAAAACTTGAGGAATTTAAGAAAAACCCTGGCCCAATAGTTATCGGTGCTACACAAAAAGCCGGTTGCATGGGAGCTGCATATGAATTCTTGTTCAATGTTGAGAAGTGGCTTCGTGAGCAAAAAATTCGCAAAAAAGTAGATTTATACTGGATAACACCAGAAACTTATCTCGGACATTTCGGTATCGACGGAATGCTACTCGCCGAGCCATACCTTAAAGCTTTCATGAAAATATTCAATATTCACTACCGTACAGAGGTCGGTGTTAAAGAAGTCAAAGCTGATGCGGTTATTTTAGACACAGGCGAGGAGTTAAAGAGTAAATTCACGATGCTAATGGTGCCGTTCAAAGGCGTAAAATTAATCGAAAACTCACCAAAACTTGAAGCACCAGAAAACTTATTCTTAGATGTGAAGCCAACATACCAACACAAAAAATATGATAATGTGTGGGCTGCCGGTCTCGCAGTCGATGTTAAACCTCCATTTAAACCTGGCAGAGTACCATTCGGCGTACCTAAGACGGGTTATCCAAGTGATGTATCAGGAAAGATTGTCGCAGAAAATGTAGTCAAGGTTCTGAAGGGCAAAACTAACCTAAAGGAAAAACCATGGGGCAAAATTGCTGCACTGTGTGTAATGGACGCAGGTAAGAAGGAAGTTATCATTATAGGTAACTCACTGTTTAAACCACGTTGGTTCGCGATTATGGTTCCAAACGTATTCTACGATGTAACCAAACTGTTCCTCGAAAAATACTTCCTCTGGAAAATGAAACACGGCTATTCCTGGTTACCATAAACTGGATATTCATTATCTGCCCCTCTGTTAATTAGTATAAGGTTCGATATACTGCTATACTCGAAGTACATATGAAAAATTTCGTAATCGCAATTTTAGTAGTAGCCGTCGGTGCGTTAGGGTTCTTGCTGTATAACAATAATAATTCTGACGATAGTTCAAAGTCAGATAGCACGACTGCGAACGATACAAGCAAATCTACCAGTGGTAAAACAATTGATCTAGCTAATCAGGGCCTATCTGAAGTTTCTAAAAATATATTGGACGATAGCAAGGTCACAACTCTAGATGTCAGCAACAATAATCTAACGGGGGCACTGCCAGCAGAGATAAGAAAGCTGACAAACCTTGAAGTTCTAGATGCCTCGGATAATAAAATGACAGGAATACCTGCCGAGATTGGTCAATTAAGCAAACTAAAAACGGCTGATTTTTCGAACAATGATATCTCAGGTTTGCCTCTAGAAATAGGTAATTTAACTAACCTCGTAACTCTCGATTTACGAGGAAACCCTAACATTTCAAAATACGATATCAGTCAGATACAGCCTAAAATACCAAACGCCCAAATTTTAGTAGACTAGAGTTATTTAGTTCTGGATTAGATTTATTACCCATGCGGCGGCGAGGAAGTGGACTAATGCTTCGCCAGCCATGATAGTTATCCGTCGTGGTATCCATTTCGCTTCAACGCCTCCGAATATTACTCCAGAAACGATTACAGGAGTTACAAAACCGAACCAAACAAGTGTTGCCAGTGCGTAAACATTATAATTTGGCAATAGAGCCATCAGCTTCGCTAGTGTGAAAGCACTGAAAATCGTCACAAGAATCTGGATCATATAGAACGGACCCATTTCCTTTTGCATTTCTTTTTGTTTTTTCTTGCTTAATTTGTCGAAACCGAACATTTCACCCCATTGTTTTGAGAATAGAAACATATACCAGACCATGCCAACGATAAACATTGTCACTGTTGCCGCTAAAACTGCCCAAAAACTCATTTGCATAAATACATATCTCCTTATAGTGAATAACTATACTATATATTTAACTTCGAGATAAGCCCATCGATACTATTCTAAGTATCATATTCTCATAATCTACACCGATGTTTTTTAGACAGGCTTTTGGAAACGAACCGTAGCCACTGATTAAGCTAGGCATTAGGTTTGCTTCGAGAAAATGTGGAGTTCCTTCCTCGTCTAGACGAATATCTATACGCCCATAATCTCGAGCTCCGAGAGCCTTAAACACCTTAATCGCGAGCGCGGTTATTTTAGTTTTGATAATTCCTTCGCCTACAAGCAAGTCTTCTTCCGCGTTTAAAGATTTGGTTCGCTGACCCAATATTCTTATCCCTTTTTTATCAGCTGGTGCGATAAGTTCGATAGGCATTAAAAAATAGTCATCGGCACCATCTTTTCTTAATATCGCGACGCTGAATTCTCGTCCTGATAAGTATTTCTCAATTAAGACACTGGATTTTAGGTTTTTGTGGATTAAATTAACTTTTTTCTCGAGCTGAGTGATTGAGTTAACAACCGATCCACTGTCGATGCCTAAACCTCCACCACGATTTGCCGGTTTAATAAATAGCGGAAATGAAATCTTGCTGTTGCCTTTAGTAAATTTTTGATCAGGCTCTAACACGTAGAACGGCGAAGTCATAAGATTGCTCTCTAAGACACGCAACTTAGCTAGTGGTTTATCTTGCTCTAACTCATGAGCAGGACGCATCGAGCCAGTATAGGCTATATGAAATTTGTCGAAATATTCACTGAGCCAAACTTTGTTGGCATCATCAATTGTTCGGTTTGGATCGATGGCAATATATTTTGCACCTAAAAACACCAAATCAGGTTTGAGTAGAATTACACTTTTAAGATCGTTAATGCCACTAACCGATACCATATCTACTTTAGTAAAATACTTTGATAATGCCTGAAAAATAGCATCGCCTGATTCCTTGCTCATTGAACTAAGCCTTTTATTAGGCGAACGGACTATAATGATATGTTTATTAGTTTTTGCCATTAAATAATTACCAGTCTGAACTGAATTTTAAAAATTCAAAATAATTCTAAAAATCTAATATGATCTTCGGAAACTATTACCGCCACCATTTCGGGGTCCGTTTCCGCCAGGTCGTCTGTCTTCTTGAGGTCGAGCTTGGTTCACCATAATTGTACGGCCACCTAGGTCTTTACCATTTAGCTCTTTGATAGCGTTCTGTCCTTCTTTGACGTCTTCCATTTCGACGAAGCCAAAGCCTTTTGACTGACCACTGAACTTATCTTTGATAACTGTTGCGCTCGTAACTTTTCCCTGTGTAGCGAAAAAATCTTCTAATTCCTTGTCAGTTGTAGCGTAAGCTAGACCGCCAACATAAAGTTTCATTGCCATAATAATATTAATCCTTCTTTTAGTGTTAATTTGCTCGTGTCCGTATTTAGCTAACCGAGATGATAGTTAGCTTGATTAAAGGACTAATTATGACAACGGAGAGGTAATATTTACCACTTGCTAGGTTGATAATAACATAAATTGTGCCATTCACCTAAC
>JAGQMY010000032.1 GCA_020428465.1 Candidatus Saccharimonadota bacterium
AATAAATATACCCCAAAAATGCCCAGTAACAAAATCAAAATGCTTGTCATTATCACCTGAACAAGCCCTTTTGTTATAGATTTCTTGGACAATGGATTTCTACCGATAGAGATTAGGCTACTTTTTACACCTGAATACAGAAGAATTCCGGCTACAACTGCAGCAGTTAGAAGAATAAACATACTGATATATACACGAATAGGATTGACGGGCGATCGGCCGGCTACAGTCTCGGCTGCTTTCTGTAAAAACCCAGGTAGCGCAGCACGTGTAGGCTTAAGCAGTGGATTACCAGCAACACCGATATCAATCATTATTCGTCCTATTGATACTTTTTTTGTTATTCCACTATCATCGATATCAGTAGTGCTTAGAACATTTGTTTCACCATCAAAACTTTCAACTGCTTTACCAATGATATACGGTTCACTTTCTCCGGCTTTCATACCAATACCGGCGACGCGAGAAATTGTTATATAATCGCCACCTTGGATTACACCATTTTCGTTACTGACAAATACGTCGAAACGACCGTTGGTTGCGACGAATGTTTTTTCATCTTCGCTTGACAGCGTGAAAGTTGCATCGTTAGCACTGACAATTACACCCTGCATTCTCTCGTCATTATCGAGTGACGAAGGCTCGACTTTTTTTGCATCATCAAGAACTAAAGATACGATTGTCCCACGCTGTAGTAATGAGTCACTGGAGTAACCTTGCGTAATAGTTTGAGCGCCAGAAAAAGTCGTAGTAGTTAGAAACACTAGCGCAATTAGCGCTGTTAGTGAGAAGATCCTCTTAAGTGTAATTTTTTCTTTAAGTTTTCTTAACATTAAAAACCGTCAGTTATTATAACTAGCCCAAGTATAACGCTTGTGTCTATCTGTTTTCAAGCTTTTAATGCGGATGCTAGTTTTTTTAGAACAAGATCAATTTCGTCTTTTGTTGTATCTTTGCTTAACGAGAATCTTATTGATGACCTTGCATCTTTATCAGATATACCCATAGCTTTAAGGACATGCGACGGCTCATCACTACTTGCACTACAGGCCGATCCTGCTGAGGCAAAAATACCGTTTTGATCTAAATAGAACAGCACACGTTCATTATCCGCACCCTTGAAAGTAACATGAATATTATTGGGTATTCGAAGTTTTTTATGTCCGTTAATTGTTACTTCAAATTTATTCTCAAGCTCTCTCATAAAGTATTTGGCTAACTCTGAAACTTTTTTACTTGTATCCGTGCGATTTTGAGTAGCTAAGTCGAGCGCTTTAGCGAAGCCGATACACGAAGCTGTATTCTCTGTACCGCTACGATAGCCGAATTCTTGCCCCCCACCTAAAATAATCGGACGTAATTTAACACCTGCTTTTACGAACAAAATCCCTGACTGTTTTGGACCGTAAATCTTTCCACCATTTAGTGTCATCAAATCAACACCGAGTCTAGCCACATTTAGATCGAGATATTGTGGTGCTTGGGCAGCATCTGTATGCAGATATATCGGTGTTTTTATACCCTTCTTTAATCTTGCAACTCGCACAAGTTTTACTATTTCCGATATATCTTTTATAGGTTGGACCGTGCCTACCTCATTATTCGCATACATAACCGAAATCAGTACTGTTTTATCGCTGATTAACTCTCTGAGACAGTCTAATTTTACTAGTCCCTTTTCATCTACTGGTATTAAATTTGCATTATATTTATTCGCTGGTTTTAAAACAGCTTCATGTTCGATTGAACTTACGATAATTTCTGAGCCTGGGAAGCATTCGGCAACTCCAGTAATTGCTAAATTTGCTGATTCTGTTCCACCAGCAGTAAAAATAATCTCACTAGGACGCGCGCCGATAACCTGTCCGATTTGTGCTCGAGCCGAGTTCATCGCCTCTTTAACATTTCTAGCTTCTGAATATAGTGCTGATGGGTTATAGAATTTTTCACTAAAAAATGGCAACATTACCTTCAGTACATCGGGGTGTATCGGTGATGCAGCTGCATAATCTAAATATATGTGATTCATAGGCAGGATTAAAGCTCAATTATTAAGCATACAAACCGTGCTTAACTTTGTCGTAATATAGATTGACAGCACGGTTAAAGTTTTTCGACTCATCGAAGCTAAGTCGGTGATATGCACCATTATTCTGTGATTTTATAACACTGCTTGGTCTAACGATATATCTAGTCGTGACTTTATGTTGAATGCCTTTTTTATCTGTCCAAGCTTCGTACCAAATCCAAGTATTCTTGTCTAAGCAGAAAAACTGCCTGTCGACACCTTTCGGTACTGGTCCGAAAATATCGCGTGTTAGTTCGATTTCACGTCGCATCAAGTCTCTATGAATTTCGTGAGTCTTCGCCACAGAACCGTTTTTCTTAAAAAATTGGGTAATAATGTTCATGCTACACCGCCTTATCTAAAGCTTCATCTGCATGTTGTCTAAAATCAAATACTGTCACTGAACCTTCATCGTGTCGTGCTCCGTGTAGTCTTTCTAGCGCTTCTCTGGCTTCAGTTGCCATTTGCTGTTGCGATGGATCTATAACCTGCTTTTTATTTGCTCCGTTAATATCTGTTAGGGTATCCACGACAGGTTGTTGTTGTGGAACTATTTCTTCGGTTCTTGAATCTTTTGCTGAGCGATACTCGTCAAGACTAATAACATTGTTTTTGGGTGAGTCTACAAATCCTTTTAATAAAGTGTCGTGTTCTACTGCTATATTCTCAATTCTATCGCGAGAAGCTTGTTCGGATTCAAAGGCGACATTAGCAAGCCCAACTGCAGTCTCAACTTCAGCAAGCCGCCCATTAATTTCACCGATAATTTCTGGTGAATGTCCTGGATTAATTATTTCTGCTAATTCGTCTAGTAATCCCAACTCTTCTCTCCTTGCTCTACAAGCCTAATAGCTTTTCGGCATTGTGGCTAGTGTTTTCGGCGATTTCCTCGAGAGTTTCCCCTCGAAGTTTGCTTAAAAACTCAGCCGTTGTGCCTACATGCTTAGGCTCACACATTTTACCACGAAAAGGCGCTGGAGTCAAGAAAGGAGCGTCCGTTTCAAGGAGTAATTTATTGAGCGGGACGGCTTTTGCTGCTTCCAGTTGCTTTTCATCTCTAGTGAATGTCATTATACCATTAAGCCCTACATAGAATCCACGCTCTATACACCCTCTAAGCTGGTCGATCTCAGCAGAAAAAGAATGAACTACTCCATTAATTTCAGGATACATATCCATTATTTTGAAAAAGTCATCGAATGCTTGCTCAGTAGCAGGTTCATCTTGTTTCTGGGCATCACGGATATGAAAAATCATTGGTAAAATATACTTACTCGCTAGCTTTATATGACGCTCGAATAGAGTAATTTGGTTTTTTCTTACAGATTTAGAATCATGGTAATAGTAGTCTAGCCCACACTCGCCAATGGCAACGATTTTTCCATTATCTTCATCTAATAATTTTTCAAAAATACTAAACTGCTCAAGTAAATCGTCAATTTTGTGCTCTGCTACCTCGTGCGGGTGAATTGCGAGAGATGCGAAACATTCCTCTCGACCTTTGCAAAACGCGACTGCTTCTAAACTACTTTGCAAACTCGTACCGACGCAAACAAGCTTTTTTACTCCAGCTTTTTTTGCATCAGAAATAATCTCGTCTTGAGATTTATCGTATTTTTTCACGAATTCACTATCGTGAATATGGCAATGCGTATCAACAAAAAATAGCTTACTGTTTTTTGGTTTAAGAGTACCAGAGTATAAAGTGTCAGAGTTTTTTTTCATAATTTCCGTATAAGCCCTGCCAACATTCCTGAAATAAACATTACTTTTTCTTGTAATTTCGATGATTTTTCACCAGAAATATAAACTAGTTCGCTTCCCAATATCAGCATAGAACGTACCTCACCAGCGGATCCTTTAGAAATGTATAAAACTGTCTAAACTCTTTGTTACTTTTACGCTCAAAACCCTCTGCTGTATTATTCATGACGGAAATTGCCGCTCTATTTAGTTGTGATTTGAAATCTCTATCACGGCAATCTTTAAGAATATCGTAGATCATGATTACCAACTCTTTTGATTCTTTCCACACTACCAATTCTTCAAATCTCTTTATGGCTACCATGTCTTTCCCTTTCCCATCCCGCTACCATTAAACTCTGAAACTTTTATACTTTTCAACCCTTTAACTTTTAACGTCGTCTTTAGGGAACAATGGGACCTCAAGCGGTCGAACTATACCTTCATCAAAAATCATTTTAATCTTGGCTGCGGTGCCGGGTAGAAATGGAACGAGTAAGTCTGCTATTTCTAACAAGCTACTGCACATGTAAGCCAAAACTTCCTTTAGATGTTCTGGATCACCTTCTTTCGCAACTTCCCAGGGCTTTTCTTCATCGATATATTGATTTAATCCGCGAACTTGACTCCAAATTTCTTCAACTGCCTTGTCGAATTTGCACTCTGCAATTGCCAGATGATAGTCTGCGACGTCGTGCTCTGCGGGAGGCAAATTGCCGACCACTCCATCCTGATATTTGATGACCATGGCCGCGATTCTAGATACGGCATTGCCGAGTTCGTTTGCAAGCTCGGTATTATAAACTTCCTCGAACTTTTCCCATGTAAAGTCACCGTCGTCATAGCTGGAAATGTGCCGAGCTAAATAATAGCGAAAAGCATCCAGACCTTTAGTGTCTATAACTTCGACTGGGTCAATTACATTACCGAGAGTTTTGCTCATTTTCTTGCCCCCACTACTCACGTGCCCGTGAACATAGAGGATTTTAGGTAATGGTAGTTCTAATCCTAGTAACATCGCCGGCCAAATCGCAGCATGAAAGCGCAGTATATCCTTACCAATAACCTGAACATCGGCTGGCCAATAAGTGGAAAATTCGGTCTTGTCAGGGTATCCGAGCACTGTGATATAGTTCATCAGTGCTTCGAACCAAACATACATAACCTGGTTTTTATCACCAGGTACTGGAATACCCCAAGAAATTTTGTCTGCAGGTCGTGAAATACTAATATCATTTAACCCGTCTTTTATCACATTCAGGATTTCAGTTTGTCGAAACTCAGGTATTATTCTGAATTTTCCAGATTGAATTTCTTTGGCAACCTTTTCGGAAAAAGCACTCAGTTTGAAAAAATAATTATCTTCTTCAAGTTTGTCATAAGGACGGTTGTGATCTGGGCAAACTCCGTTTGTATCCTTCACGTAAGTATCAGTTTTGTATTCTTCACAACCGACGCAGTACCAGCCAGTATAGCTACCTTTATAGATATATTTTTCTAGATTTTTCCAGATAATTTGCGCTCTGGCTTCGTGCTCCTTGCTTGTCGTTCGAATAAAGTAATCATTACTCAGGCCAGCTTTTTTTGCGAATTCTTCCCACGAAGGAACAATTTCATCGACATATGCTTGCGGTGTTACGCCTTTTTCTGTAGCTTTTTCGGCTATTTTTGCGCCGTGCTCATCTGTACCAATACTGAATTTGACATCATCACCCATTTGTCGATGATAGCGAGCAAGAATATCTGCATATAGAAAGTCCATAGCATGACCAATATGCGCCTTGGCATTAACATAGGGGATAGCAGTACAAACATAGAATTTAGTCATAGGAGTTAAGTATATAGTATTTAGTATTTCGTATCTAGTATTTACACCGGTGATTAGAATGAACGACTTTCGGCATTTCGGGTTCGAATCAATAAACAAGCTCCAAATTAAAAACACCAGTACGTGCTGGCGTTGTATTCTGGTGGGCGGAGAGGGACTTGAACCCTCACGGTCGTCAGACCCCCAGATTTTAAGTCTAGTACGGCTACCAATTACGTCATCCGCCCTTGTTTTAAGAATTAGATTTGAACTTATATCTGACTTTTTTATTCCTTCCTCTGTGAGTCTGCTGAAGACTATGACAATTTGGACATAGTATTCTTAGATTCTCTAATCTATTATCATAATGATCTCCGTTAATATGGTCAAGCTCAATCGGGATCCTTCCATCAACCGAAACCTCAGCCCAACCACATAATTCACATCTCCTCTCTTTCAACCTTGCGTCAAACAATCTTTTTTTCAAACTATTACTCTGGTGCCTTCTTCCGTTTACTAACACTTTTTCGAGAGGCAACCTCGGGGGTCTAGGATCGAATCTTAGCCCCACATTCCACCCTTTACCGGTAAAATGTGAGACATCAAGTTTTAATTTTTTTATTCTGTCTTGGACTTGATTATAGTTTCCACCGGCTGGAACTAAATTTAGTTTAATAATTACTGATCGAATACTATAAGAATCTTTAACAGCCTTTGCTAAATCTTCATCACTCCAGGATCGTATTTTACCCATGATTATAGTGTACCATGTTCTGCGTATACCATTTTGAATTTATATATGCTCTCATTTATACTATCTTGAGATGGCGCCTTGGCCGAGAAGTTAGGCAACGGTCTGCAAAACCGTGTAGACGGGAGCGTTACCCGTAGGTGCCTCCATTCTAGTTTCATGAAATAAACTAACAATTATATTAATTTCTGGAGCATTATAAACCTCACCAACTGTAGGATATTTTATAATATTATTCTCGCAGGGTATTGGAACTCTTGTTACTTTTCGCTCACTCGAATGACGCTAACGAATCTCGTTCAGCTAATCAAGTAAAACTCAATATGCCACAGGCATATATCGCCTTCTCGGGTGCAATACCCTGAACATAATCAAATTAATAACTTGCTCAACCATTTTGTGAGGGGACTCACAAAATGGAAAAGGAAGAATCGTGCGAGACCAAATTAAAAAAGCGCCACTTGATTGCGCTTTTTACAGTTTGGTCGGAACGAATTATTCCGTGGTGGAGTCGGCGGGTATTGCACCCGCGTCCGATGGTTTACTTATCAATTGAACTACAAGCGTATTCTGTTTAAATTTGGCTTAGCTATCAGAACTTAGAACAGACAAAATATTCCGATAGCGCAACCTTATAGTCTTAGCGAAAATCTTAAGGTGGCAGATTTCCGAGCAATCAGATAAATATGAGACCCTGCATGTTATCTGATGTCACATGCGAAGATCGTAGATGCAGTTAAGCAGCTACTGGCATTGCATTCCAGTTAGCACCGAGATGCTTTAGAGATGCAACTAAATTGCTTTTTGCAATTATTAATTTTCCCAGCTAACGTGTAGGATTCCGGCTTGCCAAATGAGTTGTAAAAGTCCAACGTCGAATAAAATCGACCCCGTCGTCGGCGTGTAATGATTGTCTCGCCGAAGTCTTCAGTGAAACAAGTTTCCTGAAACTTCCGGCAACTCAATCAAGTCGCCTCATCTCAATTTTGCGAATCTTCTGGCAAAATTGGATAAACTACATTATAGCACAAAGCGCAAGCTTTTTCAAGATTTTGTATCCGGCTCGGGTTGTAAATCTGACTTATTAATTGCAGTTGCGTTCATAACTAGATAAACTTCTTTTCCGCTTTCTAATTGAGACAAAACTGAATCCAGCCAATGAGGCTTTTGTAATTGTTGTTCGCAACTAGGAGGTGTAGTTTGTTTTTCCATTTAATACGTTTATTATATAATATAAATAATGCAAAATAAATGCCTCGAAAAGATGAGCTTTGACAACAAAAAAGAAGCCGAACACACTGCCCTAGTCGCCAAACACCAGCATGGTTCAAAATTAAAACCATACAAATGTCGTAACTGTCATCTCTGGCATTTGTCTTCAGATTACACTAGCAAAAATTAATGATATACTAGTTTTATAAGAGGAGAATTGTAAATAATGGAAGCAATTAGCGGATTAATGATGTTCATAATTATCGCCGGTTTTATTTTGGTGATAATGGGATTGAGGCTAGTAAACCAATACGAAAAAGGCGTGGTGTTTCGTCTTGGTAAGGTCATGTCTCCACCTAAGGAGCCTGGATTACGAGTAATAATCCCCTTTATCGACCTAATGAAAAAAGTCGATATGAGAATTGTTACATTACCTGTTGATAGCCAGCAGATTATTACTAAAGATAATGTATCGATTGATGTGGCTGCAGTTGCCTATTATCAAGTTACTGATGCGATAAAGTCATTGGTTGAAATCAATAATGTAGTGTCAGCAACCTATCAGATAGCTCAGACTACTGTGCGTAATGTCATTGGACAAAGTTCTCTCGATCAAGTATTGAGTGAAACATCTGCAATCAATGACAAAATTAAAGGTATTCTAGATACTGCCACTGAGAAATGGGGAGTTTATGTGAGTACCGTTGAACTAAAAGACATACGCTTGCCTGAAAGCATGCAGAGAGCAATGGCAAAACAAGCCGAAGCTGAGCGAGAGAAAAGGGCAAAAATTATCGCTGCTGATGGAGAAGCACAGAGTGCTGCCAAACTTGGAGAAGCTGCTGATATTATTTCTGCCCATCCAATTGCTTTGCAACTGCGAAATCTCCAAGTATTAAGTGAAATTGCCGTAGAGAAAAATAGTACGATTATCTTCCCTAGTCAGTTTATGGACACCGTGGACAGTGTTAAAAAGTTCATGGATAAAGAACACAAGGCTTAATCAGTAAATTAAAACCACTTTGCACCGTACATCAGACCACCGACAATAACCCAAATTTGAACAAAACCGTATGAACTAGCATAAAATATTATTACTTTGTCTCTATGAACAATACCGTAAAAAAGCCATACTAGATTCAAAATTTCGAATCCAGTCCAAGACATAAGCGATAAACCAGCCGCGTTTTTATCATGGAATATCTGGTAGACTTGAGGCATCACAAATAAAAGCTTCAATCATCGCCGCTGTATAAGTTAATTTGTCGGCTAAGGGTATGTACTTTTTATATGGATCTACTTTTGTTTTACTCATTGTTCTTATGTCATTGTAACAGAAAAATTAACTGGGTATCTTATGCACTATTCAAGTTCAATCATTGCTAGAGATGCAATCCAAATGTGTTACAACTCGTTCAAAATGAGTCAGAGACAGCAAACGAATTTTGAACGATTGACGAGTAAGCAAAACAGGGTCATCAGAAGTTTTGTGATTTATTTACAAAACTACGAATGACCCTGTTTGTACATTACGAAGTGGTGGACTCTAGCAGGGAAAACTGGAACTACATTTTCTCTGGTCTAATTGAGCTAAACAATCGTTTAGAACAATTAGGGATTGATGCGATGATCCATGACGCAGATAAATCTGAGTCACTGTTACCCGTAAATCCTCCAAAGAATATTACTACATTTAACCCTTCTGCTCAAGGGCGAGTAAGGAGTAGCTATGTTTAGAATATTTAAGAAACAATCCAACGCCTCCCCCCTGCTGTCATCTGAGTTATTCGATGAGCATTCATTCTATAAAGAATTTAGTAAAGATATACGTGTTGCCCAAAGCCAAATAGTGATTGAAAGCCCCTACATCACAATGAGACGCGCAAGTGAAATATCCCCTTTATTGAAAAAGGCAATCAGAAGAGGCGTAAGAGTTTCTATATATACACGTAACCCCAATCATCATGATGGAATCTTAATTTCTGAGTCAATTAAAGGAATTGAGGTGCTAAGGAGTATTGGAGTAAAAGTCTACATATGCAACGATATGCGACATCGTAAATTGGCTATGATAGACGGCTATATTCTTTGGGAAGGTAGCCTCAATATGCTATCTCAGAATGGAAGTATGGAAATAATGCGCAGGATCGTATCGACGGATATGTGCTCTCAGATGGAGAAGTTTATCAAGTCGCGATAATAACAGTGGTGCTATAATGCGAGGAAACTATGGACGAACAGCAAGTACGAAAAGATATAGAGATGGTAGTAAATTATCTCAAAATCCATCAACCCGAAAATGCGACACCAGAATATGCTGCCGCTATGTTAGATTTTTTACAGACCAATCTACACGATCTAGCACAAAATGATCCAGAGCAGTTATTAAATTTATATGAATCTTTTAAGGCCGACAAAGAAAAGGAACATCGGTCAAAAAACTAACGCTTTACCCCTGTAAGCATAAGTGTTATACAATATTTGTTGCATAATAGCAAATATGTTTGCTATAGTTCAAATTACCAAGGAGGTAAAGGTGCATGAGTAAAAAACAACTCACATTCCTAAGCTTATTTATAAGCGTGGGGATCCCCTTTGTCCTCACTAACACAGCTCTTGCGCAAAGCGCGGGCGACGTAGGACAAGTAGAAAACTTTATCCGCAACGTCATCCAAGTCATCGCAGGTTTAGCCGGTCTCATAGCGACCGGCTTTTTTGTTGTTGGGGGCTTTGGCTACATAACAAGTTCAGGCAATCCTGAAACACTGGAGAAGTCAAAAAGAACGTTGATATTCTCTGGTCTCGGGCTTGCAATCACTATAGGAGCATTTGTTCTTAGTAACATTGTTACTGGAATAGCTACAAATGCTTTCGGGAGATAATCCCTAAATGGCATCATCATTCGCCACTCTCTTAGACGGGGTGGCGAATTTTGCTGTAATCAACAACGACATACAAAACTATTTACGCCCCATTCTATTTTCACTAGTTGGTTTGGCTGGGGTGGTCTCAGCATTCTTCATCGTACAGGGTGGTATAGAATACATGACCAGCTCTGGGAAACCAGAAAAACTCGAGAATGCTAAAAAGATTCTCAAGAATGCCCTTATAGGTCTCGTTATTGTTATTGCCGCCGGAACTCTTACTTCAATTTTAAGTAACGCGTACCAGCAAGGTGGTGGAAGTGTCGCAGAACAATTGCCAGTACTCCAAACAGTTGAAACTGATACTGGCGGTGGTGGCTTAACCGAAGTGCTTATTAATGCCATTATAGGCCTTTTCAAGCACATTATTACAACTGCGGGAAAACCATTTATAGATGGACTGTCTTACTTCACCAGTGAAACCCCTCTCATGGCGAGTAATCCTGCTGTATTTAAGCTGTGGCTAACGGTATTGGGCATCTCGAATGCGCTATTTGTACTCGGTGTGGTACTGATTGGTTTTCAATTTATGAGTGCTGCCTCGTTCGGCTTTGAAGAACTTGAAATTAAACAGCTAATCCCTAAGCTTGTTGGAACCTTCTTGCTCATGAACATGTCAATCTTTGGTATTGATGCAATCATTAGCCTAAGCAATGCCATGATAAGTGCCGTCCAGTCTGTATATGCGTCACAGACCGTATGGGAAGTACTGAACTCAGTTGCCGATATGTCTGGTGGGTTTGGGTTTGTTGCCCTCCTTATCATGGTTGTGTTTCTTATCCTTGCAGTTATGCTGATGGTCTTCTATGTGCTTAGGATCGTCACGTTATATGTTGGTGCCGTCTTGTCACCGATTGTTGCCCTCCTTCAAATTATTCCAGGATTTAAAGATTTCTCAATTACAGCAACGAAAGCCTATATCGTGAATATCTTCCTACTTTTCATCCATGTCATTATTTTAACTTTAGCAGCAACACTACTGGGGAGTGTGAAGCTAGAAGGCGGGAGCGGTACATTCAACCCAATAATGGCAATGATTGTTGGTGTCGCAACCTTACTTGCTCTTCTCAAGACTCAAGCTGTTCTTATGCAAATGTCTTATGTCAGTGCAGGGCCACGGGCGTTACGCAAACTAAGCTCACAGTTTATGAACGGAGTAAGCTATACAACCTCGAAAATTCAATCTTCTCGTTCAAGCCGACAACTAGCAACCGATAATGCAAAATCGAGTGGTTCAAGCACTAAGCCAAAGACTACAACAAAGGAAGGATACAAATGAAAACTACAGTCGTACCTGCCCAAATAACTAGTGTTGAAGATAGAATTGCAGGTAATCTATCATTCAAGCAACTCATACTGATGATCACGCCAGTGTTTGTCAGTACTGCACTATTCATACTTCTTCCACCATTCACGAAATACCAGCTGTATAAAGTAATTATCTCTGTAACATTCGCTCTATTGTGTTTCACTCTAGCCCTGCGCGTTAAGGGTAAATTGGTTATCGAGTGGATAATCATGCTGTCTCACTATAATTTGCGACCACGATTCTACGTTTTTAACAAAAACAGTGGATCAAGCAGATCGATTACACCAAAACCAAAAAAACAAATAGTTGATAAAGAAGTAAAGGAGTCTAAATCTCCACTTCTTCCTAAGTTGGCATTTACAACAGGTGAGATTTTGAATTTTGAAAATGCACTAGGTAACCCGAATGCAGATTTACATTTTATCCGATCTAAGAAAGGAGGTCTGCGTGTCCATATTAAAAAAGTCAAATAAGCCCGCTAGTTCTCGTGAACAGATTCGCATCGACGGTGTGCGTGACGGCATTCTTATTCTCCCAAACAAAGAATATCGGTTAATACTGCAAACTTCATCTATTAACTT
>JAGQMY010000033.1 GCA_020428465.1 Candidatus Saccharimonadota bacterium
TGGGCATTTTTGGGGTATATTTATTACTAAGAATTTAAGTCTAGGCGGTGGGAGCGCAAAAAGATAAACGTGAGTTTGGGAATACTTATTGCGATACTAGTTGTAATAGTGGGTATAAGCATCGCTGTGTTGTTTATGATTTTCCACGGGCTTGGTGATAAAAAACAAAAAAAGAATGTTCTCGAAGATCTAACAGATAAAGCTAAAGAAGATGTTGAGCATATTTTCAATGAAGAGTTTCGTGAAGAATTAAGAAACAGAGGACGCCTTCATTTCGAGAAAATCATTGGTGAAAATGCTATGTTTCTTCAGCAGGATTTGCGCCTTACTACCAGTCAGCTAAATGAGTTCATGAAAAATGAGATTAGCCGGGTTCTTAAAGAAGAGTTTTCTAAATACGAAGAATCGATTAATGATGCGAAACAGCTAGCAATAGAGTCTATTCAAAAAACTCAGACAACGATCGAACAACAGAGAGAATTGCTTACTCAACAGTTAAATGAGCAGATGGAATCGGAAAAAAGCCGAAGCCTTGCACTATTCGAAAAACATATGGCTGACATCGTGAACCATTATGTGTTGGAAGCTGTTGGCGAACAGATTGACTTAAGCGAGCAGCTTGACTTTATTTTGTCGCAAATGGAGAGAAACAAAGAGGCAATTGTTAAAGATATTCGCGACGGAGCTTGATAAAAATGTCGACTCAACAACAAAAATTTCAACTCCCAACAAGCATCATAAGTCCTACAGATGTGGCTCGTCTTAGTCGAGAAATCGAAGAGATAGATAACTATTTTCGTCAGCAAGAAATTCGTAATTCAGGTGAATCGAATACGCCACCTAGACTAAGCAAGCTCATGGACCAGTTGATTAGCTATAATCAGATGAATTTACTGCGGTCTGAAGATAGAGCTAAGGTATTAGGAATTTTGCAAACACTTCACAGCGATGCACCAGTTATGCATATAAGTTTTAGCGTCGATCCACCAGGCTCTTACCTACAAAAAATCGTAGATTGGCTAAGAAGAAATATCCATGCTTATGTGTTAGTGACAGTGGGACTCCAGCCAAATATTGGTGCGGGATGCATAGTTAGAACTACTAACAAAATGTTTGATTTTAGCTTGCGAGAATATTTTAATCAAAAAAGAGAATTTTTTATTGAAAAATTGCACTCTAGTGTTTTCGAAGTAACTCAACCAGAACAGCCAGTGACATCAGGCACACAAGACGCTCAAGACGGTGCTATGCCTGCTCAAAATACTGTAAGTCGACAAAATGCTGAAAACTCAGCACCAGCAACACCAGCAACACCTGTTGCTGTAACTGCGGAAGATAGCGCTAATGTGATAATACCTGCAGTAGACGCAACTTCTCAAAAAATTGCAGTGAATGGACCGGAGGCTTGATGAGATGAGCACTTCTACAGGCAATCAACATTTTGATAAATTGGTTGACGCAGGTAAGCCAGTTGGTGAAGTAGTTGCTGTCGAAAAATTTCTAGTTAAGGTTAAGGGATTACAGCCATGTCGTATTCATGCACTCGTGATGTTCGAGGACGGTAGCAAGGGATTTGTTCATCAGGTATTAACAGATTATGTATTAATTCTTCATCTGGGGGAAATTCAGCTAAGACTTGGCATGGTAGCTGTTCTACAACATGACGAACTGGTGACTAAGGTTGGAAAAGATTTCGTCGGTCGAGTTATAACCGTTACAGGAGAGCCACTTGATGGCAAGGGGCCAATTGCCGCTGATGCTGTTTGGCCGGTGTTCAACATTGCTCCACCAATATTTGAAAGAAAGCTTCTCGATACACAATTAGAAAGTGGCGTGACCGCTATTGATGCACTGTTCCCGATAGTGCGTGGCCAGCGTATGGCACTGCTTGGAGATAGCAAATCAGGAAAAAGTACATTAGTAACTCAGCTAACAATTAATCAGAAAAATACCGATCAGGTTGTGGTGTATTGTCTGATTGCAAAAAGACGTAGTGACGTCGATACATTACTGTCGAGATTGCAGGAAACAGGGTCGCTCGAAAAAGCTATAGTCGTAGTTAGTACCATGTTCGAATCTTTGATTATGAGCTATATCGCACCTTATGTGGCATGCGCAATGGCAGAATATTTCTGGCAGGAGAAGGCTCAAGATACGATTATAATTTACGACGACCTGACATCTCACGCACATGCTTATAGGGAAGTAGCATTGCTCTCAGGTGTAAGTCCAGGACGAGACAGTTATCCAGGAGATATGTTCTATGCTCACTCAAGTTTACTCGAGAGAGCCGGCCGTTTGGATAGAAACGGTGCGCATCTGACAAGTATCCCACTTGTAAATGCGGCTGGCGGTGACATTACAGCTTACTTGCCGACTAACATCATGTCTATTACTGACGGTCAGTGGATATTGGACATGGATATCTTCCGAAACGGTATCCGGCCAGCTATAAGCATGGGTCTAAGCGTTACTCGTATCGGTGGTGTTGGTCAGAATAAGCGCCAACAAAAACTTGCATCACAAACTCTGAAGTTGTTAGCTGCATATCGTGAGTCGGAGGAATTTTCACACTTCGGTTCTGAACTAGCGCTTGAGGCTCGAAAAGCGCTTGATACAGGTAAAAAAGTTTTTGAGCTACTAACACAAAGTCCTACAGAAGTATTTTCATTTTTAGCTCAACAGCTAATGTTAGATGTTGTTCTGAATCTTGGTGACAATGAGCAGATTGACATCGGTCAACTCAAATTACATGTCAACGAGGTCGCCAATAATGTCGCTGATGACAGTGATGAAGCGTATAACAAAGCTCTGGCCGAGATTAAGACCAAATGCTTGATAGAACTTAAAGGTGCGCCTACAAAAACTGAAGCTCCAAAAGAACCAGCAGAAACGGCTACTGAGACAAAAGACGAAAAACCTAAAGATTCAGCAGACAAAAAAGAAGACACGAAGCCAGAGGTAGTTGAAACTTCTAAAGAAAAACAACCAGAAGAGGTTAAAAAATAGATGCGTCGACCTAACGACATAGAAAGAGACGTAAAGTCTATCGGCACGCTTGTCGAGCTTACTAGCGTATTCGAAGGTATCGCCAGTATGCGTATTGCACAAATTAAGAACCAGGTGCTTCAAGCTACTCAGTTTTTTGATGATTTGTGGGAAATATATTCTCAGCTCCGAGTTGATAATCTGTTTAGATTTGGTCGTAGTCAATCCGATGAAGTCGTTTTAGACAAAGATCTGTACATAATTGTTACCGCCGAGGGTGGCTTTAGTGGTGATATCGACCAGAAATTAATCAGTACAATGTTGAAAACTTATGATAAAGACAAGCACGATATTTTAGTCATCGGCCACCATGGCGCTATGCAACTTGCACAAAGAGGTATTGGCTTTATTAAATATTTTAAAATGCCGACAAAAGACAAGAATATAAATGTTGAACCAATTATTAAATATGTCCAAAAATACCAGAAAACTAATGTTTTTTATCAGGAATATATATCTCTTATGGTACAAGACGTAAAAAGAATTGAGCTTTCGGCTGCTGTTGCTGAACAAGGTAAACAAAGCGAAACAAATGACAAAAAAGAGATTATTACATCTGATAACACGATCTTCGAGCCAAGTATGTATAGGGTGATAGATCACTTGGAGAGGTCTATGCTACAAATAGCAATGAGCCAGTTGATACTCGATTCAAAGCTAGCGCAATACGCCAGCCGATTCCGAGCTATGTCAGCTTCGCATGAACGTGCAGAAGAGTCACAAGGTGATTTCAAGCTTGAATTAAATCGTTCTATTAGAGCAATGAAGGACCAACGTCTGAAGGAAATTATTAATGGATTGAGAAAGTCGAAGGTATCAGCATGAGCGTAGGACATGTAGTTTCAATCAAAGATTTAGTTGTTAGGGCTCAATTCGATGATGAACCACCTCGTATTGGTGAATTGGTTGTTGTGGACAACGGCGTTGATACGAAGTTATTAGTAGATCATTTGGAACAGGGAGGAATAGCATTCTGCTTAAATGTTCGTTCTGACAGAAGAATTGAAAAAGGAATGCCGATTAAGACAACAGGTCTCGGAATAGAAATACCAATCGGCGATCCGACCATTGGACGTATTTTAGACGCACTTGGTGAGCCTCTGGACGGACAACCTTCAATAACTGGTGATAATATACTACGTAAAGATATCCTTAAGCTCCCGGCTAGAAGTACTGAGTTCACTATAGCAAAGCCAGAAATACTCGAAACGGGTATTAAGGTTATTGATTTCTTTACGCCGTTTGTTAAGGGACGAAAAATCGGCATTATCGGAGGCGCTGGCGTTGGTAAGACAGTTCTTACCATGGAGCTAATTAACAATATTGCTCAGTCAGGTAGTGGTCTGTCGTTTTTCACTGGCATCGGTGAACGTATTCGTGAAGGTCACGAGCTATGGGACACATTGAAAGAAAACGACCTACTTAAGAATACTTGTATGTTCTTCGGTCAGATGAATGAGAACCCGGTTCAGCGTGCGTTAATAGGTATAAGCTCAGTCGCAGGAGCCGAATATTTCCGAGATGAACAAGGTAAAGATATTCTGTTTTTTGCTGACAACATGTATCGTTTTGTGCAGGCCAGCAACGAGCTGTCTACAATTCTTGATCAGGTCCCTAACGAAGGTGGATATGAGCCAACTATTTTCTCAGACGTTAAAACTCTACAGGACAGACTTAGTTCTAATGAAAAGGGTTCGATAACCAGCGTACAGACAATCTATGTGCCAGCTGACGACTTATCTGACCCGGCTGTGCAGATGATTCAACACGAGCTCGACTCTACAATTGTTCTTTCTCGTAAAGTTGCCGAACAGGGTATCAGGCCGGCTGTCGATCTTAACAATACTTCATCGAGTCTACTTACACCAGATATTGTTGGTGATAGACACTACATGCTTAGCGTTCGAGTGATGGCATTACTTCAGAAGTATGAATCGCTAAAAGGCATCATCGCTATTATCGGTGAAAACGAATTATCGGCATCAGATAGAGCTGATTATGCAAGAGCAAAGAAACTTATTGATAATTTCACACAGAATATGAACGTTATGACTAAACACAATGGCGTGCCCGGAGAGTTCTATACTAGGGAACAAACACTCGCAAGTATTGAGGAAATAATTGTTTAGTAGGAGCAAAAATGGCGGTTAGGCAAGATGCTAGTACAGGTGAATTAGTAGATGATGGGGATAAGAACACCCCTCAGCTAGAACCTGACATGATGCAGATCAAAGTTTACTCGCCATATAAGGTATATTTTGACGATCAAGCATATTCGATAACGGCAGTAAACGCAACCGGGCCATTTGATATATTAAAAGGCCACCATAGGTTCTTAACCCTTTTGATTCCTTGTGAATTGATAATTCAGACAAAAAACGGTGAAGAAAAGATAAAGATTTCTCATGGCATAATGTATGTTAAAGAAGACAGGGTAACTGTTTTCTTGGATGTGTAGTAGTCACTAAATTTTTATCCAACGAATATATCGTTAATCAATCACAATATAATCGAAGCTAATAGATCCAGCAGAAAGTGCTGCGCTTGTTGCTATTTGAAATCCTGTGGTAGTTCGGCTACTTAGATAAAATTGACCTGTGCCAGAAACAGGTCCAGCTCCTAGCGAAGATATCGGTGTAATAACCACATGGGGGTTGCTATTAAATGCAGTTGCGAAAGTAACTGTCGCCAGCAGACCAGCTACTGCTCCCGATCCGATATTGATTGTTACAGTTCCGGCTGTATCTGTACCACTGATAGTTACCGTACCTCCAGAACCAATTGCGCTACCGCTAGCAACACTTGGGGTGCTACCACCAGCATCAATGTGTCTATTGAACTGAAGATCACCATTTAGGGTAATAGCATCCAAAGTTATTGATGGTGCCGAGACTGAACCTCCAAAGGTTGCTTGTCCACCAACTGTCAAGTTTGAATCAACCGTTAAAACTCCCTGCACGCTGGTATTACCTGCGATGGATAAGCTATTGATCTGAACTTCATCAAAAGCACTTTTACCAGATACAGTTATACCTGGTAGGCTTAGGTCACCACCTACTTTGATAGGTCCTGCAACATCGAGACCGTCCCTGATTAAAACCTTACCAGAGAATACCGCATTAGACTCAACGGTTAGTAACTGCTTTGGGTCGCCTACGGTTGACTCGTTACCAGTTAGATTATCGATTGCTTCCTGAGTTAATTCTTGGGTGGTAATGGATGCTTCTTGTGCCGCTTGTCTATTGCTTGACTGTATGACTACAAATATTATGACTAGGCTTATAACAATTAATAATATAAATCCAAGCAAATAGATGTTTATTTTAGTCGCTATCTTTGTAATTATGTTTTGTTTTTTAATTTGTGTTGCAGGGTTATTTTTATCAGGTGTTTCGGGACTTTCGGTCACCAAGGTATCCTGTTGCTCCAGGTTTTCTAGTGAATTATTTTCGTCTTTGTTGTCTTCCATAAAATATAATGCTTATGCCTTGGGAACTATTGTAACCGATTTTATATCGAATGTCATCAGAAAAACTTAAACGGTTTGCAAATTATTTTCTTGCGTGTCATACTAAACGGGTCAGAGAGGGAAAAATGGCTCCGTATCAACATCATGTTAACGTCCACCACAGACAAAAACGCGCCAGGAGAATGAAAAAAGTAGCCAAGCTAAGTGTTGGATTGGTAGCAGTTATTGCTTTGTTTATAACACTCGATTGGGTTTGGAATACTGTTAAAGAGTCTCAACCCAAAGAAGGTATTGAATCAAGGACTTCTGTTCAGTCATCAACTATTAATGTATTCAGGACTCCTTATTTCCAATTTCAAGCCGACAGAACTTGGAGCGAGGTTAAGATTGAAAATGGATCAAACAACACTTTCATTTACAGAAGCTACAATGACTATCTTGTTCAACATGAAATTAAAGTAGTAGTAAATAGCACGAAAACCGAATCGCTAGACAATACAAGGATTTCGCATGTTTTACCCGTAGAAATAAGAGACAATAATTTGCATGCGATAGGTGAAATATCTCCTCATTGCAAAGATTTGATTCCCAACGAGAACAATAAGCAACAGCAGTATGTATATTACAAAGGTACGAAATTTGCCTGTAACCCAGACAGCAGTACGTTTGAAGTTGTTATAGGATTAGTGGGTGGCGACAGTACTCTGGTCAAAGAATCAGCAGATTCCAAAACTACTTATACCATTACTTACCGCGACAGTACATTCACGCCTACTGGGCATAACTTGGCAGGAGTTATAAATTCATTCCAGTTACTGTAATATAATTAATAATATATGGATCAAAAAGGGAATTATAGAGTGGGAATGAAACACAAAAACATAGCAAGGTTTACATTAATCATAATTAGTGTTTTTATTTTCCAAATAATATCAAAGCAACAAATTGTATTCGCAGATACTTCTAGCTCAACTAATTATCAAGTAAAGGAATCTAGTTTTAACTCAGGGAGCAGTATTAACTCTAATTCAACTAACTATAACGCACGCGTTTCTTTCGGAGATTTAGCTGTCGGTACGGCTGATAGTGCTAATTATAATGTTCGACCGGGATTTATAAATCCAAGTCAAGAATATCTTGAGCTTGTCGTACAGTCATCGAGTGTAGATCTAGGAACGCTCAGTAGCACAGGAACAGGAAGTGGAACTGGGATTTTTTATGTGCGTTCATATATCAACGGTAATTATGTCGTAATTTCTCGTGGTCAAACCCTAACAAGTGGACCCGACAGTATCGCCGCCCTAAGTAGTCAAACAGCTTCAACAACAGGAACAGCCCAGTTCGGTATAAATTTAGTCGCAAACACAACACCGAGTGTTGGATCAGACCCATCGCCGGATCCAAACTCAACATTTGCAAACGGGATTGCAGCAACTGGCTATGATACAGCAGATCAATTTAAATTTGTAGACAATGAGACAGTAGCAAGATCTGGCAGTAGTGGTCCAGCCTGGGGTAGAACAAACTTCACAATCAGCTACATCGCAAATATTAGTGGAATAACACCTGCTGGGACCTACACGACTGAGCATGATTTAATCCTTAGTGATACATTCTGAAACTCAATTGTGGATAAGTATTAGCATTTTGTTGTTGACTCATAGTTAAAATTTGGCTATAAATAGGGGTGCACATTTAATAATTAAACAAAAAATAAAATAAAAAGGAGAAATTAGTAATGATAAAAGTGCAAAGTACGCATTTGTCGTTACGGCAGTTTGCGGCGTATGCCCAGGCTGCGGTATTAGCATTGGGGCTGTTGCTACCCTTGCTAATAATAGGCAGAGCATCAGCAGCGCCAGTACTAACATCGAGAGTATTGACAAGCACAACAGCGCGTCCTAGCGTCGACACCGACTTAACATGGAGTTTCGCTACTACGGCTGACGTAGCTAACATTGACTACATCGAGATTGAATTCTGCGATGATCCATTGTCAACATGTACTACAAATAATGTTCCGAGCATCAACTCGGCAACACCAACAGTAACGCTTTCGGGCTTTACTACAGATACCACTACAGCATCAGTTCGACAGAACGGTGATAACGGTGGTACTGACAACCAAATTCAGATAGACAAGACGACTGCAGATGCCGGTGCCAGCTTGACACCAACCATCTCATTCGCCGCTACTGACTTTACAAACAATGCCAGCGCTAACACTTCATACTACACACGTATGAGAATATATAGCGACACAGGTACAACTCTAGTTTGGGAAGGTGTGTTCGCACAAAGTACTTCTCAGACTCTAACTGTTACCGCACGAGTCCAGGAACGTCTAGACTTCTGTGTAGGTGAAACGGGTGTTGACGACGCTACTACTTCAGTAGGAGCTGACTGTTCTGCAATTACTGGTACAGACGTAGCTTTAGGTGTAGTTGATCCTAGCAACACTAACGTCTCACCTGTGACATCTGGTGCCGCACCTGGTGCAGACAACCAGAACGGTGTAGCTATGATTCGAACTAACGCTTCAGGCGGTGCATCTGTAGGCTACAAAGCCCTACAAGAGACATCATCAGGTGCTCTAAAAGTTGTCGGTGCTACATGTTCAGGTCTAGCCCTTAACGACCAATGTTTCAACAGTGTTGGTACAACGCAAGATAACATCACTGCCGGTGCTGAGGAATTCGGTATGGCAGTAGCCGGAGTAAACTGTGGAAGCACAACCGCATATACATGTGTATTCGCAACTCCAGCATACAACCTAATCCGAGATAACCAATACGATGGTGATTCAACTGGACAAAACGACGATACTTACGTTTCTGACGCTGGCTTAGTAGCTGGTACTACAGTAGGTGACTACGCTTGGGATGACACTGGTACACTAGATACAATCGCTAGCTCAACTAGCTCATCTGTTAAGCAGATTGACGATGAGGCTCTAATCCTCAAGTTCGCTGCAACAGCACAG
>JAGQMY010000034.1 GCA_020428465.1 Candidatus Saccharimonadota bacterium
GCTTAAATCAGTTTTTCAGAGGGTGTATTAGTAATATTGTTGGATTATATGTTCATAGGAAAATGCGTTAATGAGTTAATAATCCAAATCGTATATACTATTTTTATGAAGAGGAAATTTGCAGCTTTTGATATAGATGGCACAATTGCTAGAAATGCACTTTTTTTCCAAATTGTTGACCAGCTTATTACGGATGGAAAATTGCCGATTGAAGCACGAGCCAAATTAGATGAAAAATATACAACTTATCGGAATCGTGAACACGACCAAGCTTATAAGGATTATTCTAATCTAGCTGTTGATACATTGTTCAAAAACATGACCAACCTAAAGGTAAAGGACTACCAAAAGGCAGTTGATAAAGTAATAGCAAGAAGTCATAAACACGTATATGTATATACCCGTGATCTTATTTCAAGGCTTAAAACAGAAGGATATTTTTTAATCGCCTTGTCCGGTTCTGAGATGTATGCCGTAAACCAATTCATGAAACAGTTTGATTTCGATATTGTTATCGGCGAAACATATTTTGAGAAAGACGGATATTTTACAGGTGAAGCGGAGGAAGTTTACAGAAATAAAGACAGATTTTTGAAGAAATTAATCCCAGAAAATAATCTAACTATTGAGGGCAGTTTAGCTGTTGGCGATAGTGCAGGTGATATATCTATGTTGGCTCATGTTCAAAACCCTATAGCCTTTAACCCCGAAGATAGCTTGTATGAAGAAGCAAAGAAAAATGGCTGGAAAATTGTCATCGAACGTAAAAATGTTATCTACGAGCTGGAACCAAAAAATGGATCTTACTTATTGGCATAAACAGTCTAATAAGCCGTTATTTCCTGATATTCTTTGGTCACGACCCGAAACAAAACAAGGAGCAGGAAAATTAGCAATTATTGGCGGTAACTCGCACGGTTTTGGAGCTCCGGGTATTGCATACAATAGAGCCATGGAGGCAGGAGCAGGGACTATAAAAGTCGTTTTGCCCGATGCAGTTCGTAAGGTTGTCCATAATTTATTGCCCGAAGCGGAATATTCATCAAGTACACCGAGTGGAAGTTTCTCTACTAAATCATTAGAGCACCTTTTGTCGGTTGCGTCTTGGTCTGACATGGTTTTACTAGCTGGTGATTTTGGTCGTAACAGCGAATCAGCAATCGTATTAGAAAAATTTATATCTAAATACACAGGACCCCTGACAATTACCCAGGATACTATCGATTATTTTAAAGAAATCCCTCTGAACTTGACCGACAGAGATAACACAATTGTTGTATTATCAATTTCCCAGCTACAGAAGCTGTTCATGAATACACCAGTAATATCTCCTATCGTATTGAGTATGTCTAGTCTTCAACTCGTCGATGCACTACATAACTATACCGACAAACACTCGTGTTGCATTATAACCAAGCACAATGATCTAATTTTTGTAGCGTATAAAGGCATGGTTAGTACGACGAAATGCGAAGATAAAATTTGGCGAGTAGCAACCTCTGCTAAAGCAAGTGTTTTTGTAATGCAGAATCCGACAAAAATATTTGAAGCAGTAACCAGTTCGTTAATTTAAATTAACGCTGATAATTCCAAAGTACAGCAAAAATACTTGTAGTCCGGCAAAATAAAATGACTGGAAAAATAGGAAATTTTTTCGTTTTTTCTGTTTTACAATTGGCATACTCATAACCGCCAGCACCAGAAGCCCAAATCCTGTTATCCAATGTGTTAAAGAAGATTCTCTTGAACCAAGTCCAATTACTGCTATTAGCGCGTACAGACTACAACCAACGACTAAAGTTAACCTATCATGGAATAAAAAATGTTTTCCAAGTCTAGGGAATTGAATTACTAAAAGCTCACATAGCCATGCAGTTATGACTAATATGTAAGCGATATGGCTAGTGTTGTGCTTCGGCAACACTCCAAAAACCGTATAAACTACAAATATAGTCAAAAGTATCATAGCGGTAGGATTATAGACTTTTCTCTGATGCCCACTTGATACATGATCACTAATTGTTAGGTAGCTATCAAAGCCCCATTTTCGAAATATATGAA
This sequence comes from Candidatus Saccharimonadota bacterium, assembly GCA_020428465.1. GTDB lineage: Bacteria > Patescibacteriota > Saccharimonadia > Saccharimonadales > SZUA-47 > JAGQMY01. Next base: position 2,062 of record JAGQMY010000034.1, read on the forward strand.
CGATAAAAACCCAGTAAATTATAAAGCTAATTAATCCGACTATTAACATTATCTAAATTGAATCAAAATAATCTTAAATTTACTAGTACAAGGTTGATTAACACCTATAAAGTACCTATAATATAGCCCTGGGTGCGCCGCGGTGGCGGAATTGGTATACGCGCACGACTCAAAATCGTGTTCCAATCGGATTGAGGGTTCAAGTCCCTCCCGCGGCACCATGAGATTTTAAAAAGTTTTGTATCCTCATCGCTAATAGCTAATTGGTTAATGTATAGCTAATAGCTAATAGCTAATAGCTAATTGCTAATGAGATAGTGTGTAGCACCTCATACCCAAATACCAACTACTAACTACCAGCCCCTTGTATTTGCTATACTGTTAATGATTATGGCTGATGCAGCACAAGATGAAAACACGAAAGATCCTATCAATGAGCTCAAGACAAAAAAAGAGAAAGTTCTTCAGCCACTAGGTAATATTTCTGATAACGCACCGAAGCTGAATATCCATGGAGCCGATGAACAGCTTCTGGCTGAGCTTCGGGAACGTACAGCCAAACTAGCCGAACAAGTCCATGGCAAAGAAGACCCGATTAAGCATGAGCTCAGAATTGACGATCCATCTGTGCATGACGAAGATGTTATTGAAGCGTTAAAAGAAGATTCACAAGACAAACCAAAATCAGACAATAATGATAAATCGTCTGCCAACCCAGCTGTAGAATTAGTACGTCTCAAACTTGAGAAATTATACAAGAAAGAACCAGAAGCCGCCGAGGAGGCAATCGAGTCTTACGAAGCGGGACGACACCGGTCTAAGCACCAGAGGTATATGTATGAGCTAACAACTTCTGGCAAATCATTAGCAGAGATACAGACCGAATGGCATAATTATTACACTCAGTTACCAGATGATGAAAAACATCAAGTATGGGCTGAATTCTATGAGAGTCAAAGCCAACATCCAGAATACAATCCGCTTACACCAAGGCACGACAATATTCCAGCTCGTAAAAAATCACGAATTCGCATCCCGCCAGTTACAATGCACGAACAAAGCACAACTCAATCCGTGGCGGACTTAAAGAAACAAATATATCGCAAAGTTGAGCGTCGAAGTAAACCACGACTTTCGTTCGGACAGCATCTGCGATCACTACTTTTTGGCTTAAGCATGGCGGCGCTTGTAGGTCTAATTATTACTTTCACGTTCTTTAATGAGGTGTTTATTGCGCCGTTTATTAGTCCATCACGAAATGTGAGTGCGACACCAATAATCGGAAGTGTAGAGGGTGATGTTGGACCAGAGCCAAAAATTATTATTCCTAAAATCAACCTCGAAGTTCCCGTTGTATTCGACATGCTAAGCACTAATGAAAAAGATATCCAAAATTCTCTAGAAGATGGGGTAGTGCATTATGCAACAACACCGTATCCTGGCGAACAAGGAAATTCTGTAATTGTTGGACACTCTAGCAACAATATCCTGAATTCGGGTAAATATAAGTTTGCTTTTGTTCTACTAAAAAGGTTGGAGGCAGACGATACATTTTTTGTTCAAAAAGACGGTATAAGATACACCTACAAAGTTTATAAAAAAGAAATTGTTAGCCCTGATAATACTGATGTGCTACAGACCCAGGACAAACCAAACACAATTACTCTTATAACCTGTGACCCACCAGGAACATCTATAAATCGACTTATTATTGTTGGCGAGCAAATATCACCTGATCCGTCGGGCAACACAGTAAGCACAGCTCAACCACTTGATACAGATAACATTGATGTACTGCCAAGTAATGCGCCTAGTTTATGGTCGCGAATCTGGCCTTTTTAGTTTTATAGTTCCAAATTATAATTCACCAACAGGCGAGCTAAAATCCAAAGCCTTTAACCTTGAACTCATAACTTTTAGGTAGCTAAGAGTTGATTAGCGGTCGGCTTTGGTACGCATAAAGTTTCGCATTAGATATGACTGTTCACTGTCAGTAGAAGCAAGGTTAAAACTGAACAAATAGTTAATATCTTTGTCGGCAAAAGCGCCAAACTTTGCGGACGTAGACATTAGGTCGTATTGATTACTACCTGTAAAATCCATGATATATTCTTTTCCGGCTGATACATAAAGCAGATGCTGACCATCAACCCAGTCAAATTCACTTTCTTTATCAGGGCTGTTTGCGAGGTTAATTGTATATGACCTATCAGCTTCAAATTCATGTGATGCTACTTTGTTGTTACCGTAAACCATAACACAGCTAGAATCAGAGCTAATCGATAATTGCTCAGGGTTCTCGACCCTTAGAACTGTTGTAGGAACGGGTATTGACGAGAAATCATTATTCTTTATTGCATTTATCGGGTCATTGTAGACAATCGCTCTATTCTCACTAGCCGAACTAACAGCAACTACATAGGCACCACCAAGTTTTGAGATGTCCAATAAATACTTATCACTTTTATTAAGTGTTCTGAGTTTATAATCCTTGTCGCCGACCTTGAGATGGGCGTCAATATGATTTTCTGTAGAACCTTCTTCAGTAAGATATAGATACGTATCACTTCCATAAGATTTATACTGGGTAAGTCCGGTGAGGGCTGTTTCGACAGTCTTAGCTGTAACATCCGCTTTGTATAGGATTTTTGCAGGCGAATCAAACAAATTAACTTTGTCATTTTTCCGCTCGTTTAATGTTACATAGTCAAAGCTTAAAGTAGGAAAGATTTTTTTAATATTTATAGATTTGGTAGGGTCCTCTCTGTTAATGAGAACGAATTCAGAACCTGCGTCACTCCTGAACTCGGCTAGAAAAGTCTTATTATCATCAGACCAATCAATAACCTTCCAGGTGCCAGCTTGTTTATTTTCGAGTAATTCTAAGGGTAGAAGTATCTCGTCAAGTTGTAGTACTGGTCGACTTAAATCAATAACACCGAACAATAGTGGGTTGTCGGTGTATGACATCACCAACCAACGTTTATCTGGACTCTGGGTAGTCATTGTAGGAATTCCACCCAATCCTACGGCAACTTCACTATCGATTTTCTCAGGTACTAACCTGCCATATGTAAGACGTCTGAGGCTCCCACCTTCGAGAATAAGCTGATGCTTCCATTCTCTGTAACCCTCTCTATACATACTAATATCATATGTTCCGCCAGGTACAACCATTCGTAGATCAGTTCTACCTCTTTGTTTAACTCCATTTAGATATACATCAGCAGACTCGGGTTTACTATCGATATAGATTAACCCGTTCTGGATTACTTCACCTGTATTTCTATCGATAGAATAGCCATTGATAAGGTAGATTAGAGTCATTGTAGATATTGCTATCGCAATCCCAAGTAGCGCATACATGAGCATTAGGTAATTTTTCTTACGGCGTTTTTTCTGCGGATCTAAATAGTCCATAAATCTTGTCGAATTATACAATTTTAATAACAGTTTATCCATAATGAAGGTCTAAAAGTACTTAATAACGTATTGCTAAAAACGGTTACTCGCGATACGATAGTATGCGTACAGGGTAACAACAAGAAATTATTCCAAGGGAAATAAAGCGTGGGAAATCGCCAAGACGTAATTGAAATAAACGGGAAAAAATACGACGCACTAACCGGTAAACTAATTACCGGCGAATTAAACGTGGCAAGCCCAATACAAATGCCTAAGAATATAGTAAAAAACACCAATACAGTTATGGACGGAGTTGTTCGCAAGACTACCAGCAACAATCCGGCTATTTCTAGAATAAAGAAAGCACCAAACACCGCCAGGACAGTACAGACAGTTAAGAAATCTCCTCAGAAATCAGCGACACTAATGCGAACAGCTGTTCACAAGCCAAAAGTTTCCGCAATTCAGCATAATAGCTTGAAACATCCGCATCAAATTAGCAAACTAACTTCATCGGTTCCGTCAATGAGACTTTTCAGTGCTGAGAATATCAAAAAGAGTCCAAGCATAACAAAGTTTGGAGATCTTCAGCATCGTAGCTCTGTCACAAAGAAAATTCAGAGTTTACCTGTCAAGAAACCGGCAGAGGTTGTAACCAACCATCCCAAGCATGCTCTCGTGATTGACGAACCAGATCAAAAGCAATCAATAGCACCAATGACTCGATCTCATGCGGCTACTATGATGATTGAGAAAGCACTCGAGAACGCTAAAGCCCATGAACAAAAAATTCTCCCAGCTGTGAAAAAGAAGCGAAAAAAGCTAGCTCACAAACTTGGCGTGAGCGCTAAGGCAATGGCAATCAGCTCCAGCGTCCTAACAGGTGTATTACTTGGTGGTTTCTTCGCTCTACAAAACGTACCGAATCTTTCAATGAGAGTCGCGGCAGCCCGAGCCGGTTTCAACGCAAGCATGCCGAATTATCATCCATCCGGTTTCGCCTTTAGTGGACCTATCGATTACAGTCCAGGTCAAGTAACTATTTCTTTCCGCTCAAACACCGACGATAGAGCATACAAAGTATCTCAGAAGGCAAGTAACTGGAACAGTGACGCATTATTGTCTAATTACGTTGTAGCTGAAAACAAACAGTATCAAACATACATGGATAGGGGACGGACACTATTCATTTACGACGGAAGCAACGCTACATGGGTAGATAACGGAGTTTGGTATCAAATTGAAGGTGATTCAAGAATGACAACCGACCAACTCGTCCGCATCGCCGCCTCGATATAGTTTAGCCTTCAGAGATTTGTCATTAGCCTAGAATGAAATCTGGCATATAACAAGTGTTATGTACTGCAAATGTAACTTATAGCATGTACTTTTCCACTCTTCTAATCTCCATCTATATGACAACTTTAGCTTTTCTGTCATTTCCTCACCCTCTGAAAAACTGATTTAAGCCAATCAGCTAGTTCTGAATCAAGCGACGAGCCAACCCAAAAGTCTTCCATTCTTAAACTACTTTTGGGTGCTTGCATCCTCGTCGCGCAGAACTGGCTGGTATCTGGCTTAAGCAATTGTTTTTCTGCTGGGTGTCGTTTTTTGTCTCTCGTACTACACCCCAAGAAACATGTTTCTCGGGGACCCCGGTTTTGCGATCAAAAAATGAGAGCCGTAGGTTTAAGGGCACGGAAAGCCCTTTTTGTATTAATTGAGGCACAGTCAATCACAAAAATCTGTTATCCGACTGCTTAGGTTTCTAGTCTATTTTTTACTCTGTCTTCACCCATAATCTGCATTATGGTCCAGAGATCTGGTGTCCTTGATTTACCCGTCAGGGCGATGCGAACTAGACTTGCGAAATCAGCAATACCTCCATGATATTTTTCAGGGTTGGCTTTTAAATCGTTCCTATCTAGGCAAAAACCGCTCTTTTCTGCAGCTTGTTTCATATTTTCAAACCATGCATCTTTGTCTAGTCTATGACTATATGTTGACATATACACGCTTAAAGATTCTTTTACTACCTTTTGGTCGAGGGGTGATTTTTCGTGCTCTTGCGTAGCGAATATCTCATCATAAAAATATCCGAACTGTTCTGGAGCATCTGACCATTTAGCTACGTCTTTACGAGGTTTGTCACCATCTCGCTCAATCGCCAAAACAGACTTCGTGTACTCCGGATCATTCATCATTGCATCGAACAGTTTACGGTCATGCAATTCACACCAAGCTAAAATCTCTTTATTGAAATGTTCTTGAGGCATCCGTGCAATTTCATCGCGGGCATAATCATCGACTTTTTTCATGTCGAGAAGTGGCGAGCGACTAGAAGCAAGTTTTTGCATACTGAATTTAAACTCAGCTAAATCAGCATTTGGATTATCCCGATACCAATCTTCGAAATTAGAATTAGCAAGTCCTAGCAAGTAGGCTTTGACGGCCTTGAGTGGATAGGCAGCCTTTAGCCAATAGGCAACATCAGCCTCAGGATCTTTTCGCTTAGATAGCTTGCGTTTGCCACCACCGCTTTTATCAATTATCGATATAACAGGAGTATGCGCGTAACGATGACGTGGAATATTTAATGCATCCGCTAGCTCAAAATGTAGCGGAGTACTTGGGAGCCACTCCTCACCCCGCATAATAATTGTTGCCTTCATCAGATAGTCATCAACAACATGGGCTAGATGATAAGTTGGTAAACGCCATTCATCACTTTTTATAAGTGGCACATCAAGGTCATTTTCGGGCAATTCTAAATGACCCTTAAGTACATCATCTATGGATAGTCTTTTTTCATGGTCACCTTCTGAGCGAAAACGGAGCACAAAAGGCTTTCCAGCGTCTAATGCTGACTTGATATCATCATCGGAACGGTCACGCCATAACGCCCATTGCCCATAATATCCTGGGCGCATTTTTTTAGATTGCTGATCTTTTACTGCATTTTGTAGTTCTTCTGGCGTCGCAAAGCACGGGTAAGCACGTCCTTTGCGCAATAAATCTATTGCGTAAGCTAGATATATCTCACGTCTTTCACTCTGCAGGTATGGCCCATAATCGCCAGCCTCACTTCCATCAAGTTGTAATCCTTCATTAGGAGATAAATCAAATTTTTCCAACTGTTGAACAATCAGTTCTTTTGCGCCTTCGACTTCACGCTTTTTATCCGTATCTTCAATTCTTAGGATATATACACCGCCTGATTGTCTAGCTACATATTGGCAAATCATGGCAGTAAAAATTCCACCAATATGCACGAAGCCGGTAGGTGATGGACAAAATCTAGTTACTTCTGCACCGGTGTCAAGTTTTCTGTTTGGATATTGAGCTTCAATTTCTATCCTATTTTTCACGCTAACTTCAGCACTAAGCAATTCGACAATTCTGTCTTCCAAAACTTTATTCATGAGTAATAGTTTACATCAGTTATGACCACAAGTTAAGGTTGTAATTAAACTCTTAAAATCTTATACTTATCCTTAAGCATTATGGATTTAGATAAAGAAACGAAATCAGAACCTGTTGAAGTGACAAAAAAAGAACGGTTTTCTAAGCTGAAAAATTATCTTAAAAAGCGACCACCTAAGAAACGTTTAATCATCGTTTCTTCTGCTAGTTTAGCTGTTCTATTACTGGGGCTTGGTTATTTAAAATTTTATGGCCCCAAAGCTGACAGCCCTAACCCTGAACCAGAAGTTGTCTCAACTTATGTAGCGCCACCTGAACCGATATATTCGCCACTAACCGGCAAAGAAGTGACACAGGATCAAGCAAATCGTCCTATTACAGGAATCATGATCGAGAACAGTGTTGACGCCCGTCCGCAATCTGGATTAGTCGATGCTGGAGTTGTATTTGAAGCTATAGCTGAGGGCGGTATCACTCGTTTCTTAGCACTATTTCAAGAAGCACAACCAGATTATATCGGACCAATACGCTCGGCTCGACCTTACTATGTTCGATGGGCAGCCGGATTCGACGCAGGATATGTTCATAGTGGTGGAAGTGGGGAAGCATTGGCGCTGATTAAAGCTATTGGTGTTAAGGATATGGATCACGGGGTTTACGGTAATAAGTACTTCGACAGAGTAAGTAATCGATATGCACCTCATAATGTTTACACGAGTATGGAACGACTCGATAGCTTAAGAGAGTCACTCGGATTTACAACAAGCAACTTTACTCCGTTCAAGCGAATTACAGAAGCCGACCAGGCCGATAATTCTACCGCTGAGAAAGCTTCGAGTATTAGCTTCAATATTTCAAGTCCGTTATAGAACACTTCATACTCTTACGACGCAACTACTAATGTTTATAAGCGAACTTTGGCGAACGCACCGCATAACGACGAAAGAAGTGGAAAGCAAATAAGTCCATCGGTAGTTGTCGCCATGATAATGAACTATAGCATCCATCCAGACGGCATCCATAGCGTCTATGACAATGTCGGTTCTGGAAAAGTTTATATATTTCAAAATGGAATAGTCCTTCAGGGTACATGGGAGAAACCAACTGATAATGCCAGCCTCGCCTTTAAGGATAGCTCTGGTAATGACATCCTACTCCAGCCTGGACAAACATGGATTACTGCAATTCCTGATGGCAAATTAACATATTCACCATAATGAACAACGATCTTAGGGTGGGATAAAAAAAGTGGACTACGGTAAAAAATATATTCAAAAACTATCGATGTTAACAGCGATAGTTTTGTCTTTGGATACAATTTTAGTTCTAGCTATATGGCTGTTATTGTCAAATTTTTTAAATGACAATATCTTATTAGTTTCTTTCTGGGTATTATTGTCGGCAATCGTAATTGGCGTGTCCGTTAGAGTTCTGGTACTTGCTAGCTACAAACCAATTAATACGCTGTCGGATGCGATAATTTATGCCGGACATAGTACTAGAGGTGGTGTGGCACCAGATACAGAAAGTCTAAAAATCGGCCATGAAATGGTATCGGCGCTGGCCCTTCAAGTCTATGACCTTGCTAGTATGGCTGGCCAGAGTAAGATAATAGCGACTTCGGAGCAGGGCATAACTGATCAGTCAATGGCGAGCGTTGCGATTCCAGCTGTCAATGTTACTCAGATAGAACAGCCCAGCACTAATCTAGATCATGTATTCCTACCTATAATAGGCATAGACTCGAACCAAATCGTCACATACATCAATAAAACAGCGTGTGAGTATTTTGGATGTAGCTACGATAAAGTCATAAATAAACCATTGTATGATTCAGTTAAGATGCTTTTTGACACAGACGAAACATTTGAGCTGTGGCTAAACAAAACCAAAGATACTACAGTCAATTCATCAAGAAGTTGGGAGCGAGTTCGAATTTCTGATGCGAATGGTAATCCAATCAAGCAATTCGACCTAGCCGCAAGCTTCAGTAAACAAACAGGTGCCGGAACTGAAACTATGCTGGTCGTATTTGACCGTAGCGAAGAATACACACGTGATGATAGGCAGATAAGTTTTGTAGCCCTAGCTGTACATGAACTGCGGACACCTTTAACTATAATGCGTGGTTACATAGAAGTTTTCGAGGATGAAGTCGGTCCAACTTTGACCCCTGAACTTACTAGCTTCATGCACAAGATGCATGCAAGTGCGCAACAACTAACGTCCTTCGTCGGTAATATTCTTAATGTCGCACGAATCGAGGAGAATCAGTTGTCACTAAGGCTTGAGAAGCGCGACTGGGCGGATATTCTGAAAAATGCGATTAATGACCTAGCTCTACGCGCAGGCGTGCACGGCAAACATATAGAGCTACAGATTAATGGTGAAATTCCTCCGGTTGCGGTTGATCAGCTCAGTATTCATGAAGTATTAAATAACCTTGTAGATAACGCCATAAAATATTCGGGCAACTCCGACAAAATTGTTGTCACTACATCTGTTAACAAAGATGGATTAATCGAGACCAGCGTACAAGATTTTGGTATTGGCATACCTTCTGCTGTCATGCCTGATTTGTTCCAGAAGTTCTATCGAAGTCATAAAAGCCGAGTTCAAATCGGTGGCACCGGACTTGGGCTTTATTTATGTAAATCGATTGTTACTGCCCATGACGGCAATATCTGGGTACGATCGAAAGAAGGCGAGGGGAGTATCTTTACCTTTACTATCCAGGCATTTGACAAAATTAAACATGAGCAAACAGACAATCAAGATGGTATTATGAGAGGAGCGCACGGCTGGATTAAGAACCACTCGCTAAACAGGCAGTAAACACTTATGGCAGATATGAATAAACAACCATCAATACTTCTCATAGAAGACGAAAAATTTATCTCAGAGCTTTATACTCGAGCTTTAGAGCGAGCTGGATTTAGTGTTAAGTCAGAAATGGACGGCGAGAAAGCATTATTTGAAGCCGTTAATAATAATTATGATGTGATTTTATTAGATATCATGTTACCCACCATGAACGGCGTTGATTTGTTATATAAGATGAAAGACCGCAATGTTCAGCCACCGATGAGATCAAAGATTATCATTACGACAAACCTTGATCAAAAGGAAGAGATCAGAGCCAAAATTGAATCTATGGCAGACGGATACCTTATAAAAGCCGAGATAACACCAAAAGAATTAGTTAACTACGTCCAACAAGTCCTGCAATAATATTTAAATTTATAAATTAAATTTGCGAGAATTTACTACGGCTCCACTCCGTCGACGGA